>CANJHO010000012.1 GCA_947474165.1 Legionellaceae bacterium
AGCTGGTATTAGCGATAATTTTCATTTTTTCTTGGAGGGTCATTGTTGAACGTATATATGAAAGATCCGAAGCAGCCTGCACAAGCTTGTGTAATTTGGATGCATGGATTGGGTGCTGATGCCCAAGATATGGCCGGTTTAGCGGATCAGTTGTCGGTCGAAGTCCCTATCCGGCATGTGTTTATCGATGCACCAGTGCGTCCCGTCACGCTAAATAATCGGATGCCGATGCGTGCTTGGTATGACATCGTGGGCATGAAGTTAACTGATCGAGAAGATCGAGAGGGGATTGTGCAATCGGAAGGCCTCATTCGTGAAGTTATCGATACTGAAATTGCAAGCGGCTTTGCCCCAGAACGAATTTTTTTAGCAGGTTTTTCACAAGGTGGTGCCATGGCCTTATATACAGGCCTTCAGTCGACACGGCCCATAGCGGGGATCATTGCCTTATCAGCCTACCTTCCCTTGGCATCCGAATGTAAGATCGTCATGGATAAGAAGACGCCACTATTTGCAGCTTGTGGGCAATTTGACCCTTTGGTTTTACCCGACTGGACCAAACAGGGGGTGACTGGCCTGCGAGAGCGTGGTTTTGATCGCATCGAATTCCATGAATATCCTATGGAACATGCGATTTGTATGGATGAAGTGAGAGATTTATCTCAGTGGTTAACTATTGCTGTGGAATCAATGGGTAACTGTGATCGGAGTGTGTTATGACGGTTGTTAAAAAGTCACGTGAAGTGCCCTATTCTTGCGAGCAACTCTATAATTTAGTAAATGATATAGAGAATTACAGTGAATTTATGCCGCATTTGGGTGATTGTGTTGTTCATTACCGTGATGAGGATGAGGTTCAAGCCACCTTAACGGTGAAGGCGATGGGGATGGAAAAATCGTTTACTACCCGGAATCGCTTACAACACAATAAAATGATTGAAATTCGCTTGGTTGATGGCCTTTTTTCTCATTTGGAAGGGTTTTGGCGGTTTGATGAAACACCCATGGGCTGCATGGTGTCTTTCGATCTTGAATTTGAATTTGCAGGGCGAATGTTTTCAATGCTAATGGGTCCTATTTTTGAACAGATCACAGATCAAATGGTGGATGCATTTTGCACTCGAGCCAAGGCTTTATATGGTTAGTGTGGAATTGGTTTATGTTCCTGTTGGTGAACCGGCCATTCATCAACAACTACAGCTTGCGATAGGTGCAACTGTTGCCGAGGTACTGAATCAGTCCGGCATCATAGAACGCCATCCTGAAATCAAAGACCAAGCCATTGGAATTTTTGGCACCTTGGTGTCATTAACAACGCGTGTGAAAACAGGGGATAGAATAGAAATCTATCGCCCCCTACTGATTGATCCTAAGGAAAAAAGAAGGCAACGCGCTAAATGGAAACGGTACTAGGGCTGATGCTCAATTCGCGCTAACCTGCCGTGTGAAAAATATAGGCTAAGGTTTCGTATTTCCATCGGCCGGTTGCCTTTGTGCCAGGTATAAGCATAGTCCCAGCGGTCATTGTTAAAGGTTGGGCTTAACAGGCTTGTGCCGATGAGAATCGCGACATCCTCTTTGCTCATGCCAATGTTAAGACGATCGGTTGTGGCTTGGGGCAACAAATTACCTTGTTGTACAATGCGTCTTGAAAAATCATAGGACGCACAGTTTGTTAGTGATAGAATACAGGCGATGGCAATGAACAACAGCTTTATTTGCATTTTTTACCTTGATCAAAGAAGTTTGCCGTAATATATCATGCAATTTAATGCACGGCATCTACTTCTCTGCAGTATAATTTAGCCCACCTTGCTATCTTTTTTTGATTGGGGTTTGCTTAGATCCTGATAAACGCTTTTTAATTTTTTTAGCTAAACGAGTTAAATTAAATGTCTTCTTCTTTTAAAATAAACCCCATCCCTCATCAAACGGTCTTTGCTTCAACTCAAAGCAATTCGGTGGATCGTGCCCGTTACAGACATTTTGTATACATCCTCATCGGCATTTCTTTGTTGGTGCGGGTCTTGTTTATAGGGGTTAATCAGTTGCTTGTCGAGGAAGCTTATTATTGGAATTATGCTCAACACCTTGATTTTAGCTATCTTGATCATCCACCCATGGTGGCCTTGCTGATTAAATTAAGCACGGTTATCTTTGGAACCTCTGAATTTGGCATTCGGGTATTCGCGATATTGTGCTGGTTGCTCATGGCTTTTTTTAGCTTTAAATTGACGGAGTGCGTCTCTTATGGGGCTGGAAAATATGCTGTTTTATTGTTGGCGATATTGCCTTATTTTTTCATGCAATCGGTGGTAATGACGCCTGATTTGCCCTTGCTTGTCGCATGGTCTGGGGCGCTTTATTGTCTCTACCGGGCGCTTATTTTAAATGAGTCTTCTCTGTGCTACGCCGCAGGCTTTTGGATTGGCTTAGGCATGCTTTCAAAATACACCATTTGTTTGCTCGGCCCGGCAACCCTTCTTTATGTGATATTGGTTCCATCGGCACGGGTTTGGTTGATGCGAAAAGAGCTTTATTTATCAGGTTTGCTGGCAATGGTTCTTTTTACGCCTGTTATTTATTGGAATGCAAACCATGAATGGGTTTCTTTCCTGTTTCAAAGTACCCGTCGAATGAATGATCTGCCTCACTTTTGTTTCCATTATTTTTTAGGCCTATTGTTGCTTTTCTTAACGCCCCTTGGCGTGTTAGGGCTTTGTTCGCTTTTTAGAAAAAATACAATCCAAATCAAGATGTTGCCTATCAAGAGATTGAGGTTTTTTCAGGTCTATTTGATGGTTCCCCTGATTTTTTTTGGGGTTATTAGTGTTCGTCATCCAATAAGATTGACATGGATAGGGCCCTGCTTATTAGCCGTTGTTCCGTGGCTTGCCATGCTCCTTCATCAAAGTGCCGAAAGTCTGAAGCCCCGGGTACTTAAAATGGGGTTGTTTTCAGGGGCCTGCCTGATTCTTTTTTATAGCGGCATGTTTGTTACGATTGTATCGGGAAGGCCTGAAATAGCGTCTGAACTATTTTTTAATAATTTTTTTGATTGGAGGGATTTCACGGCCCAGGTGCATGCCATAGTAAAGGAGGCTGAGAAAACCTCATCCCTTTTGCCCATCATCATTCCCCTTGATGCCTATAATATAGCCAGTGAACTTAATGTTTATCAGGAGATCTTGTTCGCTCAGGGTGCCATCCAGAAACGCTATCAGGTTGAGGGCCAACATTATTTTGGTGAAAATAGTTTGATGTATCAATATTGGTCTAAAAATGACAATCTAAGAGAGCGACCTGTGTTACTGCTGTCCCGTGATCAAGACAATTTTAAGATCCCACGGTTTCAGGGGACGGTGATGCTAAAGTCTCCCATTTTGAGATTCTGGGCGCATAGTCAAGGCAAAGGGGATGAGATGAGGCCTTATTATTATCAGTGGGTAGAAATGAAGTAGAGTTTGGACAAACCACGATCTAATACGAGCCCGTGAGCGTGGGCGGGCTCGGGCCTTATCATTACTCACAAGTTTATTAGATCGTGATTGATATATCGCGCCTTTTTAACCGAGATCTAATCAGCCGCGGCGTGTCGGGGGCCTGTCATGGTAGTTCGCATTGTACGTGCTCACTGCGTTCCGCGCGCAGTATAGTTTGTTATACAGACTAGCGCTTGATCAATCTATTTGGAGGGGTGGCGTGGTGGTCTTTGTTTTTCACGCGGAGCTTGCGAGCATGTAAAACGAAGACTACCAGGACAGGCCCCCGACACGCCGTGGCTGATTAGCGGGGAAAGTCAGGATACGTGTGCAATTGGATCACTTCATTTTTAAAACGGGCTATAACCCTCTCTGCGTATGGGTTATAGCCTTTTTTCATAGAAATAGCATTCATACTAAATACCAAGTTCACTATGTGAACCAAGTCGAACCAGTTGCAGCGTATTTATATCTGGTTTTCTATAGATAAGAATTAAATCAGGCTTAATATGGCAGTCTCGATGATCACTCCAATTATTAGTAAGAGCATGGTCGCGGTGCTTTTCTGCTAATTCATTATCATTTGCAAGAGCTACCAACACCTCAACAAAGAGAGTTTCTAAAACCTCTCTATATTTTCCCTTCTTTTCACGTTTGTAGTCTTTTTTAAATTGAGTGGTTTTTTCAATCCCCCGCATTTAAATCATCCATTAGAGAATCAATACTTTTGAATGAGCGTAATTTTCCTCTTCGAGCCTCTTTCATAGCCTCAATTGTTTTTTGATTGGGTACTAAAGGTTCAAAGGGTAAAGCCTTTTCACTCGCCACACGTGTTAATAAGAGACGAAATGCATCAGATACCGTTAAACCCATTGAGGCCAACACAGCAGAAGCCTCTTCTTTAATATGCCCATCGATTCTAGCTCGAACAACCGCATTTGCAGTCATAATAATCTCCATCACCTTATAAGCTACATTGTAGCCCATTTATGCAACTTCCGCCACTTCACTATCTATTTTAAATAGAGTTCTATCCCTTGTTAAGTACAGATTTGCGGGACGACGCGCTAAATCCAGCACATACTCACCAAAGCGTTTAATTTGCTCGGTTATGTATGGACTCATATGACTCAGATCTTCTGCTGTAATTGTAAGGCTCGGGCTCGCCCACGCTCACGGGCTCGTATTAGATCGTGGTTTGTCCAAACTCCAGCGCTTAAGGTAGTGCCATTAATCCTTAGGCAATCCTGTGTCGCCAGATCAATCGAGAATAGGCCACATAATTGATAATGGATCCAATGACCATTCCCATAAAAATAATCATATTTTCTTTTAAAAACCCTGCTCCAATATAGAGTAAGCCCAAGTGCAGCCAATAACTTTGAAACGCAATCATCAAAGCCGAATAGCCTAAAAATAAACAGAAGGATTTGGTTTTCTGATGGCGTTGAGACGTTGAAACGCGTTTGAAGTTATAACGATTATTTAGCGAAAAATTATTAACAATGGCGAACACGATAGCAATCTGGGTTGCTGTGATAGGGGAGATCCAGGGACGAAGTCCATTATAGACTAATACTTGTACGCAAAGACCTGAGAGTCCTATGAGGCACATTTTAGCGTAAGATTTTAATTCATAAAAACGAAGGGTGATAATGACGCGAAGTGAATCAATGACGCTATTGGCAGGTAATTTACTAAAGCCTTTTTGTCGGTCAATGAAAGCGATAGGGTGTTCCGCGATCCGTGCTTTGTTGCGATGTAGCAACCATAATAGTTCTAATTTATAGGCATAATGATTGGATAAGAATTTTCTAGGGAGGGCTTTTTCAAGCGCTGCGCGCCTTGTCGCTCTAAAGCCACTGGTGAAATCTTTATATTTGGGCGTGAGTATAAAACGCGCCATGTAATTGCCGAGTACGGACAATAATTTTCGATGCCAGCCCCATTCTTTGGGAATGCTTCCCCCACGTACATATCGACTTCCGATCACTACATCATGGGTTTTAAGTTTTTCAAGCAGGGGTGCGATGTATTGAGGTTGATGGGAGAGATCGGCATCAAATTCAATGACAATGTCTGCATCCATGGTTGTCATGGCATAGCGCATGGCTTGTAAATAAGCCGATCCTAAGCCTGATTTTTTGGTTTCAGTTTGCAAATGGAGTTTTTTGTAGTGCTGTTGTAGTTCTTTGACAATGGCTTGAGTGTTGTCCTTTGAGGCACTATCAAAAACCAATACATGAACATCCATTCCTAAAATATCGGTGGTTGCGTCAAACAGCTTTAATAAGGTTTCTTCAATCACAAGGGCTTCATTGTAGGTTGGAATAATAATAACAACCTTTTCTATATTCATTCGTACAACGATCTCCAGATGTTTTTATATTATACTGCGCGCGGTATAGGTCAGATAACCGTCTGCAGTATAACAGCATTATAACAAATTAACCATCCGTTTTGTTTAAAAACAGCTCAATAAAAATCATTAATCTGATCTGTCGGCATGCCTGAAGATTCTGAAAAATATACTGCGTGCAGTCAGAATTTTAAGTTTTTTGGCGAAAAAACTCACATCGCCAGAGAACTTAAAATTGTGATCACGCGCAGTATAGGTGCAGAGGACGATGATATCGTGTATTGTTTAGGTCTTATTTAACCTCGGGTTTCTTAAATATGGAAGAAAGTCAGCAGTTAAAAGATGCCGGATTAAAAATAACTTTGCCACGTTTAAAAATATTACAAATCCTTGAGCAATCAAAAGCACACCATTTGAGTGCTGAGGATGTATATAAAGCCTTGATTGAAATGGGTGAAGATGTGGGCTTGGCGACCGTGTATCGGGTGCTTACTCAGTTTGAAACAGCGGGTTTAATTAACCGGCATAATTTTGAAGGGGGCTTTTCTGTTTTTGAGTTGAGCCAGGGTGAACACCACGACCACATGGTCTGTGTTAAATGTGGTCGTGTAGACGAGTTTATTGATCAGGTGATTGAAAAAAGGCAGAGGATGATTGCAGAACGTGCTCAGTTTAAAATGACTGATCATGCATTGAATATTTATGGCTTGTGCGTTGACTGTCAATCACCGTGAATTGTAGTTTGTAATGACGCTATTCGCTCATCTCGCTACAATTCACGCGATCTTTAAGGCGCGTAGTCACTCGAAAACACGTCTGAAATACCTGGATATTGTTGCTCTGCAACTGCCAGTGTACGTTCAAGTCTATCTTGTAATTTCTTATTCTTAGCTCTAAATAAACCAATTTCCCGCTCTGTGGCTTCATATGTATCAACAAGAAAATCTAGTTCATCCTGTGTTGCAGTTAATTCCTGTTGTTGACGTTTTCTAGATCGACTAGCATATTCCCTATTTTTTAATCTACGTGTTTCTTTGCGATCTTCAGAGGGGTGTTCATCCGCTGTTTTTCGTTTTTTTGGTAATGGGTTTAGACTTGCTTTATCACTTGATGATGTCGGCTTATGCTTGGAAACATCTGGAGGCGATGATAACGAAGATGTTGCTCTGGATGTTACTCTATGATCATTAAATAAACGTCCAGCGTAAGCACCTCTTAATTCATCAGAGGATTTGGCAGCATCGTCAATATTATCCAATTCCCAAAAGTTAATATCGATATTCTGTGGAAGCTTCAATAAATTGGCGGTTCCATCCAACCATTGCTCGTTATAATTATGATAATATTGTGCGATGCTTAACTTTAATACCGCACCGCTGTCTAATTTAATATAGAGCTTCATTGACTCCTCTGAGTCATCGGCATCGGCCTTTGCTTTTTCTTGACTTTCTACCTGTTTTTTTCCCACATTAATGGTACTTACTGTTTTTGAATCTAATTGACTGATATAACGACGATAATTGTCCCAATCAAAGTTCATCAAATGAATACAGGCATAAGAATTTTCTTGAGCGGACCCATCTAAAATGCTCACGATATCCCTGGTAAGTTGTTGTTGTAGTTCTGTAAACTCATAAAAATAGGGAATAAAATCTTTCAGTGGGTCATATTTTTTAGCCAAAAAATCTTGAAATAAAATTTCTTTTTTAAAAAAAGCAAGTAGGGCTTTTTGTTTCATCTGTTGTCTCACTCTATATAGTTGTCTAATTCAAAACGGATTATGTATTGTACAGATTAATTATTAAGGCAGCATTAAGTCGAGCGGGTGGTAAAAAAAAGACATCTACGGGTTGTGGAGTTTCATCTTGTTTTAGTGTGAAACACGCACCATTTTTAAAAAAATGGTGCACATTCCTTATGTATAGGATGTATAGGTTACAACAATTGCAGTAATTCTTTCAGACTCTGTGATAGGGCGCTGATCAGTGTATTAAGGGACGCCTTATCCTCCACCAGTGTTTGGTTCACTTCTAGCTCTATTCCTAAATAATCTTTTTCCGGGTGTTTTTTACGCAAAGCGGTGGTAAACCCATCGCTAGTGCCAATGTAGGGGTAATTCATACGGACACGATAAGTCGGCGTTTGTTGGTTTAATAGGCCCCGCCATTCTCGCGCCACTTCTTTTTCACCGTGCCGTTTGGGATCATATAATAAACCGATGCCTGCATTGCGCGTGATGCCCTCAAATACAGGGGTGAAGCTATGACTTGAAACATGGAGGACTTGATGGCCTTGGTCAATCAGGTTTTGAATGATGGTTTCAGTCTTTTTTCGATAGGGTAAATAATAGGTATCGATAATTTTCTGTTTCTCAAGGGGTGGCAAATCTCGTGTTACCTCTGAAAAACAATGCGGATGGTTGATGCTGCGGTTGCAGTCAATAACCATCCGACTAACCGTGGCAATGGCGTGCTCACAGTGAAATGTTTTGCAGAGATGTGTTGCGATGTCTAGTGCGCCAAAATCTTTGCCTCGATGGGTCTCCATTAAGCCCTGATAGGGTTTAAAGAGGGGAAGATAAGCTGGCGGAACCGTATTAACGGCATGTTCGCAGCTAATGAATAAAATAGTAGATTTCATCATGGGTTAAATTGCTCGTTTTTCAACAAGCATCCTCCTAGTTGTCGATATACCTGCATCATTTTTTCTTTGCTGAAATCATGAGAGCAGGCACGTACTATGCGTTCACTTAAATTGCCGTGGTTTAATAGGTGCTCTAATGCAAGTTGACTCTCCTGGCTTAATTCAGAGCTAACAGACTCAATTAACAATGACCAAATATCCCGCACTGTCATGCCCGGTTTTTTAGGCAATTGCCATTGTGCGAAGAGAGAAGGGTCTTCAATTTGTACCGTCAATCCGGTTTTGATGGTTTGATCGTAAATCGCTTTGAGTTGTTCGGTTGAGCAGATTTTTTCTAGAAAGACCTGTGATCCACTTTCATACCAACGTTTAAGTATGGCATGGATAACCGATGCAATCGCAATATCGGCATTGACACACTCTTGGGTGTCTAAAATACGAATTTCAATGGCTTTCACATCAAATTTTGGAATGGCGGCTCGTGAGTTTAGCCATTGGTGTTGTAAAATACCAGATGGGTCAAACGGACTGATGTCGCGATACATCGGCTTTAATATCTCTTCTTGGTATTGTGCCTCTGAGGAGATAAATTCAGGGATAATTTGACCACTAATGGAGGGAATGCGCGCTTGGTTTTTAGCATAAAAATCCAAGCGTGAATTGAGCAGGCCTGTTTGTCGACCATCCAACAAAGGGGTGCTTGCTGCCAATGCCGGTAAGAGAGGAAGGATTAGGCGGATGGTATTATGCAGTTGACAAAATTCTTCATCGTTGGCAAAGGGGAGGTTGATGTGCATGCTTTGCAAATTGGCCCAACCGTGCCCTTGGCAATTAAAGATGGCATCGAATTGTTGGTAAATGGCATTATTACCATGTGGCCATCGCTTGGTTTCAAGCAATGGATTCATCCATGGGTGGGCTCCTGTTGGCAATAGCTCTAACTGGTGTTGCTCCAAAAATGGTTGTAGATGAAGAATGGTCTGTTGAAATGCTGTTGCGAAGGCGTGAGAGGGTGGTTTGGGACCATGGTTTTTTAATTCAATCACATGCATCACCAGTTCATTGCTGACAGCAATCTCGCCTAGCACGACTTCATTGATTTGCTTCCCAGCGAGTAAATTGAGGATTAGATCACTCTTAGGCTGGACTGTTAACGTATTTTTATCCACTAACATGTATTCAATTTCAATACCAAGAACTGAAAAAATTGGGTAATTAGACATAACCATGTTTCCTGCGAATTCGTTGTAAAAACACCGCCATAATTTGATGGTAGAGTGACTCACCTAAAATTTGGTCTTCGATGCCAAAATCCACATTGGGATTGTCATTTACTTCAATCACAAAGTGCTTGTCCCCATGGCTTTTAATATCAACACCATACAGGCTGTCACCAATCAGACGGGTTGCTTTTAATGCTGTTTTGATGATGGCTTCAGGAACCTCATGGAGTGGGACGGTTTCATGTCGTCCTTCGACTTCGTGTTCGGTCGTTCCCCAGTTATAAATTTGCCAATGACCTTTTGCCATATAATAGCGGCAGGCAAAGAGGGGTTTGTTATCAATTACACCAATGCGCCAATCGTACTCTGTGGGAATAAACGGTTGAATTAAGATAAGATCAGAGGTTTTAAAAAATTGTGCCAATGATTTTTGTAGTTCTTTTTTATCATCAAATTTAACTACCCCATGCGAAAAGGCACTGTCAGGTTTTTTTAATACACACGGAAATTGGATGTCAGGCAATTCTTTATCATATTTACTGATGAATAAGGTTTCGGGCGTTAATATTTGGTGGCTGCGCATTAATTCGGCGAGATAAACCTTGTTGGTACACTTCACAATGGATTGGGGGTCATCGATGACGACTAGGTTGTCTTGTGAGGCGTGTCTTGCAAAGCGATAGGTGTAATGATCAACTGAGGTGGTGGCGCGTATAAATAGGGCATCATATTCACCAATGGAGCGGCCATCATTTTTATCTATAAAATCGACATTGAGTCCCATGGACTCGCCCGCAGCGACAAAGCACTCCAATGCTTTTTTATTCGAGGGGGCATTGAGTTCAAATGGATCAACCAGAATAGCCAGATCATGGAATCGTTGTTTCTTTCGCCATTGGTGAAAGCGTTTTTTAGAAAAATAACTTTCTGCTGCATGGTGCATAAAATCTTCATGGTGTGCGGGGATATCAGCAGGTGAGAGCAATACCAGTTTTTTAATGCACCATTGCTTTTTTTTCTCCAAGGTAAATCGTATTAAAGGCAACGGGAATAAGCCATGTAATTTTTTTGCTAAAACCACATGACGTTTGGCCATGTTTTGTCCAAAATAAAGACTGAAAAAAAACTCGTTCCCCTTGATATCCGCTAAACTGTGTTGAATTTCTTCTTCAATATCTTGCGAAATGAATTTAGATAAACTGGTGCTTAATACATCTTGAATACTTAAGACGGAGGGAATCGCTTTGTGGTCTCGTGCATGAGCGAGAAGTGAGACGTAATAACCTATCGTTTGATAATCGTAAGATTGGCAGAGGTTAATCACGCGCAAGGATTTATTTTGATGATAGCTCTCATCTGATAAATATTCTGAGGCTAGTACAATGGGGGCCAGATGCCCTAGAAAATCCCAATTGGTTGGATTATCAGTGACTAAAACAGTTTGCATTCACGTCCTTTGTGGTTCAATGCCATACTCGACGCAGTATAGCATTGAATTGTTTTAACCTGCTATTGGCCAGATCCTTAACGTTAGAATGCAACGGATCATTTGTCAATTTCTATCCGGCTAATGTGTAACTCTGAAATGATTTTTTTCACCCCATGAACCTCGTTAACGCGTTTTAAAATGGCATAAACGGCCGATTTACTTTTAACTGTACCAGATAAAGTTACAACCCCGTTGATGGTTTTGGCATTAATACCAACCAATGGAATGGATTCATCATCTAACACTTTAGCTTTTAAAACAGCCGCTTCGACTTTGGCTGTGATGTAGGTATCTGTGAGTGCTGTATTGACGCGCTTGATATCTAATTGTTCGGTATCCACGGCAGTTACGCCCTTGGTGGTATTCGCCAATCGCAAGGCATCAACAAAGGCTTGCTTATCTCGTACATGGCCTGATAACTTAACGACGCCATCGGCTGTAGAAACGGATATTTTTAAGGGGTTTAAGTTTTTATTTTTAGCAAATTTTGCAGTAATTTTTGTAGTAATCACCGAGTCACTTAATTTTTGCTCAATGTTTTTTAGATCAGCCGCATTGGGTTGGTTAAGAAAGAACATTAAGAGGGTCATGAGGATGATGCGACGGGGGTGATGCATAAATACCTCGAGTTGTCATGGGTGGGGGAAGTATATCATACCAAGGAGGATATCAATGAATTTTGAAGTGGATAGTCGGATCGATTCGAGTGCATTTTTTTTAGGTGACTGGCCTTTGTCACGCGTTTATTTAAAGAATGAGGTTCAGTTCCCCTGGATGATCTTGGTGCCAAGGGTTCCAAACGTCAAGGAAATCCATCAATTATCGGTGGTTGATAATCAGCAATTAATGATAGAGATTGTGGCATTGTCTCAGATAGTGGAGGAGGTTTTTAATCCGGATAAGCTGAATATCGGTGCTTTGGGTAATATTGTGTCACAGTTGCACCTTCATGTGGTCGCACGTTTTCAGTGTGATCCATTATGGCCTAATGGGATTTGGCAACCCAATGTTGAAACGCTTCCATACCCTGTCGACAGCGCTCCAGCACTTATCCTGTTGTTAGAAAAAAAAATACGGGCGTTTTTATCCGAGTCGCTTTAGGTTGGGCGTTTTTTTTTCATGCAATATTGTCCATTGTTCAATTTAGTTAAGGCGGCAATACAAGGATTCCATCAGATAATACACAGAGATATCCACAGATTTTGTGGATAAATCAATGATACGTTTTATTGATAAAAATGAGTGAGTTTTGATAAAAATCAATACGTTAATTGTTTTTTAAGCAAGATGGTTTTTTGCGTGGTGTTAGAAGGGGAGAGAACTTATGCACAATGAATTTTTACAACAATCAGCAGACATTCTATCAGATTGAAAATAGATTGCTAGGTCTATTGCGTACTTTTTTAAAATTTTATTCGCACTCGATCGCTCAGTCCCTTAATGGATTTTTTTGTTTGGTTTATGAGGGTGTGCGGGATAGTGTAGGGTATAATCCTTTTGTTCATTAACTGGGGTGTTTTCATGAGTTTTATTCAGATCCGTGGCGCAAGAACGCATAATTTAAAAAATATGAATGTGGATTTGCCGCGTAATCAGCTGACAGTCATTACGGGGCTCTCAGGCTCAGGGAAGTCATCGCTTGCTTTTGATACTTTATATGCAGAAGGTCAACGCCGTTATGTTGAGTCTTTATCAGCTTATGCACGTCAATTTTTATCCATCATGGAAAAGCCTGATGTTGATTCGATCGAAGGATTATCGCCCGCTATTTCGATTGAACAAAAAGCAACCTCGCATAATCCCCGTTCGACGGTTGGGACGATTACGGAAATTTATGATTATTTACGATTGTTATTTGCTCGAGTCGGTGAGCCACGTTGCCCAACGCATGGGGGGAGTTTAGAAGCACAGACCATTAGTCAAATGGTTGATCTCGTTTTGGCAATGCCGCACGATGCCAAGGCCATGATTCTGGCGCCAGTGATTCGAGATCGTAAAGGAGAATATGTTCAATTATTTCAACAATTGCAGGCGCAGGGTTATGTGAGGGCGCGTATTGATGGGGAGTTATATGAACTGGATGATCCCCCGACATTGGCATTGCGTAAAAAACACACGATTGAAGTGGTGGTGGATCGATTCAAAGTCCGGGCTGATTTGGCCCAACGTTTGAGTGAATCCTTTGAAAATGCCCTCAATTTGGCCGATGGATTGGTTGTTGTTGCCTCCATTGATGGCCAATGGGATGATCTCGTATTTTCCTCAAAATTTGCTTGTTCTGAATGTGGTTACAGTTTGAGTGAATTGGAGCCGCGATTGTTTTCATTTAACAATC
Organism: Legionellaceae bacterium; assembly: GCA_947474165.1. Lineage (GTDB taxonomy): Bacteria > Pseudomonadota > Gammaproteobacteria > Legionellales > Legionellaceae > CANJHO01. The sequence continues at coordinate 13,532 of CANJHO010000012.1, forward strand.
CCTTAGGGGCATGCCCGTCGTGTGATGGGCTGGGTGTTGATCAATTTTTTGATGAAGAACGGGTTGTGCATGATCAACATTTAAGTTTAGCCCATGGGGCAATTCGGGGTTGGGACAGTCGAACGACTTACTATTATCCTTTATTGGAATCCCTTGCGCGGCATTTTGATTTTTCCATAGAAGATGCATTTTGCGATTTGTCAAAGCGGGCGCGTGATTTGATTTTATATGGTAGCGGTGATGAGGTGATTGAGTTTAATTATCAACGCCCTCGAGGGGGATTTATATTAAAAAAACACCCTTTTGAGGGGGTGATCCCCAACATGCAGCGTCGGTACCGGGAATCTGATTCGGCCATGGTGCGTGAGGAATTGGCAAAATATTTGTCATCACGCCCCTGTCCTGCTTGTCAGGGTGCCCGGCTACAAGAGTCAGCTCGGCATGTGTTTATCACGGATATTAATTTACCGGAAATCGTCGATTATTCAATTGAGCAGGCTTATGATTTTTTTAAGCAATTGCAATTGCCAGGGGCTCGAGGTGAAATAGCTGCAAAGATCAATAAAGAAATTATTGAGCGTTTGGGGTTTTTGGTCAATGTGGGCTTGGATTATTTATCCTTATCGCGCAGCAGTGAAACCCTGTCAGGGGGCGAGGCCCAACGCATCAGGTTGGCGAGTCAAATTGGTTCAGGTTTGGTTGGGGTGATGTATATTCTCGATGAACCATCAATAGGCTTACATCAACGCGACAATGATCGTTTATTGAAAACTTTGCTGCGTTTACGTGATTTAGGGAATACGGTGATCGTGGTAGAACATGATGAAGAAGCGATTCGTGCTGCCGATTATGTCTTGGATGTGGGGCCAGGCGCGGGGGTCCATGGGGGGGAGATTGTGGCTTGTGGTCCACCCCATGTGATTATCGATTGTGAGGCATCGTTAACTGGGCAATATTTGTCCGGTAAGCAATCGATAGCCGTGCCTTCTCTGCGCATTCCTTTTGATGAGGCACGCGTCATCGAGCTGCTGGGCGTGAGTTGTAACAATTTAAAGGGGATAGATGTTCAAATCCCCATTGGATTGATCACGTGTGTGACGGGTGTATCGGGATCAGGGAAGTCTAGTTTGATTAACGATACGTTATATCCATTGGCAGCAGCAAAGCTCAATCGGGCGAGTTTGCATGCGGCAGGGGATGTGATTGCACTGAATGGATTGCAGCATTGTGACAAGGTGATTGATATTGATCAAAGCCCCATTGGACGAACCCCGCGATCAAATCCTGCGACGTATACGGGTTTATTTACACCCATTCGTGAATTATTTTCTAATACCCCTGAATCGCGTGCGAGAGGGTATCAGCCTGGACGATTTAGCTTTAATGTTCGAGGGGGGCGTTGTGAGGCCTGCCAAGGGGATGGGTTGATTAAAGTCGCCATGCACTTTTTGCCAGATATTTATGTGGCATGTGATGTGTGTCAGAGCAAACGTTATAATCGGGAAACCTTGGAAATTCAGTATAAAGGTAAAAATATCCATGAAATTTTAGAGATGACCGTTGAGGATGCCACTGAATTTTTTAAGGCCATTCCCAGTTTGGCGCGTAAATGTCAGACCATGATGGAGGTGGGATTGTCTTATATTCGCCTAGGACAAAGTGCAACAACCTTGTCAGGCGGTGAGGCTCAACGTATTAAATTAGCCCGTGAATTATCTAAACGCGACACAGGGAATACCTTATATATTCTAGATGAACCCACCACAGGCCTTCATTTTCATGACACAAAACAATTGCTGAGCGTCTTGACAAGGCTTCGTTCACAGGGCAACACGATTGTGATTATTGAGCATAACTTAGATGTGATAAAAACGGCAGATTGGATCATTGATTTAGGTCCAGAAGGGGGGAGCAAAGGGGGCCAAATGATTGCTGTTGGGACCCCTGAAACGGTTGCTGCCTGTCCGAATTCTTATACAGGATTGTTTTTACGACCTTTGTTGGGGATGTAACACTAAGCAGGGCAAGATCATGGGATCGGGTTGAGACTTGGTTTTTAATGGATTGATCGACTACACTTATTGAAACAAGTTCATCAATGATTGGAGACGCAATGAGTACATTAATGGTAGTGATGCTGGTGATAGTCGCCCTTGTTTTGTTTTGGGTGATTGGGATTTACAATCAATTAATCAAATTAATTGAGGCTATCAATAACAATAAGCGACAAATTGATATCCAATTGGATAGGCGCTATAAGGTTTTTGAGTCTTTAATCGAGGCTGTAAAAAAATACATGGATTATGAAAAAACAACCTTAAAAGACGTGGTGGCGTTACGCAATCAAGCGCAGGCGGCTAAAGCTTCAGGCGATGATAAAAGTCGGATAGCTGCAGAAGAAGGGATCTCTAAAATTGCATCCGGTTTGAGTGTTGTGTTTGAGCGATATCCAGACTTAAAAGCCAATGAAAACGTGATGCAATTACAAGAGGAAATTGTGAATACGGAGAATAAATTGGCGTATTCTAAGCAGGCTTATAATGATGGCATCGAGCGGTATGAGGCCAAGAAAAAATCATTTTTTGAGGCCATGGTGGTGGGTGCCTGCGCTGGCGCATTAAATAAAAGCTTTGAATATTGGGGATTACCGGATGATGCGAGTATTAAAGCCCATGAAGATTATACGGTAAAATTCTAAGATGAGCTTGTCTGATTATCATGCGACGACGGGTGATTGGCGTTTGCAATTACAACGTAATGAACGTAAAACCCGTGGTGTGATTGCGACCTTTTTGCTGCTTTATGTGTTTGTTGGTCTCATTGTTGATGTGTTTGTTATACACTCACACAATCCTAGTGTGCCACTCAGCGCATGCTTTTATGCCTTAATCAGTCTTCACATTGTGCCCTTAGCTACCCTATTATTGGGTGGCGTTGCCGTGATTTCACTCTTTATCACCTATAGCTTTTATGACCGGATCATGCTGCTAGGCACGGATTCGCATGAAATTACACCGGAAACCGCTAAAAACTTACAGGAAAAGCAACTCTATCATGTTGTTGAAGAAATGAAGGTGGCGGCGGGGTTACAGTTTATGCCGAAAGTTTTCATTATCGAGGCGAATTACATGAATGCATTTGCCAGTGGCTATAGTGAAAAATCAGCCATGGTGGCGATTACACGTGGTTTAATGGAAAAATTAGATCGTGCAGAAATGCAAGCCGTGATGGCACATGAGCTGAGTCATGTTCGACACCATGATATAAAACTAACCTTAATGGTCGCCATTTTGAGCAATATTCTTTTAATGGTGATAGATATGTTATTTTACTCCATGATTTTTAAACGAGATCGTCAGGGAGGCAATGGATTATTCACGGTAATTTTGATTTTGCGCTATGCATTGCCCCTTCTTACGGTGATATTGGCACTGTTTTTGAGTCGCACGCGAGAATACATGGCGGATGCCGGCTCCGTTGAATTAATGCGGGATAATGAGCCTATGGCACGCGCATTGCTTAAAATTAATCAAGATCATAAGGACCATGTTGAGCAATATACAACAGAGTATGGGCAAACACCTCATGAGCAGGTCCGTCATGCCTCATATTTATTTGATCCCTCCGATATTCATCCACTTAGATCATCAGGCAATCCATTTGCGACCCATCCTAGTATTCAAAAACGTCTGGAGGCATTGGGTTTTAAGGCTAAACAGCGCTAACGAGTATCGCTTCCATTTGGTTTTTAACGCAATAATAACACATATGGTGTTTTTTATGACCGATTGTAGTATAGTGTAGCCCATTGCCGTGGGTTATAAAATTTTTGTGGCATTATTGGTTGACATGTAAATTAACCCGGTTTAAATTGTATTGACAAATGATTAACCGGGTTAATAAGTGAATGATCAGCTCATTGCTTTGATTTATCAAGCCAATCCTTGGATCAAAAATAAAGCCGTGCAAATGGTTGGTCCGGATTATATCACCCGGTTGCAAACCAGTACTTTGTTGCTTAGCGAGTGGGATGCGCTTTGTTTGGTTTTGGTTGGACCAAGACAGGCCGGAAAAACGACGCTCGCAAAATTTATTGCACAAACACTTATTCAGCAAGGTCGTTTTGAAGCGTTACTTTATTTGAATTGTGATTTGCTGGAAATAAGGCGTTGGTTGACTAGTCCGTTGTTTATTCAAGAGGCTATGAATCAGTTTGAATTGAGCAATCCAATTATTTTGATTGATGAAGTTCAACGTTTAGAGAGTCCAGGCTTGCTTTTAAAGGCATGTATTGATTTAAAATTGCCGATTAAATTGATAGCAACAGGCTCATCTCAATTGGAGTTGAAGAGCAAAGTTCAAGAATTTATGACAGGTCGTCATATAGAATCGCTGGTGCTTCCCTTAAGTTACAAAGAAATGGGTCAGATGGATTTATCAACGGTTATTTTTGGTTGTTATCCTGCCGTGGTTAAAGCATCAGTAAAAACCATGTTGCTGCGACAGATATATCAAGATTATATTGCTAAAGATATTATTGAAATTCTCAAAGTGGGCAAGCCTGACGCCATGCAAAAATTACTGACATTGATAGCTCATGGTTCAGGGCAATTGGTGAACTATAATCAACTTGCAACGGATTGTTTGGTTTCCGCATCTACAATTCAGAATTATTTATCCATTCTAGAATATACGTATACTTTGGTAAGAATTACGCCTTATGTAGGCAATAAACGAAAAGAAATCACGAGCAATCCAATTTTTTATTTCATTGATAATGGATTTAGAAATCAAGCATTGCATAATTTATCAACGTTATTAGATCTTCGGCAAGATGTTGGTTTATTGATTCAAAGTGCTGTATTTCAAGAAATATATAAATTTAAGACACAATATTTCCAAGATTTTTCTATCCATTTTTGGCGTACTCAAAGTGGCGCTGAAGTAGATTTTGTGATTGATAAGCATGATGCTTGTATTATCCCAATTGAGGTAAAATTCAGATCAATGAGTCGTCCTGTGATAAGTCGATCCTTTCGTTCATTTATCGAGGCTTATCAACCACGACATGGATTTTTTATTACAAAAGATTTTAATGCAATAGTCAGTGTGCATGGCTGTGACATCCAATTTATTTCATTTTCTAAACTTTATATTTTATTAGAGAAGCTAGCCTTGATTCTTTAATCCATGCCGAATTTTTAGGGTGGGAATTACTGGCGCCTTCCTGAAAAACTTCATTTTGTGCTCGTTGGCAGTATATAATAGGTGAACGTTACTACCAGGTTGAATCATGCGCCCCCTTTTTATTTTTCTATTGATAGCGCTGCTGGGTTTGCAATACAAGTTATGGTTAGGCGATGGAAGTGTCCGGGAGTGGTTGCATCTTGAAAATAAATTAGGGGTTGAGGAGCAAGATAATAAGCAATTAGCCGCGCGCAATCGGGCGATTGAAGCGGATATTCTTGAGTTGAAATCAGGCGATCAAGCGTTAGAGGAACAGGCACGTTATGAGTTAGGCATGGTGAAAGAGGGCGAATTATATTATCAATACGATGATAGACCTTGAGTGTCATCAGCTATTTTTATCAATCAAGTAAAGAGAACGGAATTGCCCATAAGTTTTTTACAAATACTAAACATTGATCTTCATTGTGTAAAAATATTCCACTGATCCAGTCTTTGTCAGTTAAATAGGCTAATTTTCTTCATCCGCGAAAATCTTGATCTAAAACCGTACTACTTGTGACTATCCTAATCGGCGGCCATTAAAAACTCGTCCAAAATGGAATATAGCTTCGTCTAAATTGGAAAGCAGCGGATTTTGCTGATGATTTTGTTTTAATGAAATGATTAAAACAAGCCAATTGCTGTATGGGTCATGGTGATTTCAGGCGGTGTTTTTTCCCACAGGCTGACAACATAGCCCCCGCCTCCTGAGCCAGTGGGTTTAACAGCGATGGCCCCAGCATTTAATAAACTTTGCATGTGTTGTTGTAAACTCTCACTCACGAGCCCCCATTGTTGAAAACAATCGGCGGCCTTATTGATGGCATCGGCAAGCATCATTAGGGCGGTTGGCGTTTTATCTGCCAGTGCACATTGCGCCTGAACCACACAATCTGCCATTTGTAGATCGATTTGTGCAGCACGGGTTTTATCGTCCTGCCACAGTGATTGGACTTTTTGAATACAATGCGAGGTAATGCCTATTTGTCCACAGGAGGACAACAACCATCGAGGCTGCCAAGTTTGTTGAAGGGGGCTAAAGGTGCCTTGTTTAAAATAAACCCCTGTGGTGGCGGCGACGCCTGCAATATCTAGACCACTGCTTTGACCATGAAACAAATTTTCAAGTTGTCTTGCAAAACCATGAATGTCAGGGTCTTCTAAAAGACCCTGATTTGCAAACCAACGCGCTGTGGCGACGCACAAGGCTGCAGAGGCTCCCATTCCAACGCCCACAGGAATGGTGCTATGAAGATTAAAATGCCCACTTAAGCTGTTGATCGAACGCCCTAAAATTTGCATGCCTTGTTCGAGCACGCTCCAAAATAAAAGGTGGGTATCAGCCCCACTTTCGCCCTCATAGGTTGCATTTAATTCAGAAGTCGATGGTTGGTAACTCAATGTTAATTGTTTTTCATTAATGGGGAAGACCAGGGCACCATGACCTCTGATGACGGCATGTTCACCGGCTAAAATCCATTTTCCATGGGTGGTTGTTATAAAATCATAAGACATCGTACTGGCCTAGCAAGTGTTCTTGTTTAAATTTGAAGGCCATGTCAGCTTGGTCGAGGCGGTAGAGTAGGTGAATATTGGGACCCGCATCCATGGTGATAATGGGACCATCGCCTTCGCGCTCCCATAACGCTTGTAAGTTCATTAATACCGCATCACTTTGCTCGGTCATGTAGGAAAATGGGGATTCACAGGTTGAAAACAACTGATGTAAATCCTGAAATTCTCGCCAGCATATTTGATAGGCACTTTTCCAATCCTGCGCAACAAGATCATTGAGTAGTGTTTTTAAATTTTCTTCAGCACGGTGTGCGCGGGTTTTATAAAGAGGGCTCGTTTGAATGCGCCGGTGGGCCTCACTAGAAGATACCTTTTTTTCAGCATGACTAATCACAATGACTTGGTGGAGCAATTCTTGATAGGGTAACTCGATGACCCTCACTGTCTCATCTTCCCACAAGGCCCAAGGTGAAAAAAAAGAACGGCAGGATGAGCCTGAACCCAATCGACTTAATTGGGCTTGTGTTTCAATGGAGGGGGGTGGGGTATGTGTTAATTCGCTTAAGGCGGTGATTGCACATTTGGTTAGCGCCGCAAAGCTTGAGGCGGAGCTTGCCAAGCCACTGCTATGAGGAAAATTATTGTTCGATCGCACAATAAAAGCACCGGTATAATTTGCTCGTATTTTTAAATAAGACAGGTGGTTTAAGAATCGTTCTTGAGCTGCAGTGGATAAAGTAAATGGGGCGGCTCCCGGAATATCTAAGGGTTTCCATCGGTCTTTATTTCCAGCGCATGCTTCTAATAGGACATGACTTAATAGGTGGTTTAGTGTGTAAGACAGGGATGGGTTGATGGGGGTGTTGGTTTCACTGTCTTTTTTCCCCATGTATTTAATCAGTGCAATATTAGAGGGGGCTTGTGCAAACCACTGCATTGGTTTTCTCCTTGTCAGTCGCATGGCTTTAATGCCCAGGAGCATCATTCCATAATAGTTTATGTAGTTGTAATTGGAAGCGCACCGGTAGTTTATCTTCTAGGATCCAATTGGCCAGTAGCGTTGGATCTAATTGTCCAAAGCTCGGTGAAAAAAGTAGGTGGGCGCGCTCGGCTAATTGATGCTCGGCTATCTGTTGAATGGCCCATTGATAATCTTCACGGTTACAGAGAACAAATTTAACTTGATCGCTTCGCTTAAGGAAAGGAATATTAGACAATTTATTCTTATCACATTCGCCTGAGGCAGGGGTTTTTAAATCCATGACGATCATGACGCGCTGATCAACGGCCGCAATATCCCGTGCACCACTGGTTTCTAGTGAAACCAAGTGTCTTTTATCGCACAGCTGTTTTAGCAAGGCAATACAGCCTGGTTGGGCTAATGGTTCGCCGCCCGTAACACAAACGTGTGGGCATTCGAATGCGGCCACTTGTGTGAGGATGTTATCGATGGGGAGTAAGGTGCCACCATGAAAAGCATAGGCCGTATCGCAATATTGACAACGCAAAGGACATCCCGTTAATCGAACAAAAACAGTGGGCAGGCCCACTGTTGTCGATTCACCTTGCAAGGAATGAAAAATTTCAGTAATGCGTAACGTGTCGTTGAATCGTTTCATTAGCTTGTTAAGGCATCCAATTTGGCTTTTGCAAGTTGTGCTGTATTGGTATTAGGATAATTTTTCACAACTTGTTGTAGCCGGTCAATGGCCTCTTGTTTTTTTCCGGAGGCAGCTAAAGCATATCCAATTTTCAATTGGCTAGCTGCCGCTTTAGTTGAGGCGGGGAACTGTTGCAGCACGACTTCAAAATGTTGAATGGCTTCGGGGTAACTTTTTTTAACCAGGTGGATTTCACCAAGCCAATATTCTGCGTTGGCGGTATATCCGCCTTGGGGATGAAGTGCTACAAAGGTTTGCATGGCCGATAGGGCGTCATCGAAGCGTTTGTTTTTTACTAATTCATAGGCGGCAAGATAACTGATTTGTTCATCCGCCGGGTTATTGCGTCCTGGGTTATTCATCACAGGGGTTATCAGGGCGGTTTGAGGTTTGGCCGAGGGCAATGGATTGATGGGGGTTGGGGATCTTGCTGGCACAATCGACAAGCCATTGGTTGGGGGATTTTGTGCAATTTTAGCTGGGGCATTCGGCAGGCGAGCATCCAAATCTTTATAAAAGGCCAATTGTTGCTGTTGCAACAATTTTAGATCATGGGCTTGCACTTCCAGCTGACCCCGAAGTTCTTGAATATCTTGTTGCAGGCCTTGGACTTTGTCCAATAGGGATGCATTATTACCACTGCTTTTAAGTGGATTTGTTTCGAGGTTGTCATTGGCCAGTGCAGTTTCTTCATCATTACCGTAATCGCGGTTTTGTGTTTTGACAACAGGCGACTCTAGAGCCGCCTGTTGTTCATCAAGAAGAGCATAGTTTTCACTGTCATCTACTACGGGTGCTTCAGAAAACGCACTGAAGGGCAGTAGGCATGCGATGCACGCAACAAGAAGGAAACGTTGTTTTATCATCTGGTCGCCTCATAGGTTAATTCAACTCGTCGATTTTGGGCATGTGACTCTTCATCATGACCGAGATTAGCGGGGCGTTCTTTGCCGTAACTCACCACACGCAATTGTTGATGGCCTACACCGGCCATGCGCATTAATTCTGCGACGGTATTGGCACGACGTTCGCCCAAGGCCACGTTATATTCCCGGCTGCCACGTTCGTCTGTGTTGCCTGCGATAAGAATGCGCGCGCCTGGGTTTGATTTTAAATAGTTAGCTTGTGCATTGACGGAGGGAATATATTTTTCTGCCAGTGTGCTGTTGTCATAGCTAAAACGATAAATTTGGTTATGTGGGGCTTGCGTGGTATACATTTCACCATCTTGTTGGCCTGCAAAATGGGTGGATTGACCTAATCCATGCGCTTGTGCGCCATTCTCGCCTGCCATTCCATCAGCACTACCCGGTGTTTTTGAACAAGCAGCCAGTATGATCACACTAGCAACAAGCCCTAATTTTAGAAAAGATCTGGCATTCATCTGTTATCTCCTTTTTATTATATAGTCAATCACGGGCACAAGCGTGCCTGATGGCGGCTCATTGTACAATTGTTTTGAATTTTTCGCTATGGTTGCCTCATTTTTCGAAGCGTATTTTTTTTTTGCGCTCGCCGATGATTTTAACATAAGCGCAATGTTTGTACTATAATCACTAAGAGCATTAATTATTCCTTAATAATTAAGGAATAGAATAAGGATGAATAGTAAATTTTTCTTATGTGATTATTTTGAGGTCATTGATATGGCATATTGTAAGCATTTTATCGATGGAATAAATACCATTAATTTTTCTGATTCATCTGGTCGATTACTTCAACAATCTTTGATGGCCCTTGTTTATCAAGCCTTGAAAAAAGAACAGGGTAGGATTCAGGAAAATTTATCAACTTTGCCCTTGCATCAGGATGACAATCCATTTGCAGAGGAACAATTAAGTTTATATCGAAAAAAACAAACTCAAGCCATTGATGTGATTGATGCCCAAATGCAAGCGATTCTTGCTGATAATCGTGGCGTTGATCTTGAATCAGAGAAAATCATCACCGATCCTACCCTATTGATTCAATCGCTTGCTGAAAATTTTCGTGATGTAAAACATTTAGCCTATGTTCTCTCGGATGCGCCTTCTGAGATTAAAGCATTACAAACATCATTATATATTAAAGTATTATTTAAACTGGAATCTGCGGCACAAGAAGCACAATTACAAACCTTAGCCTTGGTTGATATTCAAGACATGCTGGCACAGGCTATTTTAATGTATGAACGTCACCCTACCAATCCTCAATTAAGGCAGCAATGTCAAAAGTTGGTGCAAATGGGCTATTACGAAATGGTTCGGCGGGATTGCGACCACTTCAAGCCGACGCATGAATCAACTCCATACGAACAGTATCAGGGCTTTATTCGTACCTTAAGATCAAAATGTCCTGAGGTCGGGGCATCGGATATTATTGATCAGTTAAGTCATTATAAAAGCACGACGGGCGAATCAATGAGTGATTTATTGACTCGGATCGAGGTGCGTTTAACGCTCAATGAAAGGGATGACTGGGCACGCGATGATAAAATTAATGCATTCAAAGAAAAAAAAGCGCTGTTTGATGTTTTAAGATTTGGACAAGCGGATAGGCGCGATTATGCCAAAAAAACAGAAAGTAATTTGACACGTGATTTATTCTGGGCAAGAAACATTAGAGATGTCGAATTATTTACTAAAAATAGTGTGGCGGATCAAACGTTTACGGCTTTGGCTGAGGGGCGTTTTATAGAACAGGATAGTCAATTTAAGTCCCCATATCAAAATTCAGAAGATCCCCGTGTCGCAAAGTTAAAAGAAACTTTGGACGTTATCTATTCAAAAAGTGAACGGACTAAAAAAGGGATCGTGAAAACAGGTGGTCGTTCGGACCCATTTATTTTGACAGAAGCAACAGCAGTTAAAAAATATATTAAAGATCGACTTGAAGCGCAATCAAAACAACCTGCAATAAGGCTTTTACCCAATGGGGAAATTGAAGTTAATCTCTATTTTTTTGAAACGGATGATGCATTGGTTGATACGCTATTTGATGAGATGACCACCGCGGGTGGGTTGGGTCGAACACCAGACGATAAGTTGATACGGCAATTGATGACTAAAAGTGCCATCCACACCAAACTTCATTCTAGCACTATTCGTGGCGAAACATTCGCTGAGATTGAAGCAAAGCTTCATGCGAAGGGTTTTAAAGGGGAGGAACTTAAAGCCTACCAAGCAGCATTTCAGCGGATTCAAAGGGCTGCCAGTGCCGTAGCGCCCCCTGATATTAGTGCTTTGAAATTAGACAACAAGGATGAGTTGTTATTGCGTGAATTATTGGAATTACAATCCATCCAAGCTGAAAAAATGGTGCGGGGGGTTTTTGTAGCGCTCCAACCCGCATTCAAACAGTTAAAAGAAGGTCGTTGTATTGAAGCCTTAAAAATAGAAGGGCTTGAGGCCCATTTATCGGCTGCCTATGCGGCCCTTGCTCAATTGGATACAGCGGGTGCCACGCTAAAGCTTAAGCCCATGATTGAAAAAGCAAAAACGATTACCGCCTCTAAATTAGAACGACGTGAGAAATCTAATGCCATTCAAGCCGCTTTTGAATCAGGCCGAGAGGTTGCTAAAACCGTAGAAGCAATTTTTTTAGATGAATATCATGCGATGGCCGATACACTCGCACTGACAGCCGATGAGGTTCGGCGAATGGAAGGTGATATTAAAGTGATGGCCGATGAGATGGTTCGCTTAATTGAGCGGACTAGACAAGGGGCGCCAGCGATTACTGATGAAGAACAAACAGCCTATTTTTCGATAATTCAACAATTGGCCAACGCTATTCAACCAAAGCTTCTCAGTGAGGTGCAATTCAAGGTGAAGCATTCCGTGACAGGCGCTTGTACAGTCCAAGTATTGGATGACAAGGGGGGGCTTGTTCAAGCGGTTCAGGTTGATATCGGTGCGATTAAGCTGCCCTATTCATTGATAAAACCCCCTGGTCGAGATTTTATTTTTTCCTATGGGGGCAGCCGCGGCATCATCGCCCCTTTTGAGGGATTGGATGAGGCATATGCAGGCACTGGAAAAAAAGGACGTTTATTCACGCACAGTAGGTTGTTAGGGGTAGGACAATATGGGCAGGTGAAAGAGGTTGAAAGTTTATTGTCTGGATTAAATCAGGTGATAAAAAAAGGCTATGTGCCTGCGGTTGATTCAAGTCCTGCTTTTAAAGAAGCCAGTCGTACTGCCCTTCGCACGCGCCCTATTACGGCGCGTGATGATCCTTTGTATCGCATTGAAAGTGATGTGTTGCAAAATTTATCAAAAGCCGAAAGGGCTATTTCAGGTGGAACACATTATTGGATTACCGATGATAAACCAAGAAAAGCGGGAAAACTGTTCTCAAAGGACAGTACACCCCGACAATATCAGCTGTTAACTGAACGTGCAAAAGGCGATACCTTAGCCGATACAGCCAATAAAAAATTAAATCTATACCCTAAAGGTGACATTGCTTATCACGATCCTTTAAAACGTGACCCCCACGTGGAGGGGGAATTTTTAAGCACCTTAAAAGACACATTGGACTTATCAGAAGCACTTGTCGGCAAGGCACAAGCCTTTCAAGCCATGCATTTTTCGCATAACGACATTAAGCCTGAGAATTTTCTTTATAAAAAAAATTCAGAGGGTCACTATGAGGTGAAGTACATTGACTGGGCAACCGGGGGATTTCAGCAAGTATATCAAGGGACTGCCCTTAGCCCTGAAGCTGCATTTTCTGAATTATTTGGTCCAGATCTTCCAAAAACATTCAAGGATAATCAATGGTGTGATGCCAATGGGCGCTTTGTGAAGCAAACAGACCAAGGCATGGTGTTTGGTGTCAATCCTACTTTGGGCATTTTACACGGCGCACGCAATGGTACCCTGCCTTATATTAGTCCAAAAGTTTTAGGGGATGCCAGGGATCGAACGCCCGTTTCGGGTAGTGAACCGGTGCCTGAATTGAATACGGTGTTAACAAGCGATGAATCCTATATGGATGATTGGGCCCTTACGGCAATGACCTTTGGTATTTGTAATCGACAGGCTTATTTAACCCTGGTGAAAGGCCGTGTGGTCATGGACTATGTGATTCCTGGCGTTTTAGAGCTTGATGGCAAGACGCCCTTGGGCTTGAAAATAGTGGATGTGGCCAAGTTTAATCAATTTTTTGCTTGTGCAAACGATGAGGTTAGCGATGCAAGCTTGCAAAATGGGACGGCTTATACGCAAAGAGATGCGGTGATGTATATTCCTTCGAATCAGCGTGAGGGCGAGCCGTTGCATCTGTATCGTCGACTACAAGGCTTACACGCGTTGTTAGCAAAAGAAGCGAGCCCTGATGCAGAAATAATTGCTAATAAAATCAATCGGATACTTTCAGAGGCTCATCGCGTCATTGCCTCAGGCGAGGGTTTTACCAAAGTACAATTAAAAGAGCATTTGGCAGCAGCTGAAGCCTGTATTAAGGATTATGATCAACTTCATGATCTGGCTCGCCGGGAGGCGCTTTTAAAAGAGGAGATCTTGCAATCGGTTCTTCAAGGTCAGTTTAGCGTGGATCAATTGCTGAAATTAGAGGAATCAGGACTGAGTCGTTTGGAAATCCTTTGCACTTATCCATCAACAAGGGAGCAAAAAGTTCAGGCCATTGCTATTTTAGAGGGTATCTTCAATGAAGCGCAGTTGAATGACAAATTGATTATAGCTAAAGCACCTGGCCGCCATTTGTTCAGGGACTGTATTCAGCAAGGGCAAAGCGATATTCTTCAGTGTTTATTAGAAAAAATAACGACTAAAAATCCTGCGTTCATCGCATTGGTGAGGGATGAGGGTTTATTGCATTATGCCGCAGAGCAGGGAATGACGGGCATTTTTTCTAGCTTGATTAGTGCATTAAAAAAAGCAGGTGCAACAGACGAGGCCTTGTTCAATCTCCTCTTGATTGAATATGGTCCTAAAGACACTCAAATTAAAACCGCGCCGCATGTGAAATGGGCAATGCATTGTTTTCATATCGCTATTCGCAACAATGATCCCCTTCAATTGACGGCTATTTTGAATTTACTGCCTCAAGGGGATAGATCGAAAGCAGTGATACATGAAGCCCTTCATTTGTCTGCAGCCCTGGGTCATAAAGCACTGTTTAATCAAATATTAACAACGTATAATGCCCTCAATCCTGAAAACAAAATGAGCACAGAGGAATTGCTGAGCTTGTCCTATCCACCGGATGACGTCTCTCCTTACCATTTATTGATGCGGGATGAGGCAACACTCGAGGTGATTCCCTGGCAAGTTTTAGAAGAAAAACCTGAGGTTTTGAAAGCCTTTTTATTAACCCCTCCCAAGGGGACCCATGCTTTTCCTTTGTTGATTGCTGCAAAAAATGGTAATTTTGCAGGCGTTAGAGCCTTGATTCAGTCGGGTGAAAAGATCAATCTATCGAAAGCCGAGTGGTCGTTGTTGTTTACTCAAAGTGATGAACACGGCAAGAATTTATTTAATTATGTGTTAGAGCAGAATCAATTCACAGTCCTGACGGAATTACTGAATCATATTAAACAGCAGGGTGAAGAGCCTGAGACGATCATCGTGCGCCTCTTAAGTAATCCTCATCCTACTAATCCGCTTAGCAATTTTTTATCGACTGAAAAACAAGACCGCCTCCAATTTGAAGTGTTGAACCAATTGTTCAATGAAATTTCAGCTGATTTTAAAAACCCTGTGTTACAAAAAGCACGAATTGTTACGTTACTGGTGAATGAAAATTGGCTGATTGAAAAGGCGAGTTCGCCAGTGCATCATGAGGCCCTAGAAGCCTTGCTTCAGAATGACAAATTATCGATACCGTATAAACAAGGGCTTTTTACAAAATTAGCACTTGACGCACCAGAGGCTTCACCTGCAAAACACTTTTATAGTGCATTATTGGCTGAAGTATCCCCTCCTCATGAACGCCCCCGTGATGAATCCTTCGCATTAGAATTACCCGTGGACATTCTGCAAGAGGTTGCAAGACAACGCAATGATGTATCGCTTTTAATGAAAGCATTGCTTCAGGCCCGTGAATTTGATCAATTAAGTTTGGCGACTGAAAGACTAAAAGAACAAGAAAGGAATACTGAATTTTTAGCCCAGAGCAATACCTTAAGTTTGCATAATCAGGCCTTGCAAGACGCTTTATCTAAGCAAGCCCAAGAGAGTCAGGAGGCGCTTCAGAGAATGCAGTTCACGTTGTCTGCAGTTCATTCAGACAACTTTCGTCTGAATGAGTCATTAGCAACAACGAGTGACGCTGCTCAATTGCAAATAGATACGGTTGAGAGAAGAGAGGCTGAACTTAGATTGAAGTTCGATAATTTAAATGCTCAGGATAAAGCATTGCAGGAAGAGCAAGCAAAGCAGATCAAAAGGCTTCAAGAGGCACTTGATGCGGCTAATAAAGAAAAACATGACTTAGATGCCACCTTGCAAGGAACCAAAGAGGAAAGCTTCCGGTTCGAATCGCAATGGGCGGCAGCTGAAGGAAAGGTGCTTGAATTTAGTTCAGAGCGACGTGAATTAATGGCGAGTCTGGATGCATTGCAGAAAGAGAAAATAAGCGAGCTTCGGGTGCATCAGGCCGCACTTGCAGCGGTTCGTCAAGAAAAAGAAGCCTTGCAAGTGATATTGCAGCAAACGCAAACAGAAGGCCAAGCCTTCAAATCGCAATCGGTGGATGTTGAAAGAAGGGTGGTTGAGCTTAACTTGCAGCTACAAGTTTTAACATCCAAAAATGAAAGTTTGCTGAGAGAACAAGTAAGTCAGGATCGGGCACATCAGGCGCAACTTCAAGACGTGGGGATTGGCTTGCAGCGTGCTGAAGAGGCGCGTCAGGCTGCCAAATTAGAATTAGAGACGGTTGAGAAGAAAGCGAATCAACAGAGTCTTGTGCTGGATAATTTAAAGGTTAAGCATGAAGCATTGCAGGAAGTGAAAACGACGCAGGAAAGTGAATTTGAAGCGGCTCGTAAAGAAATTCAGGCGAAAATAAAAGAAATTCAAAATTTCCATCTTGAATTGCGAAAAGCGAAAGAAGAAAGCAATGCTGCTGCATTACAATTAGAGGTTGCCGGGAAGACGGAGACTGAGCTGAAAGGAGCCCTCAGCGAATTGTCCGTCAGATATGAGGGATTGCAGGCAAAGCAAGCAGGCCAGGATCGGGCGCATCAAGTCGCACTTGCAGCGGTGGGTCAAGAAAAAGATGCCTTGCAAGCGAGCTTGCAGCAAATCAAAGAAGACGGCGCATTGCTCAAAACGCAGTCGTTGGCTGCTGAGAGAAGGTCGGCTGAACTTAAGGTGCAGTTACAAGATTTAACATCTAAAAATAAAAAATTGCTGATAGTACAAGCAAGTCAGGAAAAGGCGCATCAGTCGCAAATTCAAACTTTGGAAAGTAAATTGCAGCGTGCTGAATCGCGATTAGGTGATGCCGCAAAGACGGAGACTGAACTGAGCCAACGCCTCAGCAGTTTAACTTCCACCCACGAAGTCTTGCAGGCAAAGCAAATAGGACAGGTTGAGGGACATCAGGCAGAACAGAAGGCAAGGCTCGAAGAGATAGAGGCCTTGCGTGCTGCATTGAATCGCACTGAAGAAGAATTAACTCTTGCAAAGTCTCAATTAAGTCAAGCGTCAGAAGCTATGCCTAGGGTTGAAGATAAGTATAAAATAAGGGAGCAAGAACTTCAGGAGCAACATGAAAGTGCATTAGAAAAATATAAGTCAGCATTAACAGCGCGTATGAGTGTGCTTCATGCGGCGAATACGGAGCTAAAAGAGGATAAAGCAACAATAGAAATACAAAAACGAGAGCTTTTGGACTTAAAAGCCAAAATGCGCAAGCTAGAGCTACGGGAGCTCAAACGGCCTAAGGGTTCTAAATCAGAAGTCAAGCTCATTTCACATAGAACAACAGACCGAATGAAAAGTCGGGTTCGAGCGCTAGAAGGGCAATTAGAGAGACAGACAAGAGAAATGAGGGATTTAAGCGCTGAAATAGAGGACATGCGCAGAAATCCTCCACAAGTACCTGTGAATGCGCCTATCAGTCCAGCGGTCCCAGAAGCGCCAGCCTTGTTAGATAGGGCGGTCCTTGAGCAGTCTATGGCTAAAATAAGATCACTACAAGAGATACGAGCGGATTTAAACGGCGTTATTCCAGATCCAATGGTTTGGCTTAATCCAGCCTTTCAGGATTCCGCTCAACAATATGCGCTAGACTTGGCCAATGATTTTAAAGAATTAGCAGAGGGAGGTGAGCAGCTGCTGACTTATTTAAATCAACAGCGAGCTTTATTACAAAGGTCTTTAAATGGTTTAAAAGAATCAATGACTCAGCCGATTAACGAGTATCGAACATTATTAACGGGTTATTTGGAAGAGATAGATGTGGAGTTGGCACTCCATAACAGAATGCAAACCCTACTTAAAGGAAATCTAGATCCGGTTGAAAATATTGCTCATCAAGCCCTGTTAAAAACGATCACGCAAGCAACCGACGCCGCAAAGGATGTTCGGCAGGTTTCATCGTTGTTTGACATGTCTTATCAGGATCATATTTTAACAGAAAAAGATAAGTACTTAGAAACAGCCCGTGATCAGGATGAAGTGAATGAAGAGGATGAGAGCGATACAGAGATTTCCTGGAATGAGGCTTGCTCTTATAAAACGGTTGATAGAGTTAAGAGTGATTCATTTCGTGAACATACGGTTTCTAAGGATAATCAACTCATTGGTCGATTTATTGAGGAGCGCACAGCAGGATTGCCCGATGGAGCGCAAGAGCCTAAGGTTAAAATGACAGTCGTGGCTTTTCCTGGTGATGATGATCCAAAGGCTAGGGTTCTTTATGCAATGGCGTTGGTTACTCAAATATTAGCGGGTTTAAAAGCGCCCCCCACCCCTGAAAAACCGCTGGTATTGCGAGGTTCCAATAAAGAAGAGCTTGCATATCTTTTGGCCGCATTAAAAGTTGCGGGAGAGAGCTCACCGCATATGCAGTTTAGTCTAGACGCAATAACAGTAGAGGCTAAGAATTTTAGCGATGCAGAAATAAAACAAGCTTCTGCGACATGTTATCAGGAGAATTTTGAGAACAGCGATCTATTGCCTACCTTAAAAAAGGATATAGAGCAGTTGGCCACTGATAAATTTGGTCATGCAGCTGATCATCAAGCCGTAAAAGCATTGACAAAGCATGTTGGAACCTTATTCAAAACTAAAGTACAAGACATTTTAAAGGATATTAAGGAAGAAGATGCGGCCAAGAATAGAGGCCCCAACGGCAATGTAACGTAGGCGGCCTCAAACTCGCTCTCCTTTAGGCTACGATAGTTCGATCAACCCATCCTATCAAGAGGCTCTTATATTATCCTTATTCACCTGAGCCACCACAAAGGCTGATACAGCGGCAGTAAACGCTCGTGTTGCTTTATTGGCTGCGATGACGCCGCCATAAGGGGTGTCGGTAGGGCATGGGATGTGTTGGGAGATAACACGTGAAGCAACCACACGATTATCGGCAATGTGCGTCAATACCACTTTAGCGACCAAATCCATCACACTGGGTTTGGGTAGGAAATTTTGTTGCAGCGCAATGACTTGCGTATCTAGGCGATAATCGGCTTTATCCACATAGGGGCCAGAGGCAACGGCATAAAAATAGCCTGTTTTTTGCAAGCTTTGCATGAGTAGTGGGTAAATCATATTTGCAGGCGAGCTAATCCATGTGTTATGCGCAAATGAACTCAATTCGTAGGGTTTTTTAATGTACATCATTTGTTCGGTTTGATAGCCGGCCATTGATTCTGGTTGGGAGATTAAAATCGATTGCATTGTTTTTTTGTTGGATAGTTTTTGTGTATTGAAAGCTTCCAATTTATATTGATTGCTTGCTTGGGTTTTTATGGGAGAACAAGCCACTAAGAGTAATTCAGCACACAGTAAAAGAACCAGATTTAGTTTGGTCACATCATTCTCCTGGTCCAGATTTAGGGGGGGCCGATCCGCGAATAATCACAGCGGGGTTTTGTCGCATTTGAGAGCTCACTTTTTCGAGATTGCTGGCAATGCCATCCATGCGTTGGATTAACAATACAATGGGGGGGATGGTTTGTTGGGATATTTTATCAATGGTGCTCTTTCCAGCTTTCATGGTAGAAGACACTTGCTTGCCTGCAGTCGACATGCTCAAGGACATCGCACCAAATTTATCAACGCTGGTTTTAAGATCTTTGATCAGCGCAGGGAGTTCAGCCAGGCTTTTATTGAGGTTGCTGTTGTTTTTGGCAACGACATCGCTCACTTTTTGTAAGTTAATCAATGTTGCTTTTAATGCTTGTGCATTTTCTTTGTCAAAAACACGCTTAATCCCAACGCTGACATCATGAATATTTTTTTCCAATTGACTAAAAAATGAGGCTTTATAAGGGATCACCGGGTAAGGTTCGCCGGGTGTTTTTTGTAAGGGAAATAGCGAGGGTGTGCTGGCCGTTAAGCCTAAGTAGTTTGTGCCAGTGATGCCTTGGCTGATTAAGGTTGCATGTGTGCTGCTTGTGATGGGAGTGCCTTCTTCAATTTTAAGTTCTAATCGAACCTGTTGTGGATCAAATTGGTTGAGCTCAATTTTGCTCACTACCCCTACTTTTACACCGTTATATTTGACAATCGAGTCATCTCCCAGGCCTGAGACGGGTTCAGGGACATAGACGGTGTAGAGATCATAGGCTTTCCTATCAAAACCCACAGACAGCCAGAGACCGCCTGCCAATAGACAGCCTGCAAGAACTAACACGATGAATCCTACGATTCTATAATTTGCCTTTGACTCCAAGCAGGTTGCTCCCTAATGATACTGCGTGTGCAGTATATCAATTAAGATTGACTAAAGTAATCAGCAATCAATGGATTTGGATTGTTTATTAATTCATTGATTGGCTCTACACTTAAAATTTTTCCGTCACCTATAAAAGCAACGCGATCGGTACAGCGTTTTAGTGATTCAATATCATGGCTTACAATAACAACCGTTAAATTTAAGGCTTCTCGTAAGAAAATAATGAGCTCATCAAATTTTCTTGAACCCAATGGGTCAAGTCCTGAGGTCGGCTCATCTAGAAATAATAACTCAGGATCCATAGCAATTGCACGTGCTGCTGCAGCACGTCTTTGCATTCCACCACTTAATTGGGAGGGAAATTTATTGGCGGCCTCCTTAGGCAGCCCCACCAAGCTTAATTTGAGCATCGCCAAGTGTCTCATAAATTCTTTATCTAGCGTGGCAAGTTCTTGCATGGGGAACATAATATTTTCTAAGACCGTCATCGCTGAAAAAAGAGCACTGTGTTGAAATAACATCCCCCAGCGTCGGCGCAAGGCATCAGCCCCTTGTTCATCAAGGGTTTTTAAATCCTTACCAAACACGTGAATTGTTCCAGCTGTTGGTTTTTGTAGCATTAATACGCTGCGCAAGATGGTGGTTTTGCCGGTGCCGCTCCCGCCAATAATAGCAAGAATTTCGCCCCTCTTGACCTCTAGGTTGACATCAGAGTGAACCCATTGACCTCCAAGGTGATTTTTAAGGCCTTTTATTTCAATGATGGCGTCTGTCATAGATCGAGCCAACTATAAAGAACCGAGTAGGCTGCATCGGCAATAATAATTAAAAACAAGGCTTGTACGACACTTTTGGTGGTTTGGCTTCCCACGCTATCGGCATTTGATTCCACCCGAAACCCTTGAAAGCAACCGACAAGGGCGATTAAGAGTGCAAAAGCTGGGGCTTTATACAAACCCAGCATCATTTGTTTTAGACCAACACCGTCTCTTAATCGCGTGATGAAATCTAAGTAGCTGACATGCAGCATGAATTTTGACATCATCATGGCACCCAAGAGACTAAATACATCGGACCAAAAAATAAGCAGGGGAAAAACAAAGAGCAAGCCCAGCACTTTAGGCAGGACGATCAATTCAACAGGGGACAATCCCATGGTATTGAGCGCATCAATTTCTTCATTAATTTTCATACTGCCAATTTGTGCTGTAAAGGCAGAGCTTGTTCTACCTGCCACAATAATGGCCGTGATTAATGGGGCAAACTCACGAAAAATGGCCATGCCTGACAAGTAAGCAATAAAGGTACTTGCACCATAGCTTTCTAGTTGAACCCCCATTTGATAGGCTAGGACCACGCCAATTAAGAAAGAAAGGAGGGCCAAAATAGGCAAGGCTCTGACCCCTGTCGATTCAAGATTGGAAACAATGCTCGGAAATTGGAAACGACGCCATTCAGAAAAGGCTTTAACCAGTTTGTCAGCTACATTGCCTATCAAAATGACAAGTCCATCAATTTGATGGAATTTATGAACGGACTCCTTTCCAATTTGATACAATGCCGTTTGTTCTTGGGGCTCTGGTGAGATGTAGTTGATGGTATCGAGTTTGCTCTCAATCAATGCGATCAAGTCATTTTGCTGTCGGCTAAAATGAGTTAATTGCACTTGATTTTTTTTCTGTTTTAATGCTGTGATAAACTGGACTAAGGCCAATGCGCCTGCACTGTCAAATTGAGTGAGGGCGGTACCATTCAGCACTAATTGTTGTTGGGTAGGTAATTGTGTTTGTTGAACGCGTTGGATTAGGGCATCAATGTTGAGAATTGACCAGCTGCCTTCGCAGTGATAGTGCTGATTGTCTTTGTCAAAGACAAAGTAGGCGGCAGATTCAGTATTGATCATGGTGGTTATCATCTCACGGAATAAGCTACGATCATACGACATTCTATGCTATATCAACAATCAATTTAAGGAAATGTATATGTCTTTGAGTGTCGTTATTATTACATTGAATGCAGCACCACACATTAAAAAGTGCTTGGAGTCGGTTAAATGGGCGGATGAAATTGTCGTATTGGATTCAGGCAGCACGGATGGGACGCTCGAGATTTGTCGGGAATATACGAGCGGTGTGCACCAAACAGATTGGCCGGGATTTGGGCGGCAGAAAAATCGTGCAATAGACTGCGCGACGAAAGACTGGATTTTGGTTCTGGATGCTGATGAGTGGCTTTCGGAAGCATTGCAAGTTGAAATTCGGGCCGTGATTAAAACCGAGACGGATAAGGCCGCTTATCGAATACGTCGACAGTCAACCTTTATGGGCCAATGTATTCAACACGGTGATTGGGGGAAGGACTGGATTGTTCGTCTTTTTCAACGGGGTCAGGCTCGTTTTACGGAGGCACTGGTGCATGAAAATCTCACCACTCATGGGAAGGTCGGTGATTTGCGTGCCAGCATGCAACACGATACCGTCACAACCTTAGAATCTGCCTTACGAAAAATGAATGAGTATTCAACGCTGGGTGCTCAACAAATGCTAGCACAAGGTCGTCAAGGTGGCTTCGTAACCGCCTGGACTCATGGCGCCTGGTCTTTTTTTCGCTGCTATGTCATCAATCGAGGATTTTTAGATGGGAAGGCGGGCTATTTGGTGGCCCTTCTTACAGCACAAGCAAGTTTTTATAAATACATGAAGAACGTGTATTTACAGTAAGCAGGCCGCGCGCAGTATATCCTGGTTGTTTTTGTCAAGTTGTGATAAAATTAACGCACTTTTTATAAGTACCGTGGTAGGGTCATGTCAGACGACTACAGTCAATTTGAAAAACGCAAGCAAGATCATATCGAACTTGCCCTTGTAGATGCCAATCAGGCCAATGAATTAAATACCTTTGATAGCGTAACCTTGATTCATGAAGCCCTACCTGATCTCGATTTTAGCGATATTTCCATTGCTGGTATGCGCTTGGGTTCACCTGTAACCACACCTTTCATGGTGGCCTCAATGACAGCAGGGCATCGTAATGCGCTCGATATCAATCGTCGTTTGATTGCCGCTTGTGCCGCGCGTGGTTGGGCAATGGGTGTCGGTTCTCAGCGCCGAGAACTCACTGATGGGAAAGCAGCATTTGAATGGGAGCCCCTGCGTCGTGATTACCCAGATGTTTGTCTATTTAGCAATTTAGGCATTGCTCAATTGATTTCAACGCCACTTGCAACCCTACAGCGTTTAACAGATTCATTGCAGGCTCAGGCATTAATTATTCATTGTAATCCTTTGCAGGAGTGTATTCAGCCTGAGGGCACACCGACTTTTAGAGGCAGTTGGCAGGCGATCGCTGATTTGGTGAGGGCCTTACCCTTGCCTGTCGTGGTGAAGGAAACGGGTTGTGGGTTTTCACAAGCCACATTGGCCCGTTTAAATGATATGGGGGTCGCCGCCGTGGATGTTAGTGGTTTGGGTGGCACGCATTGGGGTCGTATCGAGGGGCATCGTGCCATTGATGATCTCATCCGTCATAAAGCATCCCTGACGTTTCGTGATTGGGGTATTGATACAGTCCAAAGTGTTCGCGATGCGGCGGCTTTAAATCCAAATTTTGAAATTTGGGGATCCGGCGGGGTGCGACATGGTTTGGATGCTGCAAAATTAGTTGCCTTAGGCGCCTCGACGGTGGCATTTGCCAAACCGATGTTGAACGCTGCATTGCAAACCACAGACGATGTTCTGACATTGATGGCATCGATAGAATATGAATTGAAGGTTGCTATGTTTTGTACTGGTAGCCGTGTACTGAGTGATCTCAAGGAGAAGGCATGTCGTTAGCACATAATGCCAGTCAACTATTTCAAGGCTTTTCAAAATTAGATCGTGAAGCGCGTTTTCAGCGTTTATTGGCTCTAGGGGCCATTACGCCAGAGGATGTCATATTTTTACGTCAAGGCGCTGTAAAAGATATGAGTCTTGCTGATAAATTGATTGAAAATGTTATCGGTTATTTCCAGCTGCCATTGGGTGTTGCTACTAATTTTCGCATTGATGGGCATGATTATGTGATTCCATTGGCTGTAGAAGAAACATCAATCATTGCTGCATTATCAAAAACAGCGAAGTGGATAAGACAACACGGTGAGATTACTACCCATGTAACAGGGCATTGTATTATTGGCCAGATCCAATTGGCAAAAATTACAGATTTTAAAAGATTTTCAAAGATTTTCGAAGCAAATAAGCAGGTTTTCATAGAAAAAGCCAATGAAGATGTTGCTCAAAATATGGTAAAACGTGGGGGTGGTATCATTGATATACAATTACGCCGATTGCCACGGGCTGATGGGGCTGATATGGCTGTTATTCATCTGATGATGGATAGTTGTGATGCCATGGGCGCTAACATCATTAATCAAGTCCTTGAGTATTTGAAAGGGCCTATTGAGAGCTTGACGGGTGAGCAGGTGAGCATGTGTATCTTGTCAAATTTGAACGATCAAAAGCTCACAACCGCGAAGGTAACGATTCATGAGGTTGAAAAAAGCTTAGGTGAGCGCCTTCAAGAGGCCTCCATTTTTGCTGAAACGGATCCTTACCGTGCTGCAACGCATAATAAAGGCGTAATGAATGGGGTGGATCCGGTTGTGATTGCGACTGGCAATGATTGGCGTGCGGTAGAGGCAGGCGTTCATGCTTATGCTGCGCGTTCAGGGATCTATCAAGCAATAACACGTTGGCGTTATCAGGATGGGACTTTGACAGGTGAATTAACCGCCCCCATTATTGTTGGGACAGTGGGTGGAGTCACTTCTGTGCATCCAACTGCTAATTTATGCCTTCGTATGATGGGCATTGAATCGGCGAATCATTTGTCTCGGATTATTGCCGCTGTTGGTCTTGTGCAAAATTTAGGGGCCATTAGGGCGCTTTGCACTGAAGGGATTATTCAGGGTCATATGAAATTACACATTGATAATTTGCTGATGGTGGCTGGTGCCACAGAGGGTGAAACGCCCATATTAAAAGAACAGTTACAAGATTGGTTGATGATGAATAAACGGGTGAGTTTAAATAATGCTTATGAATTGCTCGCTGAAATCAGACAGGCCTGAGAATTATTAATGAAATGGTCTATTCCTGCTAAAACATTCTTGCTGGGGGAGTATGCAGCGATGGCAGGTTTGCCTGCCATGGTGTTGACAACCACCCCTTGTTTTGAGGTGTCCTTAACAAAACAGCCCGGCTTACATGGGATTCATCAAGAATCGCCAGCGGGATGTTGGTGGATGCAGCAAGACAATCAAGGTATGGGATTACAATGGTATGATCCCTATCAAGGCGTTGGCGGGATGGGTGCCTCCAGTGCACAATTTATCGGTGCTTATTTGGCAACGCAATTTATTCAAAAAAAAATCCCCAATACAGCCCATTTACTAGAGGCCTATTTCCAGTGCACATGGTTTGGGGAGGGTATTCGCCCTAGTGGTTATGATTTATTGGCGCAATTATTGCAGGGTTGTGTTTACATTGATAAACAACCCGATCATGGCAAGGCATTTGCTTGGCCCTTTCAGGACATTGCTTTTTTGTTGCTGCACACCGGTCAAAAATTAGCAACGCACGAACATTTACAAACGCTAGTTCTGCCCAGTCAACTGCCTGGATTAATGGAGATTGTCTTAATGGCAAAAC
Source organism: Legionellaceae bacterium (assembly GCA_947474165.1). GTDB lineage: Bacteria > Pseudomonadota > Gammaproteobacteria > Legionellales > Legionellaceae > CANJHO01. Next base: position 39,483 of record CANJHO010000012.1, read on the forward strand.
AGGCCATTGAGAGGGTCAATAGTCAACAGATGATTGATGCAGTGAATGCTTATCACCAGCAGCTCACAGAGATGAAATTAGTTGCTGGTCATAGCCTGATGCATCTTGATTCCTTTAAACAAGAAGCAGATATATTGGCAGCGAAGGGATGCGGTGCGCTGGGTGCGGATGTTTTATTATTGTTAGTGTCCGTAAAAAGGGAAGCGAGGCTTCGTCTTCATTTGCAGACGCTGGGTTGGAAGATTTTGGCAGGTAGCACTAATTTATACTGCGCGCGCAGTATATATGCTGGGCCAGCATTAAGTGATGGCAAGGGCCTCGGAAAGGGAAGTGATTAAACCGTATATCCTAAGACGGGTGTACTAAAAAGGATGATTTATTGCTTCACAGCGTTTAATTCAAAAATAATCATGCTAAAAGACTTGAAATTTGAAGTTTATCCGGTATGATCTCAGCCTCTTTAGGGCCGTTAGCTCAGTTGGTAGAGCAGGAGGCTTTTAACCTCTGTGTCATAGGTTCAAATCCTATACGGCCCACCACTTAAAGAAAGAACGCCTTGATAAGGCTTGCGTTTTCAGCTCATTTAGGGTGAAGTTTAGCAGTTGTCTCTACTGTAAAGGGCCGTTAGCTCAGCTGGTAGAGCAGGAGGCTCTTAACCTCTGTGTCATAGGTTCGATCCCTATACGGCCCACCATCAGCACCAATCAACAACCTGGCATTGAATTTATAAAGCCAGTTATCAATGCGCTCGTAGCTCAGCTGGATAGAGTACTTGGCTTCGAACCAAGGTGTCGGGGGTTCGAGTCCCTCCGAGCGCACCATATTTATCAAGGACTTAGCTCTAGTTTGTGTCCAAAAAACCAATTTACTGTGGCCAAAACGTGTCCTAAACTCGTTCTGCCGCTATCCTCAGGTGCTCACTCGAAAGGTGTGCATAACGCAATACCATTTCATAGTTTGACCACCCACCTAGTTGTTGCAACTCGTGTAACGTTGTACCATTTTGAGCGTGCCAGCTCGCCCAGGTATGGCGCAAATCATGCCAACGAAAATCATTGACTCCTGCACGTATCAACGCTTTTTGCCAAGCATGGTTGTTACATCGGGTAACGGGCTTTCCATTATAAATAAAAACATAAGTCAGATTCTGATAATTCAGTAGGGATCTACTTGTAGCGCGGCTTCATCCAGCAGGTTCTCCAATTTCTATTAACGGTATACCGCGCGTATGATACACCAGTAAACCCTTGCCCACACTGAGTTTAAAGGAAATTAAAAACTAGCAACGAGGTGACCAACACAAATTGTTCATCACATTGTTTTTGAAAAAACAGTATTGCATGAATCAGAAATTACAGTAGTGAATGGACGCACAACGGCTCAAACCAATAAACTTGCCTACTTGGATTAACTCATACCATTTAAAAATGACGTTTACCTTGCTTGATTTACTCACAGACGATACCTTAGATCATGCTTTGCAATGGTGTCGGCAACAGCGCCATGATTGGCCGGTACACGATGCGGTTTGGACGATTTCATTACAATGGAATCAAGAAAAACCACGTCTTCGTGGCTCCTTATTAACGGGCAATTACCGTTTTGAGCCTGTCAAAGTGGTCAAGTCAGATTTAGGGAAAGTGTCTTGGATTTGGCACGCGCGAGATGCCATTGTTCTCAAAGCTATCACTACAGCACTGCAACCACGAATAGACCACGCTTTGTCGAAGCAATGTACTCACCTAAAAGGCCATGGTTCAATTCCGCGAACAATCCAATCTGCCGCAGACGCAAGCAAAGTTTATCCATTGGTATTCAAAAGTGATGTGAAAGGTTTTTATGAATCAATTAACCATGACATCCTGTTACGTCAATTAGAGGCGTTATGTCCTTGTCCGTTGTTTATGAAACTCATACGTGATTTTTTAGAACATACCGAAGAGTATGGCGGTTTATACAACACGCTAACGCAAGGGATTAGTAAATCGTGCCCTTTATCACCGCTGTTGGGCGCCATTTATCTAACACCACTTGATAAAGCGATGGAGGCATTGCCGGTAAAATACATTCGCTTCATGGATGATTGGATTGTGTTTGCCAAGACGCGTTGGCATTTAAGGAAAGCAATTAAAATCACCAATCAGATACTGGCGGATTTGAAGCTATTGAAGCATCCTGATAAAACATGGATTGGGCGGGTAGCGAAAACATTTGATTTTTGTGGTTTTCGTTTTTCGCCAGAGAGCGTTGTGGCGCTGGCGAAGGCTACACAAGAAAAATTCACCTCAACCATCTGCAAGCTTTATGAGCAAGGGCAGGATGGCAAGGTGGAAGTGGAAAAATACATAGGGCACTTTAATTCGTGGGTTAATGGGTGCGTGAGGCGAGGGATTGGAGCCCGGAGACGTAGAGAGTGGGGCGACTCTGTTTGCCGATCCTTTTTGAACCCTTCTCTCGGCCCATCCAAACCCAAACAGCCACGGCACCCTGTGTAGGACCACGATTCTAAATGGGGCCCCCACCGCCGCCTTGGATTTAAGCTGCCGGGACTTCGAAGCAATATAGCGATAAACCTGTGTCGCATGTTTCGTCTCGATCGCTGGTCCGGCCTTGCATTGCCGAGGCCGCGGACCCAGAGCGGGCGGTGTTCTGGTTCGCCGCATTGTCCCAGTCGGTATTGGCCTTGCACTGGATTTGCCTCCGGCTGGCCAGCGGGGGCTGTCCCGGTCCACACCGCCGGCCCCAGGAGTTGCACCGAATTTGACAATAGGGTGGGCCAGAATGCGTTTGCCGGGCTCGTTACTGTCACCGCCGGCACTGCCACATTCACGTAGGTTTTCGCTGTGTCGAACTCGACGTTGGTACTCGCGCTGATGTTAGACGCGCTTAACCAAGCACCGTATGTCGTCGCTCCTCCCCCTGCTGGCTTGTTGGCATCATTATTACATATACAGTTCGCTCGTTGCAGGGCCGTCCCTTGCAGGCACGCGTTTGAGGTCATCGTTCCGGTCGTTGTTGTTTTGGACACAAACACCCTGCATGCTCCAGCCGTTCCCTTGCAAGTTAGTCCCGCCGCCCCGCCTCCATTTATCACCACAGCCGCGGCCTGCCCCGTGCAGGTGAGGGGTAGTTGCGATACACCATTTACCTGACCGGTGGCGCCTGACGTCACCCTATACCCTGGGGTCGTAACCTCGAGACCCATATTGTAGCAATGGGAGCCTCCTTTTGGCACTAGCGGCGTTATAGCAAGGTTTGTTCCTGATGAGATATGAAACTTCTGCCCTGTTGCTGGAGCAAGCCCATTAAGCCACACATTGATATCATAATTAGTCTCTCCTCCAGTGGCGGCTACGGAGACCAGCGGGCCGGGGGCTGCGGTCACCGCACATGTAACGTCCCACACTAATCTACATACCTCGTCTCGGGTTAATTGACGTGAGACAAAAAAGCCCAAAGCAATCACCTTGGGCGCATATTTTTATTAAAGCTGTTTCAG
>CANJHO010000013.1 GCA_947474165.1 Legionellaceae bacterium
CAACATTCATAAGGCCGAAACTGCCGAACAACTTGAAAAACTGCTTCCATATAACATCAATCCTCTGCTATTAAGTGATATGAGAAGCATACCTGAACTCATTATGCCTGAGAAAGATGGGGTTAATTAAACGCTTACCATTGGAAAGCGGGTATAACAAGTGTGTTCATCTAATGGGAGCCGTGTGAGCCGAGAGGTTCATGCACGGTTCTGCGAGGGGCTTGTGGGGAAGGTCCACGGGTCTACTCACCCTATAAAAACTGTTGCAAAAGAGAGCCACCTGAAAGCAACCTACTGTTCCGTCAGTAGTTCCCTACCTGAACATGCGATCCGAGCAATTAGATGGTATGAAGCACCCCTGTGTCAGGCTAGTTGTCAGCGTTACTTGCCATTTTTATTGTCAAAAAAGTTCTCAGTCAATCCCTACTAACTTCATAGTAAACCTATTCTAGTGAAAAATATATTCGGAGAATGTTTCTACCCCTACATTGAATTATTTGGCCGGTTCCGATGAGATAGAAGTGGTATCCGGCGTTCGCGTTATTCCCGTAAAAAAGTAAAAAACATTGCAACTGCAGAAATCAACATCCCAACAAATGTTATCCAAACTAATATGTTGGATAGTGTCCTACTTTTATATTTACCCATTATTTTTCTATTTTTTGAAATTAAAGCAATAAGAAAAATAAGAGGAACAGCAATCACTCCATTTAATACGGCGGCATATATCAGTGCTTTTATTGGGTCAACCCCAATAAAATTAATCATAAGCCCAACTAACGTTGATATAGTAATCACGCCATAAAATCCATGGGCCTTCTTGAGCTTTAAATTCAATCCATCATTCCAATCAAAGGCCTCGCTCAGTGCGTAGGCTGAAGAACCTGCTAGAACCGGTACAGCAAGAAGCCCAAGCCCAATAATACCGACAGCAAAAATAACTTTTGCTAAATATCCTGAATAAGGGAAAGTTTGAACAAAAGGCTCTAAAGCACGAGCTGCATCGGCTGAGGTTTTAATATCAGTAACTCCATTGGCGTGTAAAACGGTCGCGGTTACGACTATAATCGACCATGGTTGTGCCTAACACACCTGTAATAATAAAAAAAAACTGAAAATTAAATTCAAAAGAAGGAATAAACGTTGACTTAAGAATTGTCCACCACGGTTCCTTTACCATAAACACTGTGATGGGATACGCAATTAATGAAAGAGATAACCATTTCAAATAATTGGCGTAGACTCTATATGAAACAAATACTTCTAACACTAATACAAAAACTGTAAACAACAATGTAAAAATAACAAAGTTAATTGGAATGATAAGCTGAGCCGCAGCAGCCATAGCTCCTATATCAGCACCAATATTGATGGTATTTGCAATAAGAACAAGAATCACTGCGATATATAAAATTTTATGGCCATAGTGCTCTTTAATAACACCCGCCATACCTTTACCAGAAACAGCGCCTATACGAGCACACGCTTCCTGAACAGACGCCAGCAAGGGGAGCATAAAAATAGCTGTCCACAATTGTCCATAGCCAAATTGCGCACCGGTCTGGGAGTAAGTGGCAATTCCTGAAGGATCATCGTCTGCTGCTCCAGTAACAATCCCCGGACCAAATATCCGTAAAAATTTCTTAAAGCGATTCATAATGGTCTATCTATTGCTACTCTCCTTTCATATCATGAAATTCATCTTTCAATTACATTCATGAGAGCAATTCAAAAATCTAGAGTAATGATTATCAACAATAAAATGAAAGAGAGCAAGTGATCTTGCCCACGGCTGTGGCATTAAAATTTAATCGACCTGCTGTAGGTTGAACCTTGGCTCAACTATAAAGAAGTTCTATCAGAAAAAATCATTTCATTTTAGATAACTACACGCAAGAAGCCGCAGCAGGGGCTGGCGGATCCTCTCTGTCTGGATTTTGTGGTCTGCCATCAAAGAGTTTAACATTTGCCTGGGAGGCTTGTTCTAAAACAAGCTTTGCATTAATAAAGTCTTGTAATTCTTCTCTTGTCATTGGCTGCTGATTTGGAATTAAATAAATACGTTGCACGTTTGCAGGAAGTTGTGAAAACATAATTTGAAGTCTTGAACCTTTACACTGACTCAATAATATACCATTCAATTTACATTCCCTAATATCCACTTGCTCACAGGAAGCAGGAAAACAAGCAAATACACCGCGCCAGTGTCTACTAGTATCTAAGTTAAAAGCTCCAAAACCAATCTCTCTAGCAGCAGGAGCAAGCAATGCCTGCATATATAACGCTAGCAAAAGCTCCCCAACATCATTGAGTGCTTGGGGTGCATCCGGTTGAACCTGGTTATTTGTTCTTCCCATGAAAAGCCTCTCTTTATAATAAACACTTCAGATTAAATAATGCGCATAGACTATAATAAGCACCCTTAATATGCAAGTTATTAATACAACCAGATTGGTTTATACAACAAATATGATTCGGTATTTAAAGTTACCACTGGATTACCTTGACTCAATCCATAACTCTTTATATTTTAACGAAGCTGCTTGCCACAATCGCTCAAAGTCTTCTTGTTTAAATTTCAGCATTTCGGCAGAGAGATTTTTTATTAAAGCGAGCATAGGAATATTGTATTACAGGGCTATATATAAATTCCCTATATTCAAGAGTTTCATGCCGTGATGGCCCGGATTCCTGATGGGGCTTTACTGCTATGTCCTTCAGCTCATTAAATTGCTAATCTATATCACTAAGGATCGAAGGATACCCCGGAAGGCCCTAACGGTAGTGCTTCACTGGGTGGCTTGTTGAAACTAAAAAGTACTTCAGACTTTCTGGGAAAATAGTCTAACGCAAACCGTTTAACTCTATCCCGACTGTCTTCTGTTTGCTTCCTTTTTAAAGGGCTTTCTTTCGCTGGTGAGGTAATCACATCTTTTGCGATGGCTCTTCTACCATCAAAAAATGGTTTCTTGATAGGTGGCGTCTCGTGAAGCTCAAATGATTGAAGCTCGCTTTGCATTTCAAGCACTTGCCCTTTATTTTTTAAATCGCCTTTTTGTTTTGCTACTCGCCAAAGTTTTATAACAGGCTCCTTCATGAGTTTACAGTCCTGGCAACAGGGGATGGAGGGGACATAAAGCCCACTATCAAGTTTAATTAGATGGCTACTTTCCAACGGAGCCTTGACCACTGTTCCTTGGCCATATTTAAGGCCTTCTTTAAAAGGATAGAACTGAATATTACAAAGACTTTCTCCTTTAAGCTCCATTGGATGCGTATAGAAAAATTTCATTAGAGATGAAGCCAGTGGCTTTTCTGCACATTTTTTGCTTATATTTTTTCGACCTAATCCACCAGAGGACGCATTAACCGCCTCTACAAGCCTATCAAAATTATCTGAAGAGGGTGCTAGTAATTTAAAAGGAACAAAACCATCCAATCCCCTTGCTTCATTTTCGGCGTTAAAACAGGTAATGAATGTTTTTATAGCAAGGTAGATCCCTTGATTTAATTCAGGACTTGACATACTAACAAGACATTGCTTTTCCCGCTCACCCAAATTGACAAGTAGAAATGAGAGGCATAAAGCAGGGCTACCATCATCAATTTCGTTTTCTTTGTTATATCGAAGCGATTGTGTCTCTATTTTTGTTAAAAATAGGTTTAATTGGAATTTCAGTTTTTTTAATTCTTCACTCGTCGTAGGGTCTAGATTAACACGCATTTCCTGCAATATTTGCTCGATTTTCACGCATAGAACTTGCGCCTCATCCGATAAATTTTTAATAATTGTCTTGAGATAGCCTTGGATTGCATCTAAGGTCTCCTTAAAATGTGGTGTTTTATGATTAAGCTGGTTCCACCCGATGGTTTTGAACCAATTTATAATATTTTGATTATATTCCAATTTGGAGGAACGGAGCGCTTTCATTTGGTTATGACGTAATGCTTGATGTTTTAGTAATTTATCGATTCCTTGAGTATCAGCTGAAAAAAATCTATTTAAAAAAAACTTTACGAAAGGGAGGACTGCTTCAGGATCAAAAAAATAATCGGCATTTTTGCTGACATCACCAATATGAATCCCTTCAATGTGACCTAATTCAGAGCCTTGCTCCAATATTGCATCGAAAAGTTCTTGATATTTACTCATGTAATCACCATCGAACATAGCACTACTTTTTTTATCTGGCTCAGGTAAAGCCGTAGGACCCTTTCCTTTTTTTGGCATGGATACACTCCGATTACTTATTTATTATTGGCATCCATGTGAATAATTTAAATTTTATTAAAAATGAGTAGAGGAGATTAACATGTTCTAAAAACAATCACAAAATTTTTTTTAAGCAATCTAAATACCATTTTAATAATCTTGCTATACTACACGTTGTGTATACTGTTTAAATTTAGTCTTTGGCGCGAAACCAATTACCATCATCCGCATCACAGCACCATAGGGAGAAAGCCACATGAGAAAAATAACCCCGTTATTCATCGGTATATTGTTAACCCTAGGCATCATGTCTACCCATGCAGAAACTGCCATTATTAAAACATCTGAGGGCAGCATCACTTGTGAATTATTTACAAAAGAGGCACCCAACACGGTTGCAAATTTTGTGGGCTTAGCAACAGGAACAAAAGAATTTAAAGATTTAAAAACAGGCCAAATGGTTAAGCGCTTTTTTTACAATGGATTAACCTTTCATCGCGTGATCTCAGGGTTTATGATTCAAGGTGGCGATCCGCTTGGAACAGGAACTGGTGGCCCGGGTTATCAATTTGATAATGAAAATACGAATGTAAATTTTAGCAAACCAGGCGTTCTTGCAATGGCCAATGCCGGACCAAATACAAATGGTAGCCAATTTTTTATTACTGTTGCCCCCCAACCTAGCCTGGAAAGCGATTATAGTGTATTTGGACAGGTTGTTTCAGGGCAAGACGTTGTTGATAAGATTAGTCAGGTGCCAACCAGTCCTGAGGATAGACCAATAACACCGGTAGTAATTGAAAGCATTACCATTCAAAAGGATGCGACATAAAAAAGTAATATCTCAATAATCCTAAGAAATTTGTAACTCCCCAGATTGCGGATAAATTTATTTTTTATTCTATCAAACTGCATATACGTCATCCTGAACACAGTGAAGGATCTCCTGAGTATGGCTCGGATAGGGTCAATTTGAGATCCTTCGCTACGCTCAGGATGACGTACCTGAGGAGTTACCATTCCGCACCACAGTATTTTTTAAATGAAACTTGAATAAAAAAGACACCGGTGCTGAATGTCGGATAAATGACATCTATTTTGAAATATGAAGGATAAATCCCGTTCTTGCTCTGGCAGCTCTTCTTTTTCTCCATTCCATTTAAACACTGTATTTTGCTTAATTGTCCCTTGGTTAAATGCCATTAAGGATAAGGGCATCTTAAGGTAACCATCGTTACAATCCACACTAGTGGCTTTCCACAACGAAAAAAATATGCCACACTGTGCGGCCTATTTTTTTTAATCATCAAATACAAATATCAGACAATCGAAGGAGTCTTCATGCCAATCATTGATGTTTCAGGAACTTCAACACGTGAGGCAGGAACGATAGATATCACGCTATCTGATTATTTTGACTCCGAAAAAACCATCGAAATAACAGGAACACACCATCAATCCCTGGATTATCAAGATCAATTAAATTTATTAGCCATTGGTCGACATGGAATTGATGGCAAAATAGGTCGAAATGGTCAGGCAGGTCAGCGTGGTAGAAATGGTACTCACGCGCACGAAGGGTATCCTGCCGGTAACGGGGGAGCAGGGACAAATGGCGAAGATGGGGAACTTGGGTCTGATGGGGGCCCTGGTGGCCCTGGTGGTACTATTCACATTAGGGTCGATCAAAACGATTTGGCTTTATTATCTTCGATTCAATCAATGAACGTATCAGCAGGAATACCTGGACATGCTGGAAAACATGGGAAAGGTGGTGAAGGTGGTTCTGGTGGTCGCGGCGGTAATGGTTATAGTTGGACAACGCCCCAAACTCTCCGCAAAAAAATATTTGCTACTGATGCTAACGGTCATTCTACTCAAACATTTGAGGATGAAATCCGTTATAAAACGTCTACCCTTCGCGCTGGATGTAACGGCGCTAGTGGTCACAATGGGAAAACCTCTACAAAGCCTTTGTATCCAGGAAGATCAGCCTCTCCTGGCCAAATCAAAATCTGTATTACCTCTAATGGAAAAGCGATCCAAACGCATGATAAACCATTTCAACTGTCTATCGAGCGGGCCTTGTTTACAACGACTGAAACAAATGAGCTATTTGAACCTAGTGATACACTAAGTATACGATATCAAGCCTCTAATTTAGCCCCATCAATGAGCACCCCTCCTGAGGCAATCCCCTTACTGCTCGAAAACAATGATCAACTTGAATTAATACAACATGGACAGGTTTCTGGCAACATCCCTGCGGGGAGCACTAAAATCAGTGAAACACCCCTTCTCTTTAAAATCATACCGCCCTTCAGTCATGACCTGAGCACCCCCTATCAGCAACAAATAAGTTTTGTTGTAACAGCTCAAAACATGCGTTTAAATCGCCCATTTACTGGGGTTTCTTCAGAGGAAAACATTAGCATTGGTTATCCCGTAGAATTAGTGCCCCAGACTGCCTATTTTGCTATTACGAGAGAGGAAGTACAAGTTCTCAAAACCACGATAAAAAACATCTCAGAGAAAGATATTGGACATGAAGTAGGTCGAGAATTACAAGTTGAAATAGTGCCTGAGATGATGCCAAGAAATCCAGCGCTTTCAACAAGAATACCCCTTTTAAAATCTCAAGCAACGTATACCTTTGAAAAAAGAGTTGGTTTTGATCTAGAAGCAAAATTTGGCTCAACACAACAATTTCAAGCTAATCTTTATTTACAACCCATTGATAGAAGCCTACCGCTCACATTAATTCAACGACAGACCTTTTCTGTACAATTAACTGCCAAATATTCACCTGCTCAAAATGGCTTTTTATTGGTTATTAATAATGAAACATCACCATTAGCCCTGAATTACTGGATTAATGGTTTAAATCAATTAGCAGGAAAAGAAGGTATTGCCATTTGGAATACTGATTATTATAACCAATTTATATTAGATGCCCCAGTTAAAACCTCCACATTATTAGCAGATACGGCGCATGGAAGTATCGTGATATTAGATAATCATTATGGTGTTAAATCAGGACTTCGAAAAAATAGCCAATTCATTACGGAATCACAGGTATTTAAGGCCCACCACGATCACAATGTCTCTTTGTTTGTGGTGGGTGCGCATCAAAAACGACCTGAAGCGCGTCTTAGTGCGGTGGAACTTGATGAGAGAACCCACCTTATCGTCCATCGTTCTGTAAATGAGTTCATCAAATACTTATTAAAGCCACTTAACCCGCTTAGGTTTGATGCTAAAAATACAGAACATACGATTCTCATGCACTGCGTTAAAATGCCATTTAAAGCATCTTTTTTTAGCCCATTACGGACCAACACTCAACTAGTAAGGGTCCTTGAACAAACATTAGTGAAAACTTTTCCAAATCGCCATTACCATGTCGGGATGACTGAAACAGAAGCCTCATCTGAGCATGCCACACTAATGGTATACCAAATCGGCTCACCATTAGAGCGTAAAGTAAAAGAAATAGAAGTTGATGAGCAATGCCTTGAAAATCCAACAGCGATCCCAGTTCTCTCACTGATACAACCGTTGATCGATTCAATGCATTTTTCACAAGCCTTACAATTATTTAATCAAGGTAACAACACTTACCTGATTGATTTAAAGAACAAATTAGCCAATGAATTACTTGAAGAACAAGCAACCCTATTAAGAACTAAACCTTATGGCTCATTCAAACAAAGTTTAAGCAAAGCCTATCATTACCCATTTAAAGATGAGTTAAACAAACTGAGTCAATTGATTGATAGCCTTAAAATTCTTACCCAACGAGCTGACTTTAATAGCGTTAATGCGTGGGCACCCCTGGTTATCCAATTAATAGCACAAGTTCAATTTCATCTTAAACAACCATCCCCTAGCAGTCGATTTAAAAACAAATGGGTGCAACAAGCTACAACCGCTGTTAACCATTGCAGCTGGGATTTATGTGAGGAAGGTTTGAAGGCACTAAGTCAAGCCACCAGTACCGACATCACATTCATTAAAACGGCAGCGCTTAAAGAAAGACAACGCTTGAAACTTGAAGATCAGCTCAAGACCTATATCAACACCAATGTGCCTCGGCTAGAAAATCTGCATTCAACGCCGTCTTTCTTTGGGGGCCGTCTTGTGAGCCCTGAGGCATTAGATGCCACCAAAGAATTATTGCGAGTATGCTCTAATCAATTGTCCCTCGATTCTTTATCGCCAGAACATATTAATACGCTCAATCGAGTGAATCCCTTAAGGGCATTCATGAGGCGCTATGAAGCGTTAGCTGTTGTTGATTTTGAGGGACTTTCGTCTACGACCTCGGTTTAAACTATACTGCGTGCACAGTTTAAATCGAGTAAATGTTGAGAGGACACTAATACTCACCTGCTAATGCTTGTTCCTGTTTTTATTCTCTGCTATTCTGCTGAAATTAATTCAAGCACTTTTTCTAAATTTGAAACATGGATTAGGGAGTTAGCATGGAGTTTGTTAGCCGCTACGTTTCGCATCAACCAGATGACCAAGGATTTGTTCTTTATTCGCCGGAGGAGCAAGGCACCTGGCAACTATTATTTGAACGCCAAATGAAGTTGATTCCAGGTAGAGCGTGTGATGAATTTACTCAAGGTCTTCAAAAACTTGGCTTAACAGCCGAGGCCATTCCTCAACTACCAGAGCTTAGCCGAAATCTTTCTGCGCTAACGGATTGGAAAGTTGCCCCGGTCAATGCACTCATTTCTGCACGCGCTTTTTTTGAATTGTTAGCGACTCGACGTTTTCCAGCAGCCACGTTTATTCGCCGGAGGGAGGAACTAGACTATGTCCAGGAACCCGATATTTTTCATGAATTGTTTGGTCATTGTCCCCTCTTAACCAACCCAATTTATGCTGATTTTGTTCATGTTTATGCAAAAACTGTATTAGAACGGCCTGAGTCCGACTGGCCTTTATTACAACGCTTATTTTGGTTTACCGTGGAATTTGGGCTAATTCGCACCACAAAAGGATTGCGCGCTTATGGTGGAGGTATTTTATCCTCTATCAGCGAAACAGTTTATAGTGTTGAAAGTGATGTGCCCCTTCGCGTGTTATTCGACCCACTGTCCGCATTTCGTGTGCCATATCGAATTGATAAGCTACAGTGCGTTTATTTTGTTATTGATAGTTATCAACAATTGTATGATTTTTTGAGGGCCGATCTGAGTGAATTAATCAAACGCGCACGATCACTGGGTGAATATCCGCCATTTTTTCAAGTAGAACAACATAATCCCAGTATTCAAATTGATATTCTTAAACCCACTGAACTTGTAAATACATTTTCTTAGGCGCTGTTGATAAAAGATCCTAATCAAAGATGACTTGATGTTGGTTTAAATTATCCGATTTTAAACCCGTACGTTCACGCCCAGCATCTCTCTGAATCACACCGTGATCGTCCTTTACCCATTTCAGCAAGAATGCGCCTATAATTTGATACAAAGGCAATATCGATAAGGCAACATGATAACTAAATAAAGAAAAATCATGTGGGTTATTCCCTACTGTGCCAATGTTGTCTAATAGTGCGCCAATTGCCGGTTCTGTCAGCGCGTCTAAAAAAGCATCGCCTGCGTTTATCAGCGATATTGCGGTCCCTGCAAGGTATAAGGGATTTGATTCTTTCCCTATCACAAACACCATTGGAAAAGCGCCCAAGCTAAAACCAAATAAGAAAAGCAATCCGCCCAGCATCCCAATCGGCATCGGATGGCCATATATTACTAAAGCAATCGATGCTGCAGAAACCAATGTGCTATAAAACATGAAATGACATCGATTATGAATACGATTAACAACCATTGCAAACAAAGGACTTGCAATGGCCAACCCGACGAATACCAAGGAAATGAGACTAGGCGATGTGACTTTATCTAAATGGTAGGCTTTTTGTAAAAATGGATTCCCCCACAGACCACAAAAAATAACCACAGGGGAAAAAGCCAAACCGCTATAAGCCGTTAATAACCAATTTTGTTTACTTTTGACTATCAACAAAATATTCTGCCATAACTGTTGGCTCTCATTTATTTTACTGTCTTTAGCGTCACTTAAAGCCTTAGAAGTAGGTCCTGAATAGTCTCGAACAAATATTACAAACAATACAGCCAAAACCACACCAACCCAACCCAGAGCAGATAAACTTGCTCTCCATCCCAAATGGCTAATTAACCAAGCAAGCGGCATTTGCCCACAAACTGCCCCCATCATTCCTGAGGCAATCAAAATAGAGGTCAAGACCACATAGTATTTTTTAGAAAAACAGATAGAGGCAAGCTTAAGGTAGGTCACTGTTGCAAAAGACACCCCGACCCCAATTAATGTTCGCCCCCAAATGGCCACATTTAAATGTTCCGCATGTGAGAAAATAAATAGACCGATGGCACAGCACAAAATAGCACCTGATGTCGCCCACCGTGTTCCATAATGATCAAGGATGATTCCAACAAATAAAGGGATAATTAAATAAGTCCAAAAATAAACCCCTGATAAGACGCCTAGACCTAATCCATGTAAATGAAAGAAGTCCATTAATTGAGAAGACATCACACTGGGAAAATTTTGTAATATATATTTATAAAATAAAAAGGAGGCGCACAAGCTAACAATGAGAATAGCGCGGTTTGTGCTTAGCACTTTAGAGGGTAATGCTTCCATATCACATGAACCTACCATTATACTCTCCTTATGATGGGGTGCCCGGTTTCACCTGAAGAGGAAGGTTAACAGAGAATAGATTCCGGAGCAATTCTACTGCGCACGGTCATAAACTGCGGTATCGTTCAACTGCATGCATTATACCTGAACAGTGGCATTTGAATTCAATGGTAGGATAAAAACTCGTTCTTAATTTTTACAATACGGCCTCTTGATAATAGGGTTTGCTAAAAATTGCTCGTGATTCCATTCTCTGTTATTCTTCAATAAAAGCACCTCAGTCACCCAGTGGCGTTATGAGAAAAAAATGAGCAAGACCAATTTTACTATCATTAAGAAATTACCTTCTGATGAAGAAATGAATCAAGAAGCCCCTTTGTCTGAATTTTGTAAACAACAAATTAAATTAGACCGTAAAGAAATTAAAGCCATTTTAAACAATGAAGATCCCCGTCTCCTAGTCATCGTTGGGCCTTGCTCTGCATGGCCCAAGGCTGCTGTATTGGAATATGCAAAGCGTCTTTCAATATTAAATGAAAAAGTATCACCCCACCTTAAATTGGTCATGCGTGTCTATGTTCAAAAATCTCGTACATTAATGGGGTGGGCCGGCCCCGCTAGCCATCCGGATCCATTCGGACCGCCTGATATTGAAGCTGGAATGAACTACACGCGTGAAGTCATCACAAACATCATTTCAATGGGCGTCGCTGTTGCCAGTGAAATTGTATTTACTCAAAACAATCCACGTTTCTTGGAGTTATTGGCATGGGCCGCCATTGGGGCTCGTAGCGCTGAAGCCCCAGCACATCGTATTTTTGCATCAAGCATTGATGTGCCAGTAGGCATGAAGAATCCAACGAATGGGCCTTTATCAACTTGGTTAAACGGCGTCATTGTTGCACAGCATGAACACAACACAATGATTAATGGGCATGAGGTAAGAACTCATGGCAATCAATATGCACACCTTGTATTACGTGGATGCAATGGCATGCCCAATTGTTCAATCGATCAGTTGAGAGAAATAAAACAACACATGCTGTCTGCGGCAATCAATAACCCCCTGGTCTTGATTGATGCAAGCCATGACAATTGCCTCATCAATGGCAAAAGAGATCCCTTTCAACAGCCAAAAATTATTTTAGATCTCATTCAACATTTAAAAGATAATCCGGATTTTAGCGGCTTTATTAAAGGGTTTATGATTGAAAGTTTTTTAAAAAGTGGCAACCAAACACTTGATGTGAATCATCCCAATCACATGGATTTAGCAGGTTTATCAATTACTGATCCTTGCTTGGGGTGGGAAGAAACGGAAACAATGATTCTAGAGATGTGTAGCCTGTTAAGTGGGCTCTAGGGAATGTCACCAGAACTGCAGCCTGGGGCTACAAGTTCTGGTAGCAATCCTTAACGCTATGACTGGGATACCGGCGCCATCGCATCAATGGCCTTTGCTAATTGGTCAACCTTATTCGCTGAATCTGTTCTAAAAAACAAGAAATTTCCATTGACCGCTTTATTCACTAACGCCGCTGCTGCATAAAATACACCCAGTCCAAAAATGGCAAGTGCTAAGTTGCCCAAAAATCCCTTCCAGCCCCGATGTTGCTCTAACTCGACTCTAGCCTCTATCATTGCGTCGGAACAGTTGGTGTTGAATGTCTCATGGTCTATTTTATGTTGTAAAAAATCTTCAAAATTTGTTGCTATCTTAAAATGTAATAATTCAGCCGCATCCGCTGCTAGCACATGCTGATTGTTTAATAATTCCTGCCGTTTACCGTCAATTAATGCCATTTGTGCATCAAATTGTGCCAGCCTATCCGAAGGAATAATTCTACCTCGAGGCTCTAATACTGGCTCTTCATCTATGCGAGCCAAGGCTTCTGGCTGAGGCAATCCATGGGTATAAAGAACTGTATAACGTCCTTCATGCTCATCAAATTTTCCTAATCCATTATCTAAATTATAAATATTCTCACGTGTCGCTTCCTTTTGATCATGTCCATGTACAAAATTCAATTGATACCCATTCCATTGCTCTGGTCTGGCATTACAAATTCCGGAATAATCTCTATTCCACATAATAAATTCCAGGGGACGCGCTTCCTCTGAAATTGATCTGCCAAAATAACCTTGCCTCAAGACATCAGGATGATAAAGTCCATATATCGTATTAGTTTGTACATACTCCTGGAATACTGTATTTATTCGATCGATGGTTTGAGCCAACTCACTTGCAGATTTATCGTTAAAAACCACGTTCAATTTCTTAGCAAGACTCTTGATTGTATTTAATCCGATGCCGGCATGGCTATATATAAAAATCTCTGTTTTATCTTCATTGATTGAATATGAAATGGCACGCAATGCAGGTTTATAAGCTTTATTGACAAGTGCTAATATTTCACCTCTAGAGACCAGGCCCTGGTCCAAAAGATTTTGTAAATTAAACATTGACACAGCATGTTCCCGACTCAATCTTGGCGGCTTAAAATCAGTTTGAGTTTCATAAGCCTCAATAAATTCCACAGAATGATTCGATAGAAGGATTTCAACAGGAACCTGATGCTCTTTCAGTTTTTCAAGGATTTTCAGCGTGAAATAGTCATTACTGCCTCTATCAGCCATCTCATCACCAATCAGTCTTAGCGTTGATGTATTTTTAAATTCAATTTTTGCTAATATTCTATTAAATCGTAATAAATCTATTTCTTTTAATTTATTTTTAGAAAAATCAAAACCAATTCCTGGTCTAAATTTAGTTTCAGTAATCTGATAAATTCGAACCAATGTTTCGTAATCCGCTTCATTGATATGGGTCGCAATGCCATGCTTAATCAGCATAAATAGCAATTTCATTGCATTACCGTGAAGGTCACCGATTGTAATCTGAGACCCTGGCACTCCGAGATGCTGAGCATCCACAACCGGTAGTTTATAAATATCGACTTGCTCATTAATTAGATCTTGTGGCATCAAAAAACCCTCAGAAATTATTTATTGGGCTAATTATAGTTTTTTTTTCTTAAGGGAATATTAACTTGGAGATTGAACAAGACTGCATGATTAGGTGTAAGGAATGCTACCCTACGGTATAATATCGAAATGAATCATATGGGTCATTGTTTATGAAAGAAATACTCCTAGCAACCAGTAATGTCGGTAAGATCGCTGAATTAAAGGCTATTTTGTCGCCTGTTCATTGTATTCCTCAAGCAAGCTTGGGGTTTAAGCCTGTTGAGGAAACGGGATTTAGTTTTATTGAAAATGCCATTCTCAAAGCGCGCCATGCAAGCCGATTTTCAAAACTGCCTGCTTTAGCAGATGACTCAGGCTTGGTTGTCTTAGCGCTTGGTGGGCAGCCTGGCATTCATTCTGCCCGATTTGCGGGCGCTCACGCCACCGATGCAGACAATATAAAGAAACTCTTAGAACAACTGGCCAATACGCCTGAAAATGCACGCAATGCCTATTTCTATTGTGCACTGGCCTTGGTTCAACATGAAAACGACCCAACACCCCTCATTGCCACAGGAAAGCTCTTGGGTGAAATTAGTTTAAAACCTCAAGGTGACAAGGGCTTTGGCTATGATCCTGTCTTTTATCTCAAGGACTATGCTTGCACCTTGGCCATGCTTGAAAGCTCACTCAAAAATACAATCAGTCATCGCGCATTGGCTTTGAAACAATTACAACAACAATTAAAGATCAATATGAATCATAAGGACAACACATGAGGGCACTATCACAAGGTTTGTCTACACCAAGGACTCACGATGTCCGTTGATATAGAGTCATTATTGACCAAAGCGCATCATCTACAACAAACAGGGCATTTAAAAGAGGCCATCGCATGCTATCAGCAACTGTTAGCACGATCCCCTCAGCATATAGAAGCCCTCCATTGTTTAGGGCTCGCAGAGGCCCAGTGTGATTGTATCCCTGAAGCGGCCATCACCCTCAATCGGGCCCTTGAACTGCAGCCTGACAATGCCATCCTCCATAATCATCTTGCCAATGTTTATAAAAAATCACATGAATTCAATCAAGCGATAACGCATTACCAAAAAGCACTACACCTAGCCCCTCACTATGCACAAGCCCACAACAATCTCGCGGGTGTTTATGCCTTACAGGACCATTTTCAAGAAGCACTGAAGCACTACGGGCTAGCCGTTCATGCTGAACCTGACTTTGTTCAGGCCCATTACAACCTGGGCTTATTGCTGCTTAAACACAATGAATTGGCCGCGGCTAAAATACAGTTTAACAATGTATTGTCCCTCCAACCTGAAAATGCAGCAGCATCTTTTTATTTAGGGGGATTGTTATTAGCGGAAAATGCCCTGGATGAAGCAGAAGCGGCTTTTAACGACGTATTAGCCCACAACAGTGAGCATGTAGAAGCCCTGGTCAATATGGGGGTCATTGAATTAAAACGAGAACATGGGCAGCTGGCTATTGATTACTTCACCAAAGCCTTGGGCTTTGATAATCATAACGAGGAAGCTCGCAATAATCTGGCGGCCACCTTCATTCATCACGACCGATTTGAAAATGCTTTGGCACATTATAATGTTTTATTGCAACAACATCCCCACCATATTGAATATTTATATAATGCAGGGGTCGCGCAAATGGCCCTTGGGCATTTAAAAGAAGCCATGGCTCACTTTAATTTAATTTTAAGCTTACAAGCGGATCATTTTGCCACGCTAAATAATTTAGCAGCCATCCACATTCGGTTGGGGGAGCGCGATGAGGCGATTACATTGCTTCAACGGGCCCTATTGGCCAACCCTACTGATTCAGCCAGCCAATTCATGTTACACGCGCTCACAGGGGATAACAAAAATCCTGAA
This sequence comes from Legionellaceae bacterium, assembly GCA_947474165.1. GTDB lineage: Bacteria > Pseudomonadota > Gammaproteobacteria > Legionellales > Legionellaceae > CANJHO01. The sequence continues at coordinate 15,787 of CANJHO010000013.1, forward strand.
GCTTGCCCCAGCTATGTGAGCAACTTATTTAATCATTATGCGCTGTATTACGATCAACATTTACAAAGCACTTTACACTATGCACTACCCCAGCACATTGGACGACTGTTGCACCGACTCAAGTTAAACACAATAAACCATGCCCTTGATTTGGGCTGCGGGACAGGTCTATCAGGCATTGTACTGCGTGAATTAACAACCCATTTAACAGGGGTTGATATTGCTTCTAAAATGCTCGCTGAGGCAGACAAAAAAGGAATCTACGATAAACTCATAGAATCTGAATTAATTTCTTTTTTACAAACCTCAGAACCCAGCTATGACCTCGCGATTGCGGCGGATGTGCTCCCTTATTTAGGTGAGTTGGAGCCTTTATTTGCAGCCTTATCTCAGCGCTTACACCCCCAAGGGTTTTTCATATTTAGCCTCGAAATCAGCGATCAGGCACCCTGGCAACTTCAAAGCAGTACGCGTTTCAGCCACCATCCCGCCTACATTAACAATCTGTGTGAAGAACATGGATTTAAAATCATTGAACAGGAAAAAGTAGTCGCCCGCCAGCAAAATCAGCAATCACTTGAGGTGATGCTATACTGCGCGCAGTTTATGGCCGCGCGCAGTATAGGCGACTATCCGGTGAATTAAAATCAAAACGAAATGGCTAGTGTCTCATCCATTGCCAAGAGTTGTACTTTAAATAAAGCCTGGATTTCCACCAGACTTTTCAAATCTTTTGCTTCAAATCGAGCCACAAGGCAAGGCGTTGTATTCGAGGCGCGAAGCAATCCCCAGCCATGCGAAAATTCAACGCGTAACCCATCAATGACGATTAAACGGGCTTTGGGAAATTTCGCCTGATCACTAAATCGCTGCATAAAGATGAATTTTTCTTCATCGAGGATGGGTATTTTAATTTCAGGGGTATTAATGCTATTGGGAATCGCCAAAAATTGATCACTGACGCTTTGAGGTGATTGACTTAAAATTTCTAATAAACGACAAGCGCTATAAAGGGCATCATCGAAACCATACCAACGTTCTTTGAAAAATAAATGCCCACTCATTTCCCCTGCCAGCGCAGCCTTTTCCTCTTTCATGATTCGTTTAACAATCGAGTGACCCGTAGGACACATTTTAGCCACACCACCTGCTGCCTCAATCACTTCAGACAAATGACTTGAGCATTTAACATCATAAACAATGCTTGCACCCTGCTCACGCTTCAAAACATCACGCGCATAGAGCATCATCAATCGATCAGGCCAAATGATCTCACCCTTATTGGTGACCACGCCCAACCTGTCAGCATCGCCATCAAAAGCCAAGCCAATATCCGCCTGATGGGCTGCAACGGTCGCTTGCAAATCAACTAAATTTGCTTCCACCGTGGGATCAGGATGATGATTAGGAAAATGACCATCAACTTCACAATACAAAGGAATCACCTCACAACCCAATTGTTTTATGACCTGTGGAATCGTGGACCCTGCAATGCCATTACCACAATCAACCACAACTTTTAAGGGCCGCTGAAGACGTATATCACCCACAATGCGCTGAATGTATTCCGCCATGATATCCATAGACTGCGATTGACCCACACCATGAATAGTGGTGTTGTTTGTGACTAAATCATAGAGCATGTCAATATCAACATGGGCTAAGGTCGTGCCGGCCAGCACTATTTTAATGCCATTATAATCCGCTGGATTATGACTGCCGGTGACCATCAACCCACTGTCAATATCGCGCACATGGGTGGCGTAATACATCACAGGCGTTGCCACAGCCCCTAAATCAACCACAGTAATTCCGCTCTCTAACAATCCTTGCTGTAGGGCATGAGCCAAGCGCTCACTCGTTAAACGACCATCACGCGCTAAAAATATCGCAGAGCGGCCCAACGCGTGTAAGCGACAACTCACAGCTTTTCCAATGCTATAAAATGCATTCTCATCAAGTTGTGTGCCAATGATGCCTCGAATATCGTAAGCCCTAAATACGCCCCGCTCCACCAGCCGATGCTGGTAATGATGTTTAGTGATCATTTATTGTCTCCCTGAGCTACCAAAGCCCCCTTCCCCACGGCTGGTTTCGATAAACGAATCAACAATAGAAAAAGTCGCTTGAACGATGGGTATAAAAACCAGTTGAGCAATCCTGTCACCTGGTTGAACGGTAAAATGCTCGTGATTACGATTCCAGCAAGATATTTTTAATTCACCTTGATAATCTGCATCAATCAACCCCACTAAATTACCCAACACAATCCCGTGTTGATGACCAAGGCCTGAGCGCGGTAAAATCACAGCGGCCATTTGTGGATCAGCAATATAAATCGCCAACCCCGTGGGCAACAAGACGGTCTCTTGCGCTGCAATTTGCAAGGGTTCGTCAATACAAACCCGCAGATCAATCCCTGCAGAACCCGCTGTGGCATAAGCAGGTAATGGAATGGTATGACCCACACGGGGGTCAAGAATTTTTAATTGAATTGATTTATTCATGGGCTCTTCCTATTTATTTCGCGACATTTTGCAGGCTTGTAGCCAGGATTGCAATAATTTGCGCGGCCAATCGGGTTTTATGGGCTCGATTTAAGGCAGTTTCACCCCTCTCAGTGAGCACTGTGACCTCATTGTCGCAACTATCAAAACCTAATCCATGTCCCACTTGATTGGCTATCATCATATCAACTTGTTTCGCCCGTAATTTTTCTTTGGCCTGGTTGATGACATCTGTTGTTTCAGCTGCAAATCCAATCACAAAAGATGCTTTTTTACTGTGAACCACGGTTGCAAGAATATCAGGATTTTTTATTAAATGAAGCGTAAGTTCCGCCTGATCCTTCTTTTTAATTTTTTGATGAGCAGGGGACGCCAGTTTGTAATCAGCAACAGCCGCGGTACCAATAAAAATCATCCCCTGTTTTAAATGATGCATGACGGCATCAAACATCGCATCAGCTGAGTCAACTGAATAAACCTCAACCCCTGAAGGCGGTGTTAAAGCAGTGGGCCCTGTGATTAAAACAACGTCTGCACCGGCCATCTTTGCTGCTGCAGCCAACGCATAACCCATTTTCCCTGAACTATGATTGGTGATATATCGGACGGGATCAATCGCTTCCCGCGTTGGGCCTGCCGTTACCAAGACCTGTCGCCCTTTTAACAATTGATGAACCGATTGCAGGCGCAAGGCATTGATAATAGACTCAGCCTCGCTCATTCGCCCATAACCTTGCTCCCCGCAAGCTTGCGATCCCTCATCAGGACCCACCACCAACACCCCACGACTGGCCAATAAAGCACAGTTCGCCTGCGTTGCCGGATGTTCCCACATGCATCGATTCATTGCAGGGCAAACGAGTACAGGCGCTTCTGTGGCTAAATAAAGTGTGGAGAGTAAATCATCCGCCAAACCATGGGCCATTTTTGCCAAACAATTCGCTGAGGTCGGGGCAATCACTAAATAATCGGCCCAACGTGCTAACTCAATATGCCCCATGGCGCGCTCGGTCTCTGCGTTAAAGAGTGAGGTATGCACCTCAAAACCACTTAAGGCTTGCATCGTCATGGGCGTAATAAACGCTTCTGCAGACGCACTCATCACGACCCTAACCAAGGCCCCCAAACGGGTTAACTCTCGCACAAGATAAGCTGATTTATAAGCAGCGATCCCCCCTGTAACCCCTAACACTATCTTTTTATTTAAAAAATCTTGCATGGCTGTCAATGATGAATAAGAATAACTGCGATCAGAACACAAACTTCAGCATAAGGGAATCATATACTTCAAACATAACCCAGTGACTCGTCAACATTAAATCTTAGGATTGGCGCTTAGATTGCGTTCAGGTTTAAATGCAAGAAAAGAGGTCAATTGGCAGGTAGAGAAAACCCATCAATCAACCCTTATCACAGCAACCCACCCCACAACCTTAGCAAAACAAACTTGGTTGCTTGATAAAACCACCTGTTTAAAACCCATGATTACCGTGGGCAGCGGTGTCATACGAGAGGATAAACATAACTGGATAATCTCGGCTGGAAATATCAAATCGCTGCAGTTTAAATGCCAGTTATAGAACAAAAAAATATTCTTTTATTGGGTTTGATATGTAAATACCCAAAACCTGTTCTATGATAAATAGACATAACATGCAAAAGGACACTATTATGAAAACGATAATCATTGCTGTATTTTTTGCATCATTCATTATACTCACAGGTTGTAATACCGGTTGTGGGGGTTCAAGTTGGGGTAGTAGCACTGCTTCCTATACCTCAGCTGGCTGTGGTTCAACCACTTGCTGTGGTTCTGGCTCCTGGTAAAACATGAGTAGAGGGAAGTATGAAGCGCTCTTCCCTCCCCTTATTCCCCGCCCTGATGGATAAGGCCTTGTATCCTTTTTAGTTGGACTCACAAAGTCCTGCATGAAACATTGGAGTCTTAGTACATGAACATTCAATTTTTAGGGGCAACACAAACCGTTACTGGATCAAAATACCTCCTCCAAACACCACAAATGAAGGTGCTCATCGACTGTGGCCTGTTTCAAGGTTATAAAGATCTGCGATTACGAAATTGGAATCCACTTCCAATCGATCCTAAAACCATTGATTATGTCTTATTAACCCATGCGCATATTGATCACAGTGGTTATATTCCTTTGCTTGTAAAAAATGGATTTCATGGAAAAATTCTCTGTACTGAGGCAACCCACGACTTGTGCAAAATATTATTACCTGATAGTGGCTACCTTCAAGAAGAAGAGTCGCGCTATGCGAATCGCAAAGGGTTTTCCAAGCACCACCCCTCCTTACCTCTCTATACAAAAGCTGACGCTGAAATATCCCTTCACTATTTTCAAACCATTGCATTTGATAAACCCATCACACTCCATGAGGGTTTTGAGGCAAGTTTTCATTATGCGGGGCACATTTTAGGGGCATCTTCTATTCGAGTGGTGCACGAAGAAACCTCCATTTTATTTTCAGGTGATCTGGGACGCCAACAAGATCCCATCATGCGTGCGCCAGAAGCCCCACCCACATCAGATTATTTAGTCACTGAATCAACCTATGGTGATCGCCTGCATGATCCCGCTTCTCCAGAAAAAGTGATGGGCGAAATTATTAATCGAACCATCAAACAAGGGGGCACGCTTTTAATTCCGGCTTTTGCCGTCGGTCGCACCCAATCGCTGTTGTACTATATTTACCAATTGAAAATAAAGCACGAGATCCCTGACATTCCCATTTTTGTCGATAGCCCTATGGCCACGAATGTAACCCATTTGTTTGCTCGCCATGCAGAGTTGCACCGCCTTAGCCCCGAACAAAGTGCCGATGTTTGCAAGGTTGCAACTTATGTTCGTACGGTAGAAGAATCCATCGCGCTCTCCAATAAAAAAATGCCCATGATCATTATTTCTGCCAGTGGCATGGCAACCGGTGGACGGGTGTTACATCATATTAAAAACATTGCGCCTGATTATAGAAGCACCATCCTATTCAGTGGATTTCAAGCTGGCGGTACTAGAGGTGATAGGATGATTCGAGGCGAGAAAGAGGTGAAGATGTTTGGGCAAATGGTGCCTATTCGTGCTGAAGTGATCCAACTAGAAAACACCTCCGCACATGCAGACTATCAAGAAATATTAACCTGGCTTAGTCAGACAAAAAAACCATTTCGACGTGTATTCATTACCCATGGAGAACATGAAGCCTCAAAGCAACTTCAAATTAAAATAGAGCAACAGTTTCATTGGGATTGTTTGGTGCCTGCTTATTTAGAGATATTCGAGTTGAAATGATTCCCGCCTGACTCCGATGCAGAAGAGACGGTACTAAAATGCATGAATTATCACTATGCCAGGCGATTGTAGGAATAATTAACGAGCAACTTACTGAAAGAAAATGCACGCGTGTTTTAAAAGTTATTTTAGAAATGGGCCAACTCGCAGCGATAGATCCCGCTGCATTACGCTTTGGTTTTGAAGCCGTCACCAAAGGCACCCTCATCGAGCATGCAATATTAGAAATTATAGCCATAGAAGGGCAAGCCCGCTGTGAGTCCTGTCAAAAAACAGTTAAACTTGAGAGATATTATGACGCCTGCCCACGCTGTGGTAATTTTTTACTAACGGTCACGCAAGGCGAAGCATTACGACTTAAATGCATGGAGATAGAATAATGTGTGGAATTTGTGGATGCACAGAAAACGACCTGACACACTCGCTGCATGAGATAACAGAGACACATCACCATCACCCTGAGCTCATTCAAGTCGAGCAGAATTTATTGGCTAAAAACAACCAATTTGCAGCAGCTAATCGTGATTATTTTTTAAAAAGAAACATGACAGCCCTTAATCTGATGTCAAGCCCTGGATCTGGAAAAACAACGCTACTGGCCCGAACCATTTCCGAATTAAAAAAAGAGCTTAACATGGCTATTATTGTAGGGGATCAACAAACCAACCTTGATGCAGAAAGACTCAAAGCCGCAGGCGCCAACGCCATTCAAATCAACACCGGACAAGTATGCCATTTAGATGCCCACACGGTGGGCCATGCTGTAGAGACCTTAACATTGCCCCTTCCGACTATTCTATTCATTGAAAATATTGGAAATCTCGTTTGTCCTGCCTTATTTGATTTAGGCGAGACCTATAAAGTCGTTCTGCTATCGGTGACTGAAGGCGATAACAAACCATTAAAATACCCTGAGATGTTTCACCATGCCGATTTAATGATATTAACCAAAATCGATTTACTGCCCTACGTTGAATTTAATCCCGAAAAGTGCATCGAGTATGCACGACGAATCAACCCCTTAATCAAGGTAATCAGCCTTTCAGCAACAACGGGCCTTGGATTTGATGAATGGATTCAATGGGTGAGTTCAGACTGCAATAAGACCATGAAACCCGAACTGTGATCGTTATCCCCATTGTTTTAATATCAGCGATCCTGGGTAAATCAACTGTAAAAAAGACGCCTGTTCTAACAGCTTATTGGATGATATGAGTAAATCAATTTTCTGATCGCCTAAATTCTTTTTAATGGCTGATAATAGATAGTGTTTATTGGATGTTAATTTTGATGCTATTTCAGCCCCTTCAGTCAGCAACAACAAATCAATATCTCCCCCTTTTAAACTATCGATAACACGACTTCCATAAAGCCTTAGTTCAGCCTTATGCCCCTCTAAAAAAGGGGCTATCGCGAGGATAATGCCATTTTTCTCTTCCAGTGTGAGGCGCATCTTTTTTACAGACTCTGTTTAATAGAAATTAAACGTGGCGCTTCTTTTTTTAATTGATGAAAAAAAGCAGCCAAGTCCTTATCCGTATACTCATGAGCAGAAATGTTACGAAGCTCACGAATCGCCATCCAGTTTTCTGTATTGTCGATAAGGTTTAGTTTTTCTGCTTGATTGATAAAATCACGAAAACTTCCATTAAAACCCGGATCTTGTAACAACACAAAAGCCCTCAAGTATTTAGATAAAAATACATCAGCAACACGACAAAATCTCGCCGCAAAACTTTCCCATGTCTCTAACGATGCTTCATCAAGTTCTGCGGGCGCCACAGGAAGCTTCAGAATTTTATTGTAGCTGTATTCTAAATGACCAATCGCTTTCAGTAGTTTCTCTTTTTGCTCTTCAAAAAAAATATCCAGTGATTTCATCACTCATTTCTCCATCTGTAAGTCGATAATACAACAATGTTATACTGACCCTCAAACCTAATTTTTAATGCACCAGATCCTCAAGGAATATCATCCCCATGCAAAGACTGCAAATTTTAATGACAGGACTTGTGCAAGGGGTTGGATTTCGTCCCCAAGTCTATCGAGTAGCCCAAGCCCTGAGCCTCACTGGGTGGGTAAAAAATACGCCACTGGGGGTTTTGATAGAAATCCAAGGCCTAGCAGCCCCTTCTTTTTTAACGCGCTTTGGCGAATCATTGCCCCCATTGGCAAGGATCGAGACCATTCAATCAAAAACAATGCCCCTATTGACACTTGAAACCACGTTTCAAATCCAAGCCAGTCAAACGGGATCCACTCAAACGCTCATCTCACCTGATACGAGTCCTTGTCAAGACTGCTTAGACGAGTTATTTGATCCTCAAAGCCGTTATTATCAATACCCTTTTTTAAACTGCGCCCATTGCGGGCCTCGATTGACCATTACACGTGCTCTTCCCTATGACCGAAAACAAACAGCCATGGCTGATTTTCCCCTTTGTGCTGATTGCCTCACAGATTATTCAGATCCCAACAATCGGCGTTATCATGCTCAACCAACGGCCTGTATCACGTGTGGTCCAAAGCTTTCAATGCCTATTAAATCAATAGCAGCTGCTTTATTAGCAGGTCGTATCATCGCCCTAAAAGGACTTGGTGGATATCAACTGATTTCTGATGCAAGGAATGAAAAAGTCATTCAAACATTAAGGCACCGTAAACAACGATTGACCAAACCCTTTGCCTTAATGGTCGCTGATTGTAGCCAGGCTGAAGCAATGGTTGAACTCCCAAAGCCTGCGGCTCATCTATTAATGAGTGCAGCGCGTCCCATCGTTCTTTTAAAAAAGAAAAAGGCAGGCCTGCCGGAATCGATTGCACCAGGACTCTCGCACCTTGGCGTGATGATGCCTTCAACCCCCCTTCATTATTTATTATTCGACTCTCTCCCCCATCACACTGTGCTCATCGTGACCAGTGCGAATCTATCTGGGGAACCCCTCATCATCAATGATGAGGACGCACACCTTAAACTATCCACGATTGCGGACACCATCGTGTCTTACAACCGCCCCATTATTACGCGCGCCGATGACTCTGTTTTAAAACTCATGAATAACACCCCTACTTTTATACGGCGTGCTCGTGGGTATGTGCCGGAGCCCATCAAACTCCCCTACCCTATCCCATCAACACTCGCCTTAGGCGGACATCTTAAAAACACCTTTTGTATCACCCGACACAACGAAGCCTTTGTATCACAACACCTTGGCAGTTTGACCAACAAAGCCACCATTGAATTTTTTCATGAATCATTGACCTATTGGATGCGCTTTCTTGACATTAAAATTGAACGCATCGCCACGGACTTACACCCTGATTTTTATACCACGCAATGGGCTGAAAGTTACAATCTTCCGATAAGCGCTGTTCAACACCACCACGCGCACCTGGCTTCAGTCGCTGCAGAACATCATGTCCTTCAGCCCGCATTGGGACTTGCCCTCGATGGCTATGGCTACGGCACTCAAGGTGAGGCGTGGGGGGGCGAGCTGTTACAATTAAATCAGGCGCATGCTCAGCGTCTCGGCAGTTTTTTACCCATCGCCCAACCTGGCGGGGAGCTCGCTGCACGAGAACCCTGGCGAATGGCCGCCAGTATTTTAAACCACTTGGGCAAGCCGGATGACATCACACAACGCTTCTCAGAACAACCCCAGGCCGCAGGCTTAGCCCATCTATTAAAAACAAGCCCCCATCTCCCACTCACCAGTAGTTGTGGGCGTTTATTCGATGCAGCCAGTGCGTTACTGGGCATTAATGCCCTCTCACACTACGAAGGCGAGGCCGCATCAACCCTAGAAAGCTTGGTCACCACCCCCACGGTTTTAGCTCACGGATGGCGTTTTGATAACCATCAATTCAGTTTGTTGCCCACCTTCGAGGCATTGCTAACGCTTGACCCCATCAGTGGCGCCAATCTGTTTCATGGTACTTTGATAGCAGGCTTAACGGCATGGCTTTTATTTTGGTCAAAACAAACAGCGATTAAGGTCATCCTCCTCAGTGGGGGCTGTTTTTTAAATCAAACATTGCGAGAGGGGCTATCTCAACAATTAACTCAGCACGGATTACACGTCTATTTACCCCAAAGCCTCCCCCCTAATGATGGGGGATTATCGCTAGGACAAGCTTGGATTGCTGGGCAATAGGAACCTTTTATGCTATACAATATCTATCAACAGGATCGCTCACCATGTGCCTAGCCATGCCGGCAGAAGTACTAAAATTACTCGATAATCAGCGAGCATTGGTTAATCTTGGTGGGATTCAAAAAGAAATTTCTGTCTTATTATTAGAACAAGTTCAAGTGGGCGATTATGTCATTCTCCACGTGGGTTATGCCCTAACCAAATTAAATCAACAAGAGGCCCAAAAGACCTTGCGCCTATTTGCTGAGATGATGCAGGAAGCCCCATGAAGTATATTGAAGAATTCCGAAATGCCGCTGTTGCCAAAGCCTTGGCAAGTTCCATTGCAGCCATTGCAGCTCCCTCGCGACATTATCGATTGATGGAATTTTGTGGCGGCCACACGCACACCATTCATCGCTATGGTCTGGTGGGCATGCTACCCAAACACGTTGAACTCATCCATGGGCCCGGTTGCCCTGTTTGTGTATTACCCATCGGGCGAATTGATAAAGCCATTGCCCTTGCCAACCTGCCTAATGTCATCCTCTGCAGTTATGGTGATATGTTGCGTGTTCCAGGCTCCAATCGACACAGTTTATTACAAGCCAAAGCACGGGGCGCTGATGTGCGCATGGTGTATTCGGTAGATGATGCGCTTCATATCGCGACAAAGAACCCCAATAAAGAAGTCGTATTTTTTGCCATTGGTTTTGAAACAACCACCCCCCCGACAGCGGCCATCATTTTACAGGCAAAACAATTAAAGCTGATTAATTTCAGTGTGTTTTGTAATCACGTACTCACCCCCGTGGCGATGGATAATTTATTACAAGCCCAACATCAAGAAGAACAGCCCGTTAATTTGGATGGATTTATAGGGCCTGCACACGTCAGCATTTTAATTGGCAGCCAAGCGTATGAAGTCGTCTCTAAAAAATACCACAAACCCATCGTTATTTCTGGATTTGAACCGCTGGACGTTTTACAGTCTATTTTGATGTTAATAGAACAAATCAATGCCAACCAACATGAGGTGCTGAATCAATACACCCGTGCCGTCACAGAGCAAGGTAATTTACTATCACAAGCCCTGGTCGATGAGGTACTCATGTTACGAAAAACCTTTGAATGGCGTGGATTAGGCAACATTCCAGACAGCGGATTACAAATTAGGCCCCAATATAGCAATTATGATGCCGAACAACGATTTAATCTACCGGATAGCCCAGGCCTTGAACACAAACAATGCGACTGTGGTGCTATCTTACGCGGGATAAAAAAACCCATGGATTGTAAATTATTTGAAAGCGTCTGCACACCTGAGAATCCCTTGGGCGCTTGCATGGTTTCCTCAGAGGGGGCTTGTGCTGCTGTGTATGCTTATGGCCGAGGGAGTATCCCCGCATGACCGAAACAATCGTTTCTACGCCGCTGTCGATAAAAAAACCCTTCGGCCCTAAACTAAATTTTAAAACAGGATGCATTGATCTAAGCCATGGGAGTGGTGGGCGCGCCACCGCACAACTCATCAACCAACTCTTTTTTCCAGCATTTCAAAATGAATACTTAGCGCAAAAAAATGATGGTGCACTTTTCCCCATCGATGCAGGGCGCATGGTCATGACGACCGATGCCCATGTTATTTCGCCTTTATTTTTTCCAGGCGGCGACATTGGATCCCTATCGGTCAATGGCACCCTCAACGACATCGCCATGTCCGGTGCGAAACCATTGTATTTATCAGCGAGTTTTATCTTAGAAGAGGGCTTCCCATTAAGCGATTTAAAAACAATTGTGACCTCGATGGCCACTGCTGCAAAAAATGCCAATGTCTCAATCATTACAGGAGATACAAAAGTCGTTGAGCGAGGCAAGGGCGATGGCGTTTTTATCAGCACCACAGGCATTGGCATCGTGCCCCATGGCATTCACGTGTCAGGCAATAATGCCCGCCCAGGGGATCATGTCCTTCTCAGTGGTTATATGGGTGATCACGGGGTGGCTATCATGTCACAACGAAATAACTTACAATTTTTTACAAGCATTCAATCGGACACAGCCCCCTTACATGATTTGGTCTTGCAAATGATAACTTCAGTCCCCACCCTGCATTGCCTGCGGGATCCAACGCGAGGTGGCGTTGCAACCACATTGAATGAGTGGGCGCTTCAATCCCAAGTAGGGTTTATGATTGATGAACAAAAAATACCTATTCGCACTGAGGTCGCCAGTGCCTGTGAGTTATTGGGTCTAGATGCCCTTTATGTCGCAAATGAAGGGAAATTATTGGCTATTTGTGCACCAGAAGATAGCCTAAACCTGCTCAATGCCATGCGAGCCCATCCACAAGGCACTCACGCAGCCCTTATCGGCGAAGTTATAGCGGATCCGCGTTGCTTTGTGCAACTGCGAACAAGCACCGGTGGACTGCGCATGATGGATTGGTTATCAGGGGAACAATTACCAAGGATCTGTTAAACATGGACAAGTACCGCGCCAATTTTTTACCCCATGACGAATTGCAAACCTTACTCGATGCCCTGCAGCAAGCGGGTTTTGCTTGTATTGGACCACAAGTCAGTGAAGGTGCCATTGTTTATGATACGATAACCTTGGCCGAGCAATTACCCTGGGGCATGCGAGACAAGCAAGCGCCAGGAGAATACCAACTCGAAATGATTGATGAAAAAAAAGCCTTTGCATTCTCTAATGGGCCACAAGCCATTAAACCCCTCCTCTTTAAGCCCGCCGAAACCGTTTGGCGAGTAGCACGCAACCCCGCTGGAAAACTTGAGTTCAATCCCCACATGGCTCAAGACCCAGCTATTGCCATCATTGGTGCGCGTGCCTGCGATCTCGCGGCCATGGTGATTCAAGATAAAGTTTTTTTAGACAACAAACACCCGGATATCCACTATCAAGCGAGGCGATCGGCCTTATTTGTTGTGGCGGTGAATTGCACCTATGCGTCCAATAATTGTTTTTGTGTCTCAGCAGGAACCGGACCTAACATTACGCATTCATTTGATATCCTCATGACAGAACTTAATCATGGCTTTGTGATTCAAAGTGGGAGCCTACGGGGAGAGGAGATCCTAGCGACCTTAACACTGAAGACCGCGACCTCAACACAAAACCAAAAGGCTAAGGCAGGCGTAGAGGCTGCGGCTGCCATGCAAACCAAACGCATTCCCTTCGATAATCAACGTCAATTACGCGATCTACTCTTTGCCAATTTAGGGCACCCAAGGTGGGATGCCGTCGCAGAGCGCTGCTTATCTTGCGGAAATTGTACCTCAGTCTGTCCTACCTGCTTTTGTCACAGTGAAAAAGACAAACCTTCTCTTGATGGCACAAGCGCTGAGCACCAACGAGAGTGGGATTCATGTTTCACAGCAGGCCACAGCGAAGTGGCTGGACACCCCATTCGTGAGACCACCAAAGAACGTTACCGACAATGGTTAACCCATAAAGTTGGCAGTTGGTTTGATCAATTTGACAGCAGTGGGTGCGTTGGCTGTGGCCGTTGCACGACCTGGTGTCCCGTCGGCATCGACATCACCGAAGAACTAGCCGCCATTTCAGGTGAGTCCAATATAAGGTTGCCTAAATGAGCCTGCCCCTATCCAGCATTGATTTACCAAAGACGGCTAAAATTACCCAACACACGCAAGAATCTCGCACAATTTTTACACTGGAAACCCAATTTACCAAAGATACGCCTCACGACTCATTTTATCCTGGCCAATTTAACATGCTTTATCTTTATGGGATTGGTGAGGTAGCGATTTCAATTGCCTCTGATCCCGCTCACAAGACCCACCTTAAACACACCATTCGCGCGGTCGGCCGCGTGACGCGGGCTTTACAAAATTTAAGAGAAGGTGATGAAATTGGCATCCGTGGCCCTTATGGAAATGGCTGGCCACTGAGCGACATTCAGGGCAAAAACCTCATCATTGTCACCGGGGGATTAGGCTGTGCACCAACAGTGTCGATGATCAACTATATTTTAGCCCGACGTGAACAATATGGTGAAATTACCATTCTTCAAGGGGTGAAACACAGCGAGGATCTTATTTTTCGAAAACAATATGCGCTGTGGCAAGCCTCCCCCAATACCTCCGTTCATATTGCAGCAGATGTTGCAGGTCCCAAATGGCCATGGGCCGTGGGATATGTCACCGACATGATCCAATCCTTGCATTTGCACCCTGAGGAGACCATTGCTTTGATGTGTGGTCCTGAAATGATGATGCATGCCGCCGTCAAAGCCTTAACAATGAAGGGTCTCCCAGAGACTGCCATTTATTTAAGCATGGAACGCAACATGGCCTGTGGTATTGGGCTTTGTGGTCATTGCCAATATGGGGGATTATTTGTTTGCAAAGATGGCCCTATTTTTGCCTATCCTAAAATAAAAGCCCTCTTTTCTGTGAAAGGATTCTAAGCATGACCAAACCCCGTCTAGCCGTCTACAAATTCACCTCATGTGATGGCTGCCAACTGGCGCTTTTAAACGCAGGCGAAGCTTTTTTTCTATTATCAGACTTGGTTGAGATAGTCCATTTTGCTGAAGCAGGCATGCTAGATCCTGAGGCTAAAGTTGATATTGTTTTTATAGAAGGCAGCATTTCCACACCAGATGAAATCACACGCATCAAAAAAATTCGGGAGAGTGCAACGCACCTGATTACCATCGGCGCTTGTGCAACGGCGGGTGGGGTTCAAGCCTTGCGAAATGCCGCCTCTAAAGATGAATGGGTCGCAGGCATTTATGCAAATCCCAGCACCATTCAAGCCTTGGCGACCTCAACGCCCATTGCCCAGCACGTCAAGGTCGATTGGGAATTGTGGGGATGTCCTGTCAATACCCACCAAATTTTATCGACCATCCGCTCCTTGTTGTCCGGGGCTTCGCCTAAAATAAGTCGCGATGCCGTTTGCATTGAGTGCAAACGACGCGGGCTCGTCTGCGTGATGGTCACTCGAAAAGAACCCTGCATGGGCCCTGTGACACAAACGGGCTGCGGTGCCCTGTGTCCAGGCATGGGACGCGCTTGTTATGCCTGTTATGGTCCCTCAGAAAACCCCAACACGCACGCCTTGGGTGTGCTTTTCCAAAAGAATGGCTTAAGCAATTCAGCCATTGTGAACCAATTTTTACATATTAATAATCAAGCGCCGGCATTTAAGCAAGCCGGCACTCAGTTTAAAGGAATCAACATTGTCAAAGAATAAAACCGCCACCATTCATGTGCCTATTCTTGCAAGAGTTGAAGGGGAAGGCGCATTAGATGTTCAAATTTCAAACAATCAAATTCAGTCATTAGAACTAAAAATTTATGAACCCCCCCGTTTATTTGAAAAATTTTTAGAAGGTCGCCCTTACAACGAAGTGCTTGATCTGGTTGCGCGTATTTGTGGTATTTGTCCTGTTGCCTATCAAATGAGTGCAACCCACGCCATTGAACAATGTTTTGGCGTTGAGACACTGCCATGGGTTCGAAACATGCGGCGTTTATTTTATTGTGGCGAATGGCTTGAAAGCCATAGTTTGCACATTCATTTTTTAGCAGCCCCTGATTTTTTTGGCTTTCACTCAGCCCCGGAAATGGCCAAAATTTACCCCACTGAGATCCGTCGAGGCTTAAGTTTACAAGCCTTGGGCCATGAACTCATTACTTTATTGGGTGGCCGTGCCGTTCACCCGGTCGGCGCTTGTATCGGTGGTTTTTATCAAGCCCCAAAACCCGCGCTCATTGACGCCATGCTGAAACGCGTAAAAGAACGCCTCAATGACTGCGAGGCCTTAATTCGATGGGTTGCGGGCTTCCCATTGCCAGATAATTCCCATGATTTTAGCTCTGTTGCGATACAACATCCCGATGAATATCCGATGAATGAGGGACATATTGTCTCATTGCAAGGGCTCAACATTTCTATTGATGAGTTTGATGACTATTTTAAAGAATCCCAAGTGCCCTACTCCACAGCCCTTCATTGTCTATTGCAGGGCAAACCTTATTTAGTGGGTCCCTTGGCCCGTATGAATATTAATTATGAAAAACTACCACACCCCATAAAAGATGTTTTAAAGCAGGTTGGCATCCAATTTCCCAGTAAAAACATGTATCACAGTATCATCGCACGGGCTGTAGAAATTTTTTATTGTGTTTTAGAGGCTGAGCGCATTTTAGAGGCCTATGCCGTCCCTACAACCCCCCATCTCCCCATCAAGCCACGAGCAGGGATTGGTTATGGCTGTACGGAGGCCCCGCGAGGCATGCTTTGGCAGCGATTTGAAATGGATTCGGAAGGGCTTGTTCAATCAGCGCGTATTATCCCACCCACCAGTCAAAATCAAGCAAGAATTGAAGAAGATTTACGAATTTCATTAACTCAATTTGGGCTTCAACAAGCCAATGACAAACTACAGCACTATAGCGAAATGATCATCCGAAACTATGATCCTTGTATTTCCTGTTCAACCCATTTTTTAAGCCTGAATGTTGGTAGGACATGATGGCCTTGCGCGTTTTGGGAATTGGCTCTCCTTTTGGTGATGATCAACTGGGATGGGAGGTGATTAAATTATTACAAGCCTCTCAACCCTTGCATCATTATATCCCTCACAAACTCGAGTTAAGCCATTGTGATAGACCAGGACTTTATTTACTTGAACTAATGCGCGATGCACGCTGTGTTTTTTTAATTGATGCCATTAAAACAGGTTCAAAAATCGGCACAATCCATTGCTTTAAAAATGAAACGATTGAAGGGGTCGGATCTGCTTTATCAACCCACAGCATCGGTATGGCTGAAGCCATGCAGATGGGCCGAGCACTTCAAACATTACCCAAGACGGTCCTATTATATGGCCTTGAAATAGGTGATGTGCGCTCTGAATGGACCATGACCGCCCCAATCATTGAAGCGATAAAGGCATTAAGCATGCGACTTGAACAAGATATTTTATCCTTATTATCAACTCACTAATGCCAAAAAATCGCGATTGCATAACGAATAGCTCTGGCGTATTGTATTCACTACAAGTGAAATGAAGGATATGAGGATCATCTGTGTCAGATAAACAAATTAACAAATCCCCAACCATTTTAAAAAATACAATCAAAACACAAAAAAATGAAATTAATCAGCTCCAAGCAAAACTCGCAATCACCACAATGGCTTTTTTATATGTCGCTGATAACAGTTTAGACGGGGTCATGATCATTGACCAAACTAAGCGTGTTGTTTATGTCAATCAGGCTGCCACGCAATTATTTGGTAGCAATCTTACTGAAATAATGGGCCAACCCATTGCCATTGATTTTAATCCCGCGCTATTAAGTATGAACAGTGACATCTCAACGACTGTATCCATTCCTAATAACCTGGGGGGTCATTTCAACTTAGAGACAAGTGTTCTCAAAACAGAATGGAATAATGAGCCAGGCTATTTGATTATCTTTTACAATATGTCTGGAATAAAAAAAATAGAAGAACTACAGGCGCATTTTGCTACCCATGATTTTCTTACAGGCCTACCCAACCGGTATTATTTTGAACAACAATTGAGTCAAGCAATTCAAGATTCCCATGATAACAAACAACAATTAGTGCTTCTCTATCTGAACTTAGATAACTTTAAGATATTCAATGATACCTTAGGTCACGCTGCAGGAGATATTCTACTCCAAAAAATCGCTCAATTATTAAAAAACCACATCCAGCGTGGGGATGTCATTGCAAGATTGGGGGGGGATGAGTTCGCTTTAATTTTAAAATCAGTCACCTCACCTGATTCTAACAACACTATAGCGCAGGCCATCTTAAAAAGCCTCGTAACCATTATCAATCACGAAAAGAAAGAAGAGGAAATCAGTGCCAGCCTAGGCATTTCGATTTATCCAGAGAATGGCGACAGGGCGATTGAACTGATTAAAAATGCAGAGCTAGCCATGTTGCTCGCTAAACGTTTTGGAAAAAATCAGTATCAATTTTTTTCAGCTGATTTAATTGTAACCAATAAGCAAGATCAACAAATTCTCAATAGATTAAGATATGCCTTGGCTAACAAAGAATTCATCGTCTATTATCAACCCATCATTGATCTAATAGGAACCACTTGTTGTGGCTTTGAGGCCCTACTAAGATGGAACCACCCGACATTAGGGCTAATAGTCCCTGAACAATTCCTGCATTATGCTGAAGAAATGGGATTGATGTCATTGATTGGTCGGTGGGTTATGCAACAAGCTTTAGATGATTACAATAAATTAAATTTAGATTCATTTTTATTTCTTTCAATCAATATGTCAGCCGATGAATTCCTTTCGAGTGAGACTGCGGATTATATCCTGTCGTCTATGGAAGATCGGGCTATTTCAACACAAAACCTTGTTGTGGAGATCACTGAACGAGCAATTATCCGCAATCCAGAAGCCACCATTAAGAAATTCAAACGACTCTCTGAAGTAGGCATTCAAATTGCTGTTGATGATTATGGTATTGGTTATTCTTCATTAAGCCTGCTTAAACGCTTACCCATTGCCATCATGAAAATCGATAAATCTTTTATTGAGGATGTCGATAGCGATCTTAACAATCAGATTATTGTGAAGTCATCTATTCAACTTGCACACAATTTAGGATTGAAAGTCATTGCGGAAGGGGCTGAAACAAAAGACCAGGTTGACTTTTTAAAACAGCATGGCTGTGATTATATCCAAGGATATTATTTTTCAAAACCTTTAGATTTCACTGCATTATCAGCCTATATTCAACAATTAAACCCGCTTTAAGCTGTTTTTATTATGTTTAAATCAAAATTTAGCAAGATCCTACAAGCGGCTTCCGTGTTCAAAGATTCTCGTGTGCTGGCATTGGCTCAGCACTATGATCCCAAATCAGCTGATATTCAATCCCCAATGAATATCAAAGAATTGATTACAGCCCTTTTTGACCATCACAACCGACTTGAGTTCCTTCTTTTCAATTTTTTTGTAATCCCGAGCGCGTTAGACAGCATGCCGTTGCCAAACGCCATCGCAATGACGAACGAATTACCCAATTTACTGATTGAGCAATTGCCTTGGTTTGCCTGCATCAATCTTTCCTTAAACGAATTGGCAGTTCCACTGACTGATGTTAAAAAAATCAAGGATGACATTCAGCAATATCATTCAGTGCAATTAAACAACATCCCTTCATTCACTTTGGATTATATCTGCACTATTTTCGCATACCTCGCATTAGATATCCTATTGAATCATCTTCCATCTGGCCTAAAACAAGATGCCTTAAACATCACTCCCTTAATCAATGGCATTAGACTTTGCCGTTTTTTCTTGGAACCTAACATTCCTGAAATAAACAGCCTTCATCATCTATTAAGCGCTATCCTCCGCATCAAGCGCTACCCTCTACCCAATGATGAAGGTGAAAGCCCCCCATCCCCCCGTTTATTAGTACTAGCAAAGGCCATGATACGCTTAGAACAGGCTAATCCATCACTCAAGCCATTCAGCCATATTGAGCATGTTTATCATCTCCTGATGAATGAAAAAAAATTTAATGCAAAAACTTATGCTTATTTATCTGATTTACTTTTTAATCCCCATCAACATTTACCCTCTATTTTTCAAACAGAACCTGGGTTTTTTTATCACATGACGCATTTAATTCTCAGTACAGACGGGGATCAGGTATTTTCAAAAAAAGGCTTGATCCTGTTAAAAGATTCATTAAGACCCCCTCCGCCCAATTACGATTTTGATCTTTTTTTTGATTTTATGTATGGGATTTATAAAAAATATTCCAGTCATGAGCTGGTCCGTAATTGTCTTGCTTGTGAACTGGTTTCAGAAGAATTTGGCCCCTATCAAATGCCAGATCGATACCCCGCACGTTTTGTTAGGGAAATCATTAAAGCCGATGATATCCGCTCTGCACTCACCTTTTGCATGTATCTCTCGATATGCCCTGAAAAAAAAATCGAGCTAGCCGATTATTTATTGCAATGCACTGGCATTAAAACAAAACTCAAAAAAAGCCTCCCAGCAACATTCAAAAACATTCCCACCCGTGAAATTGCAAGCGCATGGCGATGCATTGAGCATAATCCACGACTACCTGCCACAGTCTATATTCTATTTAATGAGCTTTTTGGAGACATACTTCAGCATCACAAGGATGATGTTGATCAAAAAATTTCTCATTTGTGTGAATTGTTAAAGCGGCTTAACCAAGAATACCGCCTCATGCCGCTGGACACCGATTACATTGAAAATATGATTTGTCTTAGTGAGAGTCTTTTGAGAATCATTTTACTGACAGAAACTGATCTCATACTCGAGGTGTTGTATCATTGCCAACCATCAAATATTGAGCCTCTGCTGATTGCCTTAACAAGCGCTGAACCACTTGCGTCTCTCATGGTGTCAATCTTAAAAATGACCGAACCGAAAGCCAAAGGAACGCGCAGAGAGGCCATTTCATCGGATAATTATCTCTCTCAACTATCAAAATCACTTGATACACTCATCTCATCCTCGTCATTACCCTATTTTCCTACCTTGGGTGTGAATATCAACCCCAACATTGTTCGTACAACAGCCCAATCATTCTTGGTCATTCTTGTATTGTTATTACGTGAA
This sequence comes from Legionellaceae bacterium, assembly GCA_947474165.1. GTDB lineage: Bacteria > Pseudomonadota > Gammaproteobacteria > Legionellales > Legionellaceae > CANJHO01. The sequence goes on from CANJHO010000013.1 coordinate 36,402, forward strand.
AAGGATAAGCCTGTTGTTTTAGAGCAAAATGCTTGGAAACGCTTGATATTTTCCATGATTAAACAAATCCTTTTAGTGGGTGAAGAAACCCCGCTTAGACTAAAATTAAAGGTCCTATTTGAGGAAACAAGCCACTCTCAGCGAGTCAACCCAACGTTACGAGAGTCCATTCAGAAATTTTTTATTGAAGTAAACAATGGAGATGCAGGCGTCGCACCCCCCTATTTGAATGATGCAGCGATGGCAGCCCTCTGCGACAAATTATCATGGCCTGATTCAACAGTGAGTCCTAAAAAAACCAAAAAGAAAAAAAAATCCAGTAAAACAGCTTGTGCTGAGATGACAAATGACCCAATAGAGGACATGACAAAAAATAAATCATCACCCGAGCCATTGATGGTCACTCAAGAACTGGCATTAACCAAGAGCACCACCGCAACAAGTCCTCCCCCCCCTTCTGCTGCTAAAGCAGCTTCATTCTGCAAGCCTGATTTATCTTCTTTGGCATCACAACCTGCCGTATCGATTAAATTACTCGATACGTTATACGCCCAAATAAAAACACCCCTAAATAAAATGGCTTTTGAAATTTTAAATCTCGCCAAGATAAGCCATTTTCCACCAAGATTTGAGGAAGCGATAACACAGGTGGATTTAAGCGTTAAAACTATCCGCGCGCTCAATCAAACACCCCATGAAAAAGAACGACCCAGTCATCCAGAACCCTATCACCTCCTGAGTCAGGATAAGCAAAAAGAACTTGAATCGAAGTGGAATGAAACCCTGAGCCGGTTGTGCTGGAGTTTACGTTGTGAATTAGGAAAATGTTTACAGCTTTTCAAATCAATGCCTGATCAAAAAGAAGAGGAAACAGACATTGCCCATGCCAAATATATCATTGAACAGGCGCTACTCCTGTTAAGCGATGCTTATTTCAAAAATCCAAATTTATATATTTGCCCGGAGGTGATGCGCTGGTTGAATGTCTTTGTAGAGCACTTGACAGTCTATGGTGATGTTTCTTTAAATGGCAGCCATTTTTCTAGCTCAAATCAACCCCAGCGAGATTATGATCTTTTTATCAATCCTAAAAAAAATCATACGCTAGATGAAGCGATGGCTATCCTCGATCCCTTATTAAATAAAATCAATACATTGGGCGTCACCATTCAGTCTAGGAGGGTTTACCAAACACCCACGCGCATTAACTATTGTTTATTGTTGTTAACCCAGAAAGATCCCATGCAATCGATGACCTTGGCGGTGGATATTAATTTTTCTCTAGCCTCTTTATCGCTAAAAGAGGCGCTAGAAGACACGAAAAATGCCACCTTAACCATGAGTGCGACGCATTGGCATTTATCCCCTCAATTGTTCGGTGGCGCATGCATGGATCCTGAGGCCGCTCGCGCAACCAATTGTGGAAAACTTGTTTTAAATGTTTTCAATCAATTCACTCAATCTGCAGAGGAAATGCATGCCCTGTTCTTGAATAAAATAGGGTATTTTTTAAAAACCATCATCAAGTACCCAGCATGCCATCTGGGCCCATGTCTTTCTGGATTATTAAAAGATTATATCCATCCAAACACGCGCCTTGCGAGTGCACCCAATGCGCAAATGATGATACATGCTGCATTAAACTATCTATTTGATCGGTTTGCCATAAGAACCGAGCAAACAATAAAATTCATCAACCACAATCAATTACTACCCGGTCTATATCCTGAGTTAACCGACACCTATCCCCTGTGTTTGGCCTATTTTAATACCCATTTCAAAATCAATGAAGCGTCCACCGATCTATCGGCACCCTGTTTTTTAGCCATGTTTTTCATGGGCACATTCATCGATCAACCCACCGATTTCCAAAACATAAGCCTACAAAAATTCAAAACAATGCTTGAGGTGCTACCACAAAAAAGCATGAGCATGGCACTCCACATATTAAATCGATTGCGAACAACCGCTGATTTAATGAGGGCGAATGAAGCGATGAATCCCCAGGGCATGATCGACGGGTTATCGTTCAAAGAATCTATTTTTGTTAACAAATCGCTTAAAATGATTGCAAAATATTGGGTCCCTGCGCATCCTATTTTATCAACACAACCAGCGCTCTCTACTCAAGAAATGCAGCGAGCTGATCAATCATCCCTGCTTCATTCCGCGCGTCTATTTACACCGAGGTGCACCCAAGTCAATCCAGCAAGTGCACCTCAAACAAACCATATAGCAGCAGGACGATTGTATTAAAATGATTTAAATTAGGCCACGGAAACCGAGCCAATGATTAATTAACGCGACTGAGGAACAGGCTCGTGCTTTATACTAAAAGGATAAAAATATCCTTCAATCTAGAAAAAGCCTTTTCATGAACCGCCTTCCATTTGAAAAATCTCATGACCCTCCCGAATGAAATCAAGAGCGTAATCAAGCTCTCCTTGCGTTTGGGCATAGACTTTAAAAAGAGGTTGGGATTGACTGACAACTGTCCCAAGTGGCGTTAATAACTCAACACCAGCGACTTTTGAATAAGGCGCCCCAGCCAATTTAGCAACATTCGCAATATATCGATTATCAATATTAACAATGGTGCCTGATCGCATCGATTCAATGGTGTGACACAATGGGGCTTTAATAATCTCACGCATCCCGCCTTGTGCGTTACAAATGGCTTGAAATTTAGCCAAGGCTTTACCACTGTCCAAAATGTCTGTGGCAATGATAAGTCCCTGCCCCACCGCAATACCAGGAGAAAACTCAATAATGTGGCCTGCCAAAGTTAAGGCATGGGCACGTAAATCTTTAGGTGCATCGTTATCTCGATTGAGCACGGCCAATACATCAAGCGCCTCAAGTACCGGACCTATGCCTCGGCCAATGGGTTGTTGCCCATCAGAAAAAATAACTTTAATATCAAGACCAAATTCTAAGGCGATCACTTCTAAATAATTTTTGAGATAATTTGCACGGGTCAACGATCGCACTTTGGCCGTGCACCCTATCGGCATATCAATCACCAGATGCGTTGAACCTGCTGCAATTTTTTTCGATAAAATAGATGCCACCATTTGTCCTTCGCTATCCAAATTGATGGTTCTTTCTATTCTTATCAGCAACTCATCCGCAGGGCTTAAAGCCATGGCGCCCCCCCACACAATGCATCCATTTTCTTTCTCAACCACTTTTCTCATTGAGGCAAGATCTAAATTCACCGTTGTAAAGACCTCCATGGTATCCGCGGTGCCCGCAGGGGAGGTGATTGCTCTGGAAGAGGTTTTAGGAATCATGAGACCAAACGCTGCAACAATTGAAACAATAATTGGTGTCGTCCGATTACCAGGTAATCCACCTACACAATGTTTATCGACAACACAAGGCGCATCCCACGTTAATTGTTGGCCTGAATCCACCATGGCCCGGGTCAAATCAATAATTTCCTTTTTAGACAATCGGTCACCTGCACTGGCAGCGATATACATGGCAATATTAATGTCAGAGAGATTTCCTGATACGATGTCATCAATAATGTGCTTTGTTTCATCCGTTTTTAGTTCATTACCATAAATTTTAGAACGAATATAACTCAGCGAATCCAGCGGTTTCGGGTGCATAATTGAGATAATATCGCCCTGCTGTGCTGATAATAAATCCCAAGCATAATTGGAAAGTCCTGCTTCATTATGCCGTAATAACTCCGTTTCAACCGTATTGATCGTTGCAATGATCGCGCGATCATTGAGTATCACTCGCACACGTATTTGTGCATAAAAACCCTCCGATTTACAAATATGACAATCTTCTCGCATATAGATAATGGGTTCTTTATAGGTATTAATCCCTAAGTACTTCAATGTTAATGTAGAGTGCTGTTCTTTCACAGTCGTTACCTTAAGCGGCCATCATGGCGGATTTTTTAATCCCCCTGCTGATTTTCACTTCAAAGCTTCCTGCCCGCAGAGGGTTAATCTATACTGCTTATCAAACGCCAGGATACTGTGGATGGATGCGCAAAAATTCTTCCAACTCCTTGTTTTTTAAATACAGGATGTCTTTTTCTATCGTATATGCGACCATTTCTTTTACATGTTTATTCAAATGCAGAAATAAAAGACCTTTCATATGGGGCGGTGCAATCACAATCAATTCTGCAAACGCATTGGTATTTCGATCCTGATCCAATGCTTTGGCAATTTCCCTAGCAAAATCATCAACTTTCACTTCTTTTGGATCAGACTGCTGTGAAAATGCGCCATAACCCTCATCATTAGCCCGGTATCGACCTGGTTTGTCTGAAGTTAATTCACTGTCTCTCAATAAATTTTCAGGGTGCTTTATTTCTTTCAACAACTTGAGTTGATGCGATTTTTTGCAATAATCATAAAATCGACAAGTATTTGAGTTGGTAACCAGTACCCATGTTGGCCCTTTATGTGATGACATTTTGCGTCTCCTGTTCTTAATTAAAACGAACCCAAGATCTCAATAACCCGGGGAAATCTTAATACCTTAATTACTTATTCAACTGACCTCGTGCTTTCTCCAAAAATCCAATGACTTCATCATCTGTTATCTGTGGAAAACTTTCATACCACAAACCAACCGCTTGAAAATTAGGCGGCTGCAATGGACAAACCCACTCATCAACCAACTTCTGCATTGCATCACTTGTTGAATGAGCGGCAACGGGTACTGCCATAACAATACGCGTAGGCTTCAGTTTATACAATGCCATAATCGCCACGCGCATACTTGCACCTGTCGCCATCCCATCATCAACGAGAATAATCGTTTGACCTTCAAGCGATATGAAATGATGATCGCCCCGATATAACCGTTCACGACGCAGTAATTCTTGTTGTTCTGATTGGACCACCCGATCAATGGCTGTGGGGTCTATCTGGAGGTCCTTCACGACCGATTCATTAAAAACAATCGTTCCCCCTGAAGCAATCGCACCCATGGCAAATTCCTCCTGACCTGGCACCCCTAATTTTCGAACAATAAACACATCTAAGGGCAAGGATAACGCCGTTGCAATTTCATAGGCTATAGGAACCCCACCACGGGGCAGTGCCAATACGACCCCATTCGGTTGATGGGCATATTGCTTGAGAAGGCTTGCTAGCAATACGCCCGCTTCATGACGATTCACAAATTTATTCATGGCATCCTCACCAAAAACGTTCAAAATACCAAAGCATGCTACTCTGAATCAGGCTCAGGCTCTGGCGTATTGAAGGGCTCAGGCTCTGGTGTATCAGGCAGCAGGGGCTCATAATCCGGTATCATCGGCACCTCCATGGGCGACGATTCTGGGAGTTCTTGTGGGCTATCAGGGACGTCTTCTCTGTTCAAAATATACCCCCTAAAAACAATTGAATCCGTGCAATATGTTAAGTATAGACCAATGAACTCAGAAGAGAAAAACGCTACAGAAATGCTTGCTTACAAAACCAGATATACTGCGCGCGGTCACAATTTTAAGTTTTTGACCGCTCAGTATAAATAGAGCAGGTGAATACTAGTACCGTTTCCATTTAGTTTTGACAGGTAGCGCTTAGATTGCGTTTAGATTTAGGTTTTGTAAGCTCTAAAAAAGCGCAGGACTAGCACCGCTAATCTGAGCATTTTTTAGAGTTTACAAAACCTAAAGATGAATGCAAGATAA
>CANJHO010000014.1 GCA_947474165.1 Legionellaceae bacterium
ACCTTAGTAAGGGAATATGACGTGAAAAAACACCATTATTTTCTCATTATCATCGCTATCCTAATTATGGGCGCTTTATGGGGACTGTCTTTACGCCTGCACTTCGCGTCTGCGGGCCAGACCACTGAGACTGGGCAAGATGTAGAGCCAGGTCCTCATAAGGGTAGGCTATTTCGTAAAGATGGATTTTCTATTGAACTCGTTCTGTTTGAAAAAAATTCACCACCCAAATTTCACGCTTACGTAGCGTTTGAAGGTAAAACCATTCCTCCAACACAAACTAAGTTAACCCTGGAATTAGTGCGTTTAGATGGGGAACGCACTAGTGTTACTTTTAAACCCGAGAGGGATTATTTGGTAAGTAACGAAGTTATAAATGAGCCACATTCCTTTAATGTAAAAATTAAAGCGATTTATCAAGACAAATTATACGAATGGACGTTTTCTTCTTATGAGGGAAGAACACAGTTAAGTGCAGACGCTGCAAACGAAGGCGGTATCAAAATAGAAACAGCGGGACCTGGCATCATTAAGAAATTTATCCATCTGAACGGCAGAATCACATTAAACCGTAATACCACAACAGATGTTAGAGCCCGTTTCCCAGGGGTGGTAAAAGCTGTATTTGTTAAATGGGGAGATACGGTTAAAAAAGGAGATTTATTAGCCACTATAGAAAGTAACGAGAGCTTGAAAGATTATGAAGTGAGGTCGCCTACCGATGGACGTATTCTTAATCGAAACATCAGTGCAGGGAACGTGGCTGGAAGTGAGCCCTTATTTACATTAGCTAATTTGTCAGATGTTTGGGCGGAGCTCCATGTTTTCCCGCGTGACTTAGGCAAGGTTAATGAAGGGCAAATGGTTACTATTCATTCACAAGAGGAAGATAGAGAGGTGCAGGCACCCATTGCGATGCTTTTGCCTACCACCGATCCGTTGAGTCAAACAGTCATTGCCATTGTTACTATTGCTAATCCAAAAGAGGTGTGGCGACCCGGAACCATTGTTAGAGGTGATGTTTTGATTGCAGAAAAATCTGTCCCTGTTCTGATTAAATCCAGCGCCCTACAAAATGATAAAAATTCAACAGTGGTTTTCATTACCAAGGGCAATCAATACGAAATGCGACCAGTTCAGCTAGGCGAAAATGATGGAGAGTGGGTAGAGGTTAAAAACGGTTTGAAACCAGGCATCAACTACGTCGCAACCAATAGTTTTCTCATTAAAGCGGATATTGAAAAAGCAGGTGCTGAGCATGATCATTAGACGGGAAGCTCCTTTATGTTAGAGAATACGGTCCTTTTTGCTATTCGCCATCGCTGGTTTGTATTGCTAATGGTGCTCGGGGTAATGGGGTTTAGTGTTTACAATTATAAAAAACTGCCTATAGATGCGGTCCCTGATATTACCAATGTCCAAGTACAAATTAATACCGAAGCAAAAGGCTACTCGCCATTAGAGGTAGAGCAGCGCGTTACTTACATCATTGAAACAGCGCTTGCTGGTCTTCCTAAGCTCGATTATACCCGCTCTCTATCACGTTACGGCCTTTCACAAGTGACCGTGGTCTTTGAAGAGGGAACGAACATCTATTTTGCTCGCCAATTAATTGCTGAACGATTACAACAAATAGAAAGCCAATTACCAACGGGTTTAGAGCCCAGAATGGGCCCTATCGCTACAGGACTGGGCGAAATTTTCATGTACGTCGTGGAAGCTAAGCCTGGTGCTGTAAAAGAAGACGGTAGTGCATACACGCCCATGGATCTATTAACGTTACAAAAATGGGTTATTTTACCTCAACTTCGTAATACCAAAGGGGTTATCGAGGTTAATTCTATTGGTGGCTATGAAAAACAGTTTCATGTCATGCCTTACCCGCAAAAATTATTGGCTTATCAATTAACCATTAGCGATGTGATGGCGGCTCTAGAAAAAAATAATGCCAATGTGGGAGCGGGTTATATTGAGCGAAATGGTGAGCAATATCTCATTCGATTGCCAGGACAAGTGAAAACCATCGCAGATATCAAAAAAATTCTTGTTGCCAAAAGGGATGAGGTCATTTTACGCATAGGTGATATTGCAGATGTTAAATTGGGCGCTCCCCTACGAACGGGCGCTGCCACTCAAAATGGGGAAGAAGTGGTTTTAGGCACTGCGATGATGTTAATTGGCGAAAATAGTCGTGAAGTTTCTGTACGTGTTGCGAATAAATTAAAGGAGATTAACCTTAGTCTACCCAAAGGTATTATTGCCAAGCCTGTTTATGATAGGACCAAACTTGTAGATAGAACGATTGCGACCGTTCAGAAAAATTTATTGGAGGGTGCGCTTCTTGTGGTCGTCATTCTCTTTCTTTTGCTAGGCAATATCCGAGCTGCTTTGATTACCGCAGCAGTTATTCCCATTACGATGTTAATGACCATTACCGGCATGGTAGCACAGGGCGTCTCAGGTAATTTAATGAGTCTAGGTGCGCTTGATTTTGGATTAATTGTTGATGGAGCGGTCATTATCATTGAGAACTGTATTCGTCGATTTGGGTTAGCGCAACATGAACTGGGGCGTTTATTAACCAAGGATGAGCGGTTTAATGTCACATCAGAGGCGACGGCTGAGGTCATTCGACCCAGCATTTTCGGTGTTTTGATTATAACAGTTGTGTATTTACCTATTTTTACGCTAACAGGCGTTGAAGGGAAAATGTTTCATCCGATGGCGCTAACTGTGGTGATGGCGCTTTTAGCATCGCTCTTACTCTCCTTAACATTTGTCCCAGCTGCTGTTGCTATTTTTATTACGGGCAAAGTAGAAGAAAAAGAAAACACCATTGTTCGCTTTGTTAAAAGAGGCTACCAACCGTTATTAAATTGGAGCATGAATAATCCATGGAAAATGATAAGCGGTGCTGTAGCTGTCACGCTACTTAGTTTATTGCTGGTATTTCGCATTGGAGCAGAGTTTATTCCAAGCCTTGACGAAGGGGACATTGCTTTACATGCCATGCGGATCCCAGGCACTAGCTTGTCACAAGCCATTACGATGCAAATAACGCTAGAAAATCGTCTCAAAAAATTTCCAGAGGTGCAGGAGATTTTTAGTAAAATTGGTACGGCGGAAGTTGCTACAGATCCCATGCCACCCAATGTGGCAGATACATTTGTGATGCTAAAACCGCGGGCACAATGGCCAAATCCTGCAAAGCCTAAAGAAGTGTTGGTTGGCGAAATGGAGAAAGCAGCGCAAGAAATCCCTGGGAATAATTATGAATTTACTCAACCTATTCAAATGCGTTTTAACGAACTTATTTCTGGCGTGAGAAGTGATCTAGCGATTAAAATTTTTGGTGATCATATCGATGAACTATTGACGCTCGCTAAACAAGTTAAAGCGGTACTTACAAAAATTCCCGGTGCTGCTGATATCAAAATTGAGCAAGCAACCGGCTTACCCGTACTATCTATTATTCCGAATAAGGCGGCTTTAGAACGCTATGGACTTAACCTTTCTGAAGTACAAAGTGTGATACAGGTCGCGATGGGGGGAAAGGAGGCAGGGCAGATATTTGAAGGAGATAGACGATTTGATATCGTTGTGCGATTACCTGAGTATCTTCGCACCGATGTAAAAACGTTAGAAGAGCTTCCTATACCACTTACGCTGCCTGAGACAGACTGGACGTCAAAAAAGCCCAATTATGTTCCTCTCAAAGAGGTTGCCAAACTAACCATTGCTTACGGACCCAATCAAATAAGTCGTGAAAATGGGAAGCGTCGTGTGGTTGTTACCGCTAACGTACGTGGCCGAGATTTAGCGAGCTTTGTTGAGGAGGTTAAAAAAACCATCCGTGAAAAGGTTGAATTACCTCCTGGAATTTGGATAAATTATGGCGGGACATTTGAACAACTCATTTCAGCACAAGAACGATTGATGATTGTGGTTCCCATTACGCTACTTCTAATATTAGGATTTTTATTCGTAGCTTTTGGTTCAGCACGTGTGGCACTGTTAATTTTTTCAGGCGTACCTTTGGCCCTTACTGGTGGGATTGTAGCGCTTTGGATAAGGGGCATTCCTTTTTCTATTTCAGCAGGGGTTGGATTTATTGCTTTATCGGGTGTTGCTGTATTGAATGGGGTGGTAATGGTTTCTTTTATTCGCAATCTGATAAATGAAGGAAAACCGTTGTATGATGCTATTGTTGAAGGTGCCCTTACTCGTTTGCGTCCGATTTTGATGACTGCTCTTGTTGCGAGTTTAGGTTTTGTTCCTATGGCCATTAATGTGGGGGCAGGGTCTGAGGTACAGAGACCGCTTGCCACGGTTGTCATTGGTGGGATTTTATCATCAACCTTTTTGACATTACTTGTTTTGCCAGGATTGTATCTAATTCTTCATAGAAGCAAAAAATCTCTTACAATTTAAAAACATTTTGCAGGTAGATAGGTTAGGCGGCTTATAACGGCATTTAATGCGGTTTCCGAGTTAGTTTTACTGATGGGACAACAAGCACATTTAAACGTACGTTGATAATCTTCACATACTAATATCGATCATTAGAATTGCAAGACGAATTGTTATAATTACTGTGCGAATTATTGTAATTATTGATCGAATTATAATAGTCTCGATTTCGATAATAATCATCTGAAGAACAGCGGTAATAATCATCATGATAGGCGCCATAAGTATTACCTGAGGCATCAACTGATCCGCTGATGGGTAAGCCTGTGGTTGGGTTGATATAAGTCTTATAATAGTTAGGATGATTTGGATCGCAACTTGGCCCCATAATCTGTATTGATGTTGCTAATTCGATCTTGACATACTTTAAATATTTATTTAAGAAATGAATTACCCTAACCATGTTAGTGAGCGCCTTTACGTTAATGAATTTTAATTATGGCATGTAAAGCGATAATCACAAACACGCGACTAACCGCGCTTTTAAATCAGGCATAAAACAACAATAAAATAAAACCCATAAAAATAAAGCAACCCAAGAAGACACAAGATAAGATCAAAGAGAGTAGCACACCCCTCGCAATGGTATTGCAACCCATAAAAACCCTGCAAAATCATAGTGTTGTGTGAAATTATTGATTTTTAAAACCTCAAAAAAGCTGTTTTCTCATGGGTGTGCATCCACTCTCTATATAAAACATAGTGTTATATACAATACACACCTGATCCACAACCTATTTAATGATAGTTTAATGGGTTTACACACCCAATCCACACCCCGTATAATACAGCCTATATTCACTTTAAATGATAGAACCATGCCTAAATCTTATTGTTACCTCAGTCAAAAAACAATCCTTCAGCTTGAGCAAATAAAACAAGATGAAGGCTATGATTCTAGCTCTCAAGTCATGAAAGAAATGATTGCGTTAGGGATTCAGATCTATGAGCGTAATAAGGGTGCTGCGGGTATGAGCGATGAAGAAAAGATGAGGCTCGAGAAGGAAGAGGAATTGAAAGCCCAGCACACGACTTATTTGCTAAGGCTGCTGGGATTTAGTACGGATATTTTGCGCTGTGTTTATGATAAAGAAAAACTCAATAGTCAACATGATAACGCGGAAGATCATATCTCTAATATTAAGAAAAAAGTTGATCATTTTATTGATGGGTATATCCAAAATTGAGAAGCAATACGTGCATTAATTCTTTAGCAGGAGGATGAGATGGTTAAAATACAGGCCAAACGAATGGATGATATAGTTCAGTCGTACGTTAAGAGCCAGGAATTTATGGGTGCAGTGTTGGTTGCAGATCAAGATATTCTATTGAGTAAAGGGTATGGTTTTGCAAATCTTGAATGGCAAATTCCAAGTACACCAACAACTAAATATCGTTTGGGATCATTGACCAAACAATTTACTGCTGCAGCTATTTTGATACTTGAAGAACGTGGGCTATTAAAAATAGAAGATTTTATTGCTCAACATATGCCAAATGCGCCTTCAGCATGGAAACATATAAAAATTTTTAACTTATTAAACCACACGCATGGGATTCCGAACTACACCCAATTTCCTGAATTTAGAGCCATCACAGCATGTAAAAAAACACCATTAGAACAAATACAAATTTTTATTGATAAGCCTTTAGATTTTGAGCCTGAAACACAATATGCCTACAATAATTCTGGCTATGTATTGCTTGGGTATTTGATTGAAGTTTTAAGTGGTCAGACATACGAGGCCTTCCTCAAGGAGAATATTTTTAGTCCACTGGATATGCAAGACTCAGGTTATGATTCACATATAGACGTTATTCCGCATCGCGCTGCTGGATACTCAAAAGACGATTCTGGTACTTTCACCAATGCAGAATATTTAGATATGAGTTTGCCTTATGCGGCAGGCTCTCTTTATTCTACCACGGAAGATTTACGGAAATGGACGCAAGGACTCTTTGATGGAAAACTTCTCTCATCTGCTTCACTGCATAAAATGACCCAACCATTCAAGGAACACTATGGTTTTGGTTTTGAAATTAAAGAGATAGATGGGCTTAAAGTGATTACTCATGATGGTGGTATTAATGGATTCAATACAGTATTAATTTATTGCCCTGAAACAAAGACTTCCATTATTGTTTTATCGAACTTGAATACCATAGGATATGTATGGGACATTGGTTTCTTATCGAAAAATATCGGTCTTAAATTGGCTGCATTGGTACATGATAAACGGGTTTTATTACCGTTTGAGAAGAGAGAAATTGCTGTACCACTCAATATACTTGAGCAATATGTAGGTTTATATAACACTAAGCCAAACATGAATCTTCAGATAACATTAAATGGTTGTCAATTAGAAGCTCAATTCTCAAATCAACCGCGAATTTCATTACTTGCTGAATCAGAGAATACATTTTATGCAGAAATTCCTGACATGCAATTTAAGTTTTTGAGAAATAAAAATAATGCTGTAACGCAAGTTAAGTTATATCAAAGTGGAAATGAGTTAATGGGAATTAAGGCTTAATTGATGATTACACCACCAAAATACGCCGTTTTAAATTAGATTATTCTGTATCATAATAACTGATTAATTCTGTCCTTGTGATTATAATGACACAAAAACTCTCAATGAGAATCGCAACACAATTAGACGCAAATATTATTACGAATATTTATTTGACCTCTCGTAAAAAATATATTTCTTTTGCGCCAATTGTTCACTCAGATGCGGCCATTCAACAGTGGATGCATGACATATTGATACCAAACTCCCAAGTTTGGATAGTTGAACAGAATGATACGATCATTGGCATGATGGCTCTTACAGAGAAACAAGGAATTTATTGGATTGAGCAACTGTATGTATTACCTGGGGCGACTGGAAAAGGGGTTGGCTCATTATTGATAGCCAAGGCGAAATCTCTACATTGCCCTATTCGTTTACGCACATTCCAAGAAAATTTAGATGCTAGGCACTTTTATGAACGACATGGTTTTAAAATCGTAGAGTTTGCAGACGGCTCAGGGAATGAAGAGCATTGCCCTGATATGTTATACGAGTGGAAAGCTTGAGCGTGCAACCTATACGAGTTTACTTAATTTATATGAGTGTATGATGCTTGAAATGATACCCAAAGAAAGGCTGCTCGCTGTAAAAATAGCCATTTAAGTCGCGTTGGGTGACATTGTTTTACATGAAATTATTCAACTTGAATCCCTTTCCAGCACCATACCAAGGACTTCATCAACCTATTTCCATTTCGACCCGTTGTAATGTTTTCGCGTGCTCAATATTTGATGATTTTATTGACAAACCAACCAATCTGTTCTCCCTTGAAATTCGCTCAATAGATTCTTTGATCTGAGTATCAGTCATTGAGAGTTTAAGCGATTTTTCTTGAAGCGTTTCTGGTTTAAATGTTTTATTTAATACCTCAATAACACCTGGAACCCCGTGAGATTTTAATACATCATTAAAATCTCCTTTTCTGTTTGGTATGGCAATTTCAACCGCTTTACCATGAAGTTTTAGCCTCTCAATGGTTTGCTGGATAATCTTATCATCGTGAATTGATTTTCCATCGTTATCGAGACAAAGAACCACTTTATTCGTTAGAAGATTCAGATCAATAGACACCATATTTTGCTTGCCAAGAACTGCAATAACACGTTCGTTTTGAACAGCATCACGGACGCTTAATCCGGTTTCAACTCCTTCGGTGATATAGGATACTGCATTCTGTTGAAGGCATTCATTAATCAAGACCCCCGCCCCAGCAATTTTACCAAACGTTTTCTTTTGAACGTCAAGTTCAGCTTTACTTGAGGTGTTGATATCAAGATAAATCGCTTGAACAGACTGTACTTGTTGATCTTTGTTACGCGCGATGCACAGGAGTGCTGGCATGTATTTTATCACTTCATCTTTCCCAGTAAACACTTTTGCGTGAAAACGTATGTCTTGTCCTGCAACGTTGTTGATACCACGAGTGTCTTTCAGATAAAGTTCACCTAAAGTACCGGCAATGGGTGTTGATTCATTCGCTAGCTGTTGTGCGTAACGTTGCGTTTTACTCGGCTTATCATCGGTTTTTTCAGGCGGTGGTGATATTTTTTGTAGGGTTGATTGAACCATTTCTTTTAAATCATCACCGGTCATTTTGGCGGCATATTCAAGGCTCGATTTAAAATCAAGGTTCAGTGACGTTTGAATTAAATGCAATAAATTTCCTTTCTCGCCCGTTTCAAAATTGAACCATGTTCCGCGTTTATCTCCGACCAAGCAAATACTCAAGCTGCCCTTTGACCCATAACGCATTTCTTTTTTGGAAGAGAGCGTTGTGTTCGGCGTGCCAAGCAACGATTGTGCGACACACTCGGTATTTAATGTCAGATTTTGCACAACATTTTGTACATCATAGTGATGTTTTTGAGGCGCATTCTTCACCACTGATGCAGTGTTTTCAGATATTTTTGGCGCATGATGGATTAACCCTAGCGCCTCAAGAGCGGATGTTTTATTCGGTGTGACGCGCAATTGTGTTTTTAATTTGTCATAATTATTCGTGTAAATCATGGCGTGAATTGAGCCACGGGAGACCATGATATAAAAGCTTCTAAAATGGTTGGTCTTTTTATTTTGGGTATCTGCGACACCAATGACGAAAGGGGATGAACTTCCTTGAATCGAATAGCTGGTGGATGTGTAGTTATAATCCCAATGACTGTCTTTCAACTCATTTTTATAAAGCGTTTGCATTTGACCGGATGTATCTTTCACGCAAAAGGAATCATCAGAAACCTCGGTCACAACCAGCCGTTCATTTGCAAAGCGCGCCTGAGCTTTGTCTGATTTTTTGAAATGAATTTTTTCTCCAACGGATATTTTGCCTTCTGCCGCCTTAAAAAGTTCGATTTTCCAGTCTTGATTTTCTTTTTCCGGCATAAAGATGGATTTCTCGCCTTGTAACTGTTGAAGCTCGACGACCCGTGATGCCTCATCAATCCCCGTTATCTTGTAGTATTGATTGTTTTTTTTAAGAAGATAGGTGCCGGGTTTTTTCAGGATTTCAGCAAAGGTTTCAATCTGATAAAGCGCGGCCGTGGTGTAACTGGTGCTTAAAAGCCTTCCAAAAGATTTGTTTTCACATCCTAACTCCGATTTTTCCATTAATCCTTCCCGAATTAGATGATTAGCTTCTTCCCTGTGTCTGTTTTCATGAATAACGACAATAGTATTGTCTCGACAGTCACGGGTTCTGGATAGGTAATCCATCACGGCCATTGATAGAGGCGTTTCATTTTTAAAGACATCAACGGTCTTTTGAGAATGGACGTCACTGGTAGTAACCACTTCAACGACCGAGGTAGTGATACACTCAAGCAAAGGATATGACCCTTCTCGCTCAATAGCTTGCAAAGGCAGTCTGGCCAATTGACTGAGTGCCTTATCCGTATTGCCTTGAATTAACGTTTGAACCGCTTCCTTATAACTCTCCACTTTCTGACGAACCAAATCGCACATATTGACCACGCGAATGCTTCCTTCTTGCAGTAAAATAGCGGACGGCTTCCCACTTTCAATCCCTTGGTGTTGGCTTACGTCACCCAACAGCGCGCATCGGCTACCAGCATTATGGATATGGGCAACCAGCCTTGCCGCATCACGATTGGACACCATCGATGACTCATCAAGCAACACCAATGACCGACTTGTTAACGTCGGATGTTGCTCTTGCTCAATTAGAAAACTTTTAAGCGTTTGCGCCTGAATGCCTAATGCCCTCATTTCTTTTACAGCCTGATGAGTGGGTGCCACCGCAATGATGTCGAGAGGCATATCGATCAAGGTCTTGGCGTTTTGAATCACATCAATGGCTGATTTAGTCATCGTGGTTTTTCCTGTGCCAGCAAACCCTTGGATCATAATAAAGCGATCGCTTGTTGTCGCAATTAAGAGACATGCATCTTTTTGTCCCTGGGTAAGCGGATACGTGTTTAATTTTTCTTCGGCGGTCTTAATATCAAGTCTTGGCGTTACTGTATTTTTACCCGCTCTAACGGTCGATAAAATTTGTGCCTCAAATTCCTTGGCCTCAATGGTCATCAGCATGTCGTTAGGGGCTCGTAACAGTTGACCATCCTGAATGTCACTGTTCAACTTTAATGAGAGCTCGTCCACATTTGCCACACCGATGGCTTTTTGCAGGGCAACCGTCAATAACTCATTTTTAGAAAACACAGCTTCGCGTTCAGACAAATGCGAAATGGCAAATTTCAACGCTTTCTCACTTTCGGTAATTATGGGTTTAGTCCGCGTGAGCTCTGCAATGGCGCGGTCTAAATGTCGCAATAAATCCTCTGTTGTTGGGTTATCAAGCACCTTAATGGCACTTGAAGCCTCAAGCGTGATGGAAATAGCCGATTGATTCACAGATAGCTTTTCTGCATGACGTTTGGCCTTTTCAACGTCATCCGTGATCACGGTTAATGACTGGCGCGATGTTTCTGCACTTAACGCCAAGATGTTTTTATTTAAGCAATACGATGGCATGGTGAGGATGGTTTTATCTACCGTTTTGTGATCATGCGCGTGTAGGTTTTTAGCATAAGAATACGTCAACGGAAGATGATCTGTATTCAGTAAGTGAATCGTTTTAGTGCCTGATTTTAATTTTAGGCCGTGGCGTGTGAAGGCGGTCACTTCATAAGCGGTACCGGATTTTACCCTTTCAAAGCGCATATCACCGGTTGAAACCAATTGTTCTCCAATTGAAACCGGCAATGATCGCTCCTCGTAAATGTGGGTTTTTTGAGTAATGCTTCTCATCGGCAGTTCGGTTTGTAAACCGCTTTTTTCACGCACGACGAGCAGTTGTTTCTTTTCGTCAACCGCTACAATCGTTAACTTTTGAGTTTTATCCTGTAGTTTATGGAGCAATACCCAACCTGGCTGATAGCTTTTAGCGGTTTTTTTTTCGCTTGCCGTGAGGGAGACGGGCAATAATGTTTTGAGTTCTTTTTGGATCGCAGATAATGCACCGGTCTCTTTTAATTGACGGCGAATATTCTGGTTCACCTCCCAGCTTTCAGCCTTTGAAACCGTCAATACACAGGTTTTTTGACGATCGGATCGGCTGAGCTGTGTATATTCCGAAGCGGCTAAAATCAGGCGTGCCGTTTTATCACGTGCCTCATGAATCTGCATCTCAGGTGTATGTTTTTGTTTATCTGCTACTTGATAGGTTAACACCTGCGCTTTGTCCAGAAGACCGGGAATATCGGATTTAAAGCCTGTGAGCCCCTCTGATTTTTCAAGCAGAATGACTTTGGCTTGGCTTCTTGATGCAATCGATAATAACTGACTCAAATCATCTGGAGCGCACCGTCCTACATCGTCCACAATAATGAGCTCATGTTCTTTTCGGGATTTAAAAAAGGGTAACAGGTGTGATGCCTTGTGCTCATGATTAAAACCTGCGATCGTTTGGGCAAGCTCACTTTTGCCGATGGACGTTAACCATTGCCAAAGGGTTTCAGGTTTTTTGCTGGTCGCTTCATTAATAGATTTGGCGAGCAGTCGTGTGGGGCTTAATACTCGAATCGTTTTGGAATCCGTAGCTGTATCAATCAGGGCAAGCAGTACGTCTTTTGAGACAATACTTTGTTGTTGAATGCGGATAACGCCTTGTTTGTTCGCCAAAACACGCATGACTGTATTCTGCACAGATAAGGGATCAGCTCCATGACCTTTGCATTGGACCCCTTTTTTTTGTGGGGTAAACGTGCTTAATTGTTCAATCAGCTGTTTTTCTTTGGCGATTAATCCACTGGTCGTGAATAAATTCTCTTTATCATCAAGCGAAATTAAACGTTGCGCTTTGATTTCATGTTCGATGCTTTGGATGAGCGTGTCATAGCCCGTTTCGCCTAGAGAAAAATAAAGGCTCGCTTGCAGTACGTCTTGATAAGTAAAACTTAAACGCCGTTCTTCAAGGTGGGCTATGGCATCAAGAACGGCATGCCCTTGTTCACGACTAACGTCACTGGATCCCAGTTGTTTTGCAGCAGACGTTTTTTGTTTTAATACATCCAAATAGGTCGATGGATCCACACCTAACGCCTGACTCTCGTTAGTCCATTTCACACGTAGCGCTTCAGGATTGGTTTCTTTTTTATATTTGCGTGTGTCTTGAGTGGCTTTATCATGCGCTTTCAATGAGCTTGAATGCATGCTTTCCACTTGCCCCTCAATTTGCGTGCGTCGCTTCGAGAACGTAGTTAATAAGTCCGGGTTAAAATGTTTGATTTCAAAGAGTCCGTGAGGATCACCAGTTGGTGCGATTTCAAGCCCTTTGGATTTGACGCCCATTGCAACCTCAGAGCGATAGACTAATCCTAAATAAATTTGATTGGCCATAATCCATTCCATCGTGCCGTGATTTTTTCGGATATCGGAGGCAAGCGCGCGCCATTTTCCATCAAGACGCTCGGTTAAATTCATCATAAGCGCATGCGTGTGGAGCAGTGGATCTTGTTCGCGTGAGGTGTCATGAAGAATAGTCGCAAAGGCTAGGTTGCCCGTTTTTTCATACTCCACACCTGACAGACCCATTTTTCGTGCTTGAGCGGCCTCTTTTTCAATGATCTGCAATACTTTTTGAACAGCCCGCTGGTGGATGTCAATAAAGTCTTTATCACCTGCAACCAACGCTAGATATGAGACTGATTTTGGTGCGGAAAAAGTTAAATCATAGCCCCCGCGGTGCTTGACCTCACCACTTAGAGACTTTAATCCAATGATTTCGCCATTAGGCAAAACACCACTTAAAATCATTTCCAATTGCTCAACACTAACGCGTTCACCCAATGCAAGGCGCTCAGCACTTTGCCCTCGCCAACTTGCGGATAATTCACCCGTGAAATAATAGTTGTCTTTGGAAAAATAATAACGTGCGGCCCCACCGGCCTGACTGATAGGTTGTATTCGCAGGCTTAACATGATTTAGCTCCTTGTTTCAAAAATTGATTCCATCTCAAACGATGGTTTCTGCTTTTTTGGCGAGAACCCATCAACCCGCCCATTAGCGGTTTCTTCATTGCACATGGACTCAACTGCAGAATCTGAGACATTCACTTGGTTGAGCGGTAACTCACGTGCAATAAATCCTTTTGCCACTAAGGGGCGTTTTTGATATTTGAGTTTTAATTTCGTGATGGGGTGTCCGGGTAGACGCAGAAAACATTCCAACGCCTCCAATCCCATGATTTCTGGATAGGTCACGAGGGGTCGAATAACCCTATTTTTTCCAAGTGATATGCCATCGCGAATTGAATTGGCGCCGTAGGAGTAGTTTTCACGCGTGTCATCGACTTCTTCCTCACCTAATTCTTTAGAGACAAGCTGCGCCATCTCATGACTTGGGCTTGCAAAGAAGGCGCGTGTATTGAGTAGGTCAAAGATTTCAGCAGCACCACTTCGTCCGTAAACTTTTACGAGCTGGCTGAAACTTTGCATACCAAGTAAAAAGCACCCACCAAATTTTCGAACCTCGGCAATGGTTTCGCCCAAGAGCGGCAATTTATGTAAGCTCGGTAATTCATCACAGATAAACCAAATGCGACGATGTTGGTTCTCGGGGAGGCTAAGAAGAGTAAGCGACGCCATCGCAATCCACATTGAAATCAACGGCCTTAATGATTTGTGTTGCTCGCCATTTGAAGAGATAAACAGCCAGCCGTTGTTGTCTGGGTTCAGGATATAATCACGAATTGAAAACGGCGCTTTGCCAGACTCATTTAAACCACCGAGCGATTGCATGGATTTCAAATAAGTTGTAATGACTGAGCGAATAGAAATCGCGGTTTTCTCGATTTGTTGGCTTACAAGCGTTGCTGCCGCTGTACCCGTTAGATAGGGTTCCAATTCTGTAAATTCGCCCGTGACTAAGAGTTGCAGTAGTTTTTCAAGTGAACGGTCTGGGTCGTGTCGCATTTTTGAAGCGGCTGAAGACAGCACCGTTCGTGCGGCATTCACCCAAAATGGATCAGATTCTCCGTGCATTGGGATTAAACTTTCGGCCATATTTTCAAGAAGTTCATCTCGCGGTGCCTCTGCCCATAAATCCCAATTAGCGCAGCGGGCATCAAAGGGGTTAAGTAACACGTCGCTTGAATCTTGAAAGTAGTTTTCGGTAAACGTACAGCCTTTGTCATACACAATGACTCGATCGCCTCGTGCGCGAAGTCCATCCATCAGCTTCATAATGAGCTGGCTTTTTCCCATGCCCACCGTTCCGTGCACTAATAAATGCTGCACTTCACAGTCTTTAATGAGAGGAAACCCATCGAAATTCAGATCAGAAGCGCGACCTGCTAGAATGATTTGTTTTTTAAGCGTAGCGCTTGGAACAAGGCTTGTTCCGCGTATGAACTGATTCTTGGCTTGAAACTTTCCCTTGCGAATAAAATACACCGCTACAAGCGTACCTAATATGAGAGCAAGACCACCGCCGATAAGAGCGGCCTCTATCAACGCATCAAAACATGCATTGGCATTACGGGCGTAATAGGGGTTATTCACTAAATCGTGTACTGAACGCCTAAGCACACGCCCAAGATGAGGGAGCTCAAAGGTATGCGTCATGCCAACGATATTAAGGAATAGCGCGTAATAGTAAGCCGCTGCCTGAATCAACCTATCGCTACCGGTCAGCAGCCACGTTATAAGCCCGCTGGCCAAAAACCAGATCCCAATACAACAGTAAAGGAGTGTTTTGGTGATTTGATCCCACATCCGCAGATTATGAAAAGAAATTTGACCTCCGCGGGTGTAGTGTTTGTAATTTGATTCAGTGCTCATTGTTTCTCCTTTTCATGATTTTTGGGCAAAGCAGCGGCTAACCATTGCTGTTTTGTGGCTTAAATTAAGCTGTTATGAATAGACTTTGTTATTTGGAGTAGTGCTAATGCTCCTCCTCTTTAGGATTGTGATGCGGCATAAATGGAAGGCGCTTCGCATTTTTTTTGCCGGTTTGGATGGCTTGATTGACCTCTGATGTTGTTTCTTTAAATCCTCCGTGCAAGCGTTCTCCATCATTTGTTGTCTGGTTCCGGCTCTTTTCCATTTGCCCTTGAATGTTCTGTTTGAATTGGTTGGCCGAGATATTATCCATAGTAACGCCTGCGTTTTTGGCATTGAGATTCAATGCATCATGGTTTGTTTGATAGGAACTGCCCATCTGGCTTTCTTTCTCAATCAAGGGGCGTGCATTTTGGCTATAGAGCGCATCGATTTTTGTGCTCTGAGATTGATTGCCAAATTCTGAAATTAACTCATCCCGTTTATGCGCTACAAAATCCTGTCCTAATGTTTGAAGTTTTTGAATAGAAGCCATGTCGCCTGGGTGCGAAAAGAGCTCATCGCGTTTAGCCGTTCCCACCGTTGCTGCCACATAACCCGGAAAGGCTTGATTGAGATCGGCATTAATTTGCGCACCATGGGACTCAACATAACTTCGTGCCTGTTGTACGCGTGTGGCCGTAGACAAGGACGAATCCATATTATGACTGGCTGTTTGAGCGTCACGTAAATCCGCACCCAACTGGTTAGAAAGGCTCGCGCCTTTTGAATGTGAATCATCAAAATGGTGCGTTTGTGCAAAATGACTGACGTAATTCAATGATTTATTGAAATCAGCCGCTTCTTTTGCGGTCACAGTGTGATCGGTATTTTCATGATAGCGATCGCCGGAGGTTGATGAACGGTCATATTTCTCATCTGTACGTCCGCCGATATCAAATCCTGCAACCAACTTTCCGATATGACCAAGAACACTGCGATCAGTAGAAGCGCTTGCATGAAAGCCCGCACTCATAGATGTTAACGTCGTCATCGCCTCCTCTTGGCTCACACCTAAACGCTTGGAAACATCGCTGGCGATACTCGTCATTTTTGATAATGCTTGTGTATATTGACCTGATTCTTGGCTGGATACTCCATCGCCAAACCGCATGTCATGACCATCTAGACTTGAAAGCTGTATCGCACGATGCGCCGCATTGGATAGTGCGCTTTGGAAATGTTGCGACTCATTAATGGCTGCCTGTTTGGACGTTTCATAGGCTTGATTGAGGGAGCCGCTCAAGGCTTCTGATGTGTTAATGGAGACGGCACTCTTTGACATCCCGGGGCTTACATCAAAGACCGTTTCGCCACTACCCGTGATGGTTTTAATTACACCAGAACCGCCTTGTTCGGCATGCATTCCATGCATATGCGACCAGTTGGAGTCATGCTTGTTGGCTGAGAAGTTATTGGCAGTTGAGTTATAAAAACTTGTTTGACCCAATCCAAAAGAAGCCGATGCAGCTTCTCCGGCCACGGCCATTCCTGAGCCTTGCACATGTCCCGTGATGCTTGTCGCCAGTCCATTAAAGGCTTCGCCTAAATTAGACACCAAGCCTTTTGCAATAAACGGAATCATCGCCATGATGTAACCCGCAACCCCTGAAATATCTCGGCTTAATTCGGTCATTTTATCCAAATTAACCATCGTCATTGGCCCATACCCAGACACACCATCGATGCCAACATTGGTCATCACGTGATTAATAACCGCAAAGAGCACTGGCCAGCATTGGAGTGATAAGAGGAATTGCAAATAGCCTTTGAAAATATGACCACCGCCAGGCATTGTGCTTAGCGCCAGCACCAATGGAAACACGCCGAAGAGAATCAGCATGAGGTTGGTGTGTAATAGTGGTAAAAACCACACGGCTTTTTGACCCAAGATATCCCAACTCCAACGGTGTTGCAGTTGGGATTTGGTAAATTCATGATTCACGACACTGGCCGTACTGTCGGTAAACGCTTGATAATGGTTAATGCCATCACCCATGGCGTTAATCATCATGGCTTGTAAAAAGATATTACTTGAGGTGTCCGTAAGCCCCTGATAATAGAGTGCAGCTGAGGTTAAATGCGTTTCAAACAATTTTTCATAATCAGTCTTTTTTTGTTTTCCAAAGAGGTTTACTCCAAAAATGCTGTAGGTTCTTCGAATTTCAGCATCCAATCGCGCTTTAAGGCTGTTTTTGCCATCGGCACTTGAGGCCGTAGCACAGGTCACGAGAGCCCCGCCGACTTCAGTCATACGAAGTGGCGATGGTTTTTTGGTAATCAAATTCCAAATGTTGTCACTTCCAGCCAAATCCCCAACACTGTATTTTTGATTCAGCCGAATATCGCCCACAACGCAGGAGCGAAAATAATGATCCATTTCATCTTTGAGCGTAGGGTCAAGAATTCTGAAATCACGAGCGGACTCTATCAATCGCGCACCAAAAAGCGCGCCTGTCTTTGTGTAGGCGAAATCGCCGGGGGTTGCAAAGAGCGCATCATAGCTTTGTGCAAGCCCATAACCTACAGATGTTAAAAGACTGGCGGTTGCTGCAAATACGACGGGTACGTTATCTACTTTGTGATAGGTTTGTGTTGAGATATCCTCAATAAGTACATTGGTTTTAGGTAACAATAAAAGGTTCGTACACAGCACATAGCCCAGAAACCATTTAGCAAAAACAGTCGGATCGCGAGATTTTAAAAATCCAGCAGACACCATCACAATGCCAATGAGCGCGGTGATTCTTAATAACCCTAAAAAATCGCGTTGATTCATGAAGGCCGTGATGGCATTCAGAACATCGGTGAATAAATCACCCGCCGCCAAGACATGAATCGTTAAGTATTCTGTTGACATGTGTTTCCCCTTTAATGTGCTGTATTCCCAAGACCACTGGCGAGTTGTTTCTCAATCTCGCTCATGCGCGAAATGAGAGTTATTTTTTCTTGTAATTTTCGAGCGATTTTTGGATCGATGGATGCAACCTCACGGTTGGCCTCTCGTATCCGGGTTTGAATATCTTTGATTAGGTCTTCATTGAGCTCGGAGCCTGCCGTGGCATTCGCCACGTCTTGCAGTAAGCCGCTTAAATAATGCTGCAACAAATCTTCAGCAATAAGTGTTGAGTAACCCTCAATTTCAACGGCCGCATCGTTATAATGCGTACTGTTCAACACCGTTAGAAACTTCATCACAGGAAACATCGTGAGGCTTAAGAAATTTTGTTCCTCAGCGGTAGGGACATCATCATTTTTTAATTTAGTATCAAGACCCTCTATCATATTTCGAACACGTGTAGTCAATGTTTGGCTATCATCGATTTTCATCTCTTTAAGGCTGACGCTCATGCAAGCGGTTCCAGGGGTTTCGTCACTGCATCGCCACATTTGCTCGCTACTTGCTGATTTATTACCTCCCAGTAAGGCTTGAATGAAGTGACTACTTCCCGCTAACGAGGGCACAACTTTCACCTTGCCTTGGCTATCAATAATCAGGGTTCCTGTCAGGCTCATCACCATTTCAGCGAGTTGCACATCACCATTTAAGAACGCGTTGTTTTGCAAAATTGACCAAACAATATTTTTATTTAAAACCACCTGTTTCTTTTGTTCAGGATCTTTTTCAGCTTTTGCCATAATCCCGTCATGTGCGTCGCCCGCGCAATCCATGCGAGCAGATACATAGTCCGATACCACGCCACTTCGACCCATTGCTGCTTGATCTTTACAAATTTTTTGTTGCGAAGCGGCCGTTTTTGGAAATATACCGCCGACAAAGTTTTGCGCCATTTCACATGAGTTCACACTCATTTGATTGACCTTTTGTTCCAGCGTTTGCAGGTAGTCTCGTACTTGTTTTAACTCTGGAACGGTAGTCGCGAGCATCACATCGACCGCATATGCGCCACTGCTCGTCATCACCTGTTTGCCTAGATCCACGAGCTTTTTATGACTCAAAAAACTCATGCTTCCCGTAAATAAATCAATGCCATTACAGCCTGCGCGATAGCTGGGTAAATCAAGTTCCACAAGCTGATAACGGCTCACGCGATTACGCACAAATAACGAACCTCCACCGTAAAATCCTGCCGCTTGGGATTGAAACGCAGCGGGACGCGTGACATTTGACGCATAGCCAATTCCATTGAAAAAGGTATTCATATCGCCGGCGACATCGGCATGAGCGCAATTCACCGCGGCGATACTGAGTGTCAACGCTTTAATGATTCTTTTCATGCTGTCACCTTGGTGTTTTCATAGGCCATGATTTTTGGAATGAGTGCTTCTATACGGGTTGTGAGCTCTATCTCATTCAGCGACCCAATCGACACCGGATAAAGAGCTTGGGTTTTAGGGTTGGCAATAAATAACGCGGGGTAGTGAATTGACGCGTTTTTAAAGGCAACTGTTGTCCAATCACTGGTGGCAGGCAGCACCTCTTGAAATTCTGGTAGTGGTTGATTATCAAACGATAACGGCAGGACGCGTGCGCCAAGCCGTTTTGATACCTGGCTTAGAACGGGCGAAAACTGATGGCAGTACGGACACGTACTTGCAAAGAAGAACACGAAGCCATGTGTTTGAAAAAAATGGTCTCGTGTTGACAGCGTATGGCCGTTTTCAGCAGAAGCGGCGCCTAGCCATAAGCTCATGACGACAATTGTAATGGTAAATAATTTTTTCATACGTCCTCTTCCTTAAAATGATGAATGACACTGACGAGATTGGCTTCAAGCACATCTTGCGTTGTGAATCCAAACGCAATCGGCAACGTTTCTTGGTTCTTAGGATTAACAAGCAGAACAGCCGGAAAAAATCGCACGCCTAGTGCCTCTGCTTGCCCCTTGTCCAATCGTGAATCGGGAAGTTCGGGCGATCGTTTTCCATCCACGCTCACTGGAATCAATGGCAATTCAAAGCGCGTGCAAAAGTCTTGCAGGACAGCAATTTGTTTTTGGTCATAAGGGTTTTGGCTGCGGTAGAAAAAGAGCAGCCCATGCGTTTTTGAAAGCGTTTGAATTGCGGCCTTATTATTTTTCTCGCGCTCAGCATCGAGTATTTTCGTGCCAATACTTGAGGTGGGGTGCGTGACTGAATAATCATACTCTGGATAATAGAGCATCGTTTTTTGAAAAAGATTTCTAAACCGTGAGGATTCTTGTAGCCAGTAATCTTGCAATGCAAGAAACTCGCGCATGTCCTCCATTGATTTTGTTTGGCGCGCACGATGCATCGCTTCCATGGTGTAGAAGTGAAGCACTTTATCGCGCTGGGTATAGCTCAATTGACTAAAAGGTACGCCTTGTGGTTTTTGTTCTTTTTCAGCCACGGGAATCTTTGGTGTGTTGTACCAAAGAAAGCCAATGGGTGCTTCATCTGAAAATGCCATGGTCGTAGCTAGAATCAACGCTATGCTTGAAAACCATTTAATCATGAGCTCGCCCCTCCTGATGGAGTCGCTCGATGTGAGCCTGATTTAAATTTGAAGCCATGCCTGCATCGGGTACATGCAGCCGGGACATGAGTTCTTGTTCAATCGGCGATAAATTAAGCTTGTCAAAATTGATGCGCTCCAATTCTTGAGGGGTTATCCCGCGACAATCAGGTGATTTTGCCTTGCCAAAGGGAATATGAAGCTGTGCATTACGACCTTCTTTTTGAATAATGGCACTGAGCTTTGAAGGAAAAACGCAATAAACATGGTGATAGTCGAGGTCGAGTTTATGCTTTCGGTATTTTCCAAGGGAAACGACACGATTTTCGTCTTTTGCTTTTTGAAGCACTTGCATGTCGGATGGGCAATGTTTAACCCAATCGCCCCATCCACTGTCGGTGCAGCAATCACGAAAGCCAAGAGGATATGATTTGCAATCTATCACCGATCCCGCAAAAATCTTAGCCATGCCTTCAGCAATTTGGTTGGTGGATACCTCACCTGCCACACCCGCCAATGCACCTAGCCGTGAAACGCCCTCGCTCATATCGTGGCTTTCTTCATTTTTAGTTGTGTCACAGGAGCCGTCGGTGCAGGGAAGCGATGGCATACAAATATCGGGTTGCGGAACACAGGTAGTTTCTTGGCACTCAAACGTTTGTGAATAAGCCGTGCACACGCCTAAGTTTTGCGCTACACAAGAGGACGTTGTTTGCGAGCAACCTTGATTGATCCACGACGTGCAGGTGCTATCAATATGGTCGATACATTGGTATTGAGTGGAGGCACCCCAACAGGCACGACTAATCGGTAATCCTTCGATGATTTTGGTGGCGTTCGGTTCAAGACAATGCTCACTTTTCTCAAGAATACACGTGCCATCGCTCGATTTATTTTTTAGAGCGGTACATGCATTTTTATTCCAAACATCTTCACTTAAACGCTCAGTGACCGTGAAATTTAAGTAGCTCCCTTTTGCAATGCCCTTGCTATACAGCGTGAGATCCAATTGACTACATGTTGGAGTTTGCGTAACGGGTACAGGCATATTTCTGCGTTTTTTCGTAACAGTCACTGTAACTGCGATGCTTTCACAATGAGGACTCAGGTGAACCAGATTAGCCGCACTGCAATTCCTTTCCCCTGGGAAACACATGCTTAAATTGAATGTAGTGTAACGTCCAGCTCTAGGTAATGTTCGTGCGAATTGATGCGTTTGAGTCTTGATCTGAACATGTAGCTCATCATGACAGATGGACGGTCTGTAGTTCACATTTTCTTCGCATGCATGCGTTGTTGTATTGGTCGTGCAAATAGGTGGTGCTTCATAACAACCGCCTGTCTTAACGGTGTCACTTCCTTCAATCAAATGCTCGGCATATTGCATTTCTGGACTATTGGGATTGGCTATGACCTTTGTTCGTGTTTTGCCTTCTGTGTAAATGAGCTCGGAGGTTTCATTTTTATGAACATTGGCAAGCCCTTGGTTTTTTAGTCCATCATTATTTTCAGTAGGGTTGAGACTAGCCTCTGGTGGGTTTGAAGTAAATCCGCTTAATGCCTCACCAGGCTTAAATTGTTCAAGCGCACGTTTAAACGCATCACCTGTATCTAATGGTACAGCTGTTTCTGCACGCACGAATGTGCTGAATATTAGCATTGTCATTCCAATCACCTTAACCACCGCTTAATCTCCTAACATCACTCACGGTCAAACCACTATCACCATGCCCTGCGATTTGTAACAAACCATCACTCAAAGACAAATTGCCATAGAGCACATCAAACGCTTTCCCGTTATCTACAACGAGCGCTGGGACTTGTTTAATCCCAAATCGCTCAAAAGCGGTTGGATCAATTTGCAGGTTCAGGTTCGGAATTGTTTTTGAAAGCGCTTGAATACGCCGAACGGTTGCAGGCATTGAATTCTCAACAAGCCCATTAAGAAACGCCGGGATATTTAGACGTGCGCTTTCGCTCAATGTCTGCTGTAGTAAACGCTCAGGCATTGAAAAGCTAACAAATACTTGTGCTGTCGGCGCACTCATCGCCTCAAACACCACAAGGCTCATGATGACTCCCAGCATTGACTTACTCACGATAACGACCCCTTTTTTAGTTACAAAAATGTACAATTTCTTTTTCGCCACACCAAAAAACCATACTGGTCAGGCGTATGCGGTTTAATCTTGCCCGCTTCCCATGTAAGCGTTGATGCACCGGTTGGATAACAATGCCCACCATCGGCGACTTGATTGACCATCTCGTAGCGATAGCGTGACTTTGGAATCGTTGGGTAGTGGTGCTCGGTGCAAATGGCGCCTTTATCAGGACTGGAATCAGGAATAAGATATTCTCGATGCAGTTTGTAATTCAGGCGCTCCGTTAAGAGAAGGGCTGTTTGAACCGGTGATACGGGTGCATTAACGTGTCCTGTTAATGGGTAGTGGCTACCTTGTGCACCCGCACACCAAAAAAGACTATCTAATGGAAGGGACTGGAGTGTTGAGGAAATACTGTCCGCAGCACAGGAGGTTTGTGCAATGGGATTACCGAATAAAGTAGCCTCTGGGTTCAACACAAAACTCATTTCTGAATCTGACCATAGGGGATCAAGCTCGGTTAAATAGGCGATATCAAAGTCGCCAGTCTGTAAACAACCAACGCTCGTGATGATATTAAGCCAATTAAGCAACGGGTATTTGTACCAATGTACGTGATAAAATGCACCGACCTCGCCTTGCCCTACATGATGTTGACCACCACGGGATTGCTTCGCCCCAAGCTTGACTTGATGTCCGCCCAAATTTACCAAGCAGTATGGCGTATCGGTTACATCCACAAGAGCCTGTGGTTCCCAAAAGCCAATATTAAGACCTACTCGCCATCCGATAGACGATGGACAAGTACCGATTGGCGAGGATGCATTGCGCGTGTCAGGCAGATGACTCCCCACGATTTTCGAGCCACCGATTGACAGTGGGAATAGACATCGCCAACAAACATCTTTAATCGGATTCACAAAGTGCCCCGTGCAATGAGATGCGTCTGCCGCTCCGGTTAATGTGAGTAGCGCACTTAAAACAATTCCTTTAAATTTCATCGCCACTCTCCTTAATCACGACTTCTGAAACCTGTAAACGGCTCTGATCTCGTGTGACGGTTGCAGGAACTGCGCTTAATTGAAAACGTGCGGACAAGCGTCCGCCTTGGTCAAAATAAATTGCGCCTTCCAATACCTGTTCGGCATCGCGCACCGCACCACCGGTTAAAATCAGTTTTGGATTTTGGCATTGGTGCTGTTGCTTTTGCGCCCAAAGCAATTGCGCTTTGTCATCGGCATTAAAGAAGATCCAACAAGGGGCATAATTAGGGCGTTGCTCCAATCCATTGACGCGCGTACCCGCTGGAAAAATCACTTGACCATGCTCATCTAAAATTTCGGTCGTTAAAATCACGGTTGGATCGTAGTGGTAGCTGCGTTTAAACGTTGCGCGAGGTAATCCAACTGGATTCGGACGATTAGCCGTTCGCTCTGCACGTGCCTGCCATTCAGACTCCATCGCATGCAGCTCGCCACTCGCTGTCAGTTTTTGTAATCTGAGATCAATGAAATCTAAAAAGCTCATTTCACCAACGGGAAAGGTCTCGCCCACAACGCCAAAGGATTTTGAAAAACTTAACGTTCCCATACAAGCCAACATTAACCCAAAAAACACGCACTTCATGATTTACCTCTCATGGCTGCGGCAAGCAGTGGAATAATAGATGTTGTTATATCCTGGCCACTGGAAAGGACATGAGCACTATCAAAAATGACGACGTGATGGCTTTGCGCATAAGCATCAAGCACATCTTTGAGCTTACGATTAAAGGCCTCGCTTGATCTTTTCACGCTCTCATTCGACGCATGATGAAGTGCCAATTGATGAATAAATTGACCTTTGATGTGGTTTAGATCGATGGTCACAACATTTGATGAAGGTTTCATCCACACCAGCGTCAACATAGTCAACGCAATAGCACTTACAACCACAGGCAATTGCTTCATGATGTCACTGCCTGTTGAAGATTAGCGACTCGTCGAACCGCGTCACTCATTGAAACGCCTTCTGCAACTAATGCTTCAATCGTTCCAAATACATCGCCGCTGGTTGAGAACAATGCTGTTGAAAACGGATCGGCAAAGTAACGATGGAAGGTATGACACGTTCCAAACTGCATCATCAGGCTTGAAAAACCCTGACCATGCGCCTCCCCAAAAGACTCAATCATTTTGACTTGGCTTGGGGTAAACGCCTTGGGATGGTCATCCATATATCCTTTAAATCCACCTTGGCGCATGATAATTTTGGTATCACTACTGGCCGCAATCGCTTGACCTTGAATGGATGCGCTCGTGTCTTCTAAATACTGCGTGATGACAGAGAAGCCGCCGTTATGCTTACGCGCGGTACGAAATCCTTGCGCAATGAAATTGGCCGCCACGGGGTTCGAACCTAATAAAAATCGCCAGGCCTCATCAATGAAGCACTGTTTTCTAATCCGTCGGTCGGTTTGGTAGAATTGTCCTTGAATGATGACAATCATTACAAACATCACAATGGTTAAAAGCTCAGGATTGTTTTCAAGGGCGCCCATCTCAAGTACAACAAAATTTGATTTATTTAAAAGCGGCGTGGGGCTATTAAACATCGCGCCATAAATGCCATCACGACCATATTGATTGAGAAGGACTATCAAATCTTTTAAACGCCGATCGTTATCTGATTCAGGCATTAAAAGCATCTCGCGCAGGCACTCAATGACATCATCAATACAGGCATCCCTGCCATTCTTTTTCCATACTGCAAGTGTTGCTTGCAAAAGCCAGGCGTTTTGTACCGCATCCAATTCAGCCCGAGGGCTTGCCATAAGGCCTAATAAATCTCGAATTTGAACGTAATCGTTTACCTGCTCCCCTTCAATTTCGGTCACGCCATCAAAATCAAACAGCGTAAAAGGATTGAGAGAGAGCGTTGATGCATCGATATAAGTACCGCCCACCATTTCACACAAATGTTTATACGAGCCGCCTAAATCAATGACAAACGTCAGATGATCACGTGATTGCGCTTCTTGAAGGAGCGCCAATTGAAAAAAGGATTTACCAGAACCACTTGATGCAACGGTTAGTCGGTTGTAATTGGTAATGGGCAAATTTTTGTCATCAAACGGATCGTAAAAAAATAATTGATGGCGATAGGTTGGTAAAATTAAGCCTGAACGTGAGCCTTTAAATTCAGCAACGATAGGTAGCAAATTGGCGACATTATAATGACTTAATGGTTTAGTCATCCCCATGAGTTCAAAACTTCCAAACAAGCCTTCGCTTAACAAAAAAGGTAGACACCCCAGATATCGCAGCCATTGTTTACAAGGGGCGGGGGTTAAAGTAAATTCACATTGTCGGAAGGCACTAATGGCCTTGGCTGTGTGTTCACGTGCTTTTGCCTCCGTTGTCAAAAGCATCACATTATAAAACGTTGGAAAAATCTCTAAATTTCCTTTGCTTCCCTCGTCATGCACAATAGACCACTCTTCAAGCTCATCGCGTAGGCCGGGATTAATAAACAGTTGCACGGCATTGAGGTTATCCGAAAGCGATTTTGCACGACGCTTGGCCGTTGCACGCAGACGCTCTTGATTCGCGCCTCGGATTGTAAAGCTGATGACAAACGGGCATTGAATGCCGTGTTCTGGGTGCATAAGATTGGCGAACAAATCAGGTGTTTGCCAGAGCGCCCAAGGTGTATGCTTCTTAGGATATCCTGACAGCTCGCATTGAACTGCACGAACTTTTTGCACATCGCCCATGATGTCCGTCGTTGAAAAGTCCATTCCTCGGTCAAAAACCTCAACGATTGTTGATGGATCAACAATTGAATCTCGAATCAGTGCGCCATGTTCATTGATCTCTGGCCACTCGATGTCATTAAGATTAGGCGATGTGAGTGTTCTCAAAAGACGTTGAAAATCAAATTTACCAACACGCTCAAAAGCCAAGCCGGCCACTTTCAATTCAGACGCCCAGTCATCACGAAGAAGACCCAACCGCGTTTGAAAATCGCCGGTCTTTTTCATGGAAAGGAAAAAATAACAGCGATAATCGGCCAATTGCGCCGGTACGTTGCGCCCATTGGGATAACCGTTTTTTACCGCCTTTAAATGAAACTCAATACTCTGGCGGGCAAGCTCCGCATATATTCCACCTTTTTTTAAAATAGGTTCAAAGTTGCGTGCCAATTCGCCACCAATATAATGGTGCTTATACAACATCACGGTGCAATCAACGCCAATGGGTAATTTCGTTTTAAAGAGCTCGGCCATGGATTTCATCAGCGACTCATCGGCGCCAGAGGCTGGCAATACATGAAGGCCAAAACCCGCTGTTGTCCGATTGATAAAGATGTCTTCTGCATCAATAGACTCATAAGGCAGAACACTTTTAAATGAAGGCAAATCGACTTCAACCAGTTTTTGAGCTCGGTGTTGATCTTTTATTGAAACTGGCGCCATGCCATCGGTTTCACCTAAGATCTGTGAAAACCGATGAAGCCCTGCGCGTGCTTTATCTCGTAATTCGCTAATCCATGAATCGTGCATGTTTTCTCCTTAGCCGTGAGCGTTCAAAGTGGAGGTTTGTGCTGCACCCAATTCATTTAGGCGCCCATCATTTTGAGGCGTCACCCACACATAAGGATGCGCGGGATTACCTCGTTTTTGTTGATACGCAGAATGCGCATTTTGAGCCCGAGCACCATCGGCATAATGTGTCATTGCATCAACCTGCTCGATGGTCATGCAACTATCACCCGCCGTTGCGTTACAACTAAATTCTGAATTGATCGGTGAGCAGGCACTCATTAAAAGTCCTGCTGCACTGACTGTGAGAAGTGAAAACACGCGAAAGCTCATGGTTGAACTCCAGTTGATGCAAAGGATTGATTAGAGGTATTGTCAATTTGCCCCAAGACTTCTGGCGGGACATTGAAGTTGGGCGAATCATCTTGATTCACAGAGTTAGCGGCGTTATTCATTGTGCCTCGCAGGGGTCTCATGAGACGCGTGCTTTGTGGACTATCTTGATTCGATGCATCCTCCGTCGGCTCTAAATAAAAGCCATCTTTAAACACAATCGTCACCACATTGCCTGAGCCTACTTGAATGACGGGGTGGTATTGCTCTGCGCGTTTCACATAATATTGCGACAACACATCAGCGGCCTTTGATGCGCCACCATAGGCTGCATAAGGCCCAATATTCGATTGAGGCACAACGGATGCAGCTCCAAACGAGCTGATACTCTGCACTGATTGCGCATATTGTGCGGCAGAAGCAATCCCGGATAAGGCGCCACTAATACCCGCCCATTGCATGATTTTGTTATCACGCATTAACGGCACACCTTTCACGCCGACTTTACCGTTAAAGAACACCCAACCGGTGACTTCTTTATCAATAATAGGTTCGCCCGGATGTGCGCACGAAATCTTATAAAGGGTTGCGAATGCACGCTCACTTGAAATATCGCCGTAGGCATTCCCACTGACGCGACAACCACGAAGGCGGGAGTGCTGGCCATTAGGGAGCGTGCCATCTTCCAAAAATTTAAAGAGCATCACGCCATTGTTTTTACTCTGTCCATTGACCGATGCATCGGCGTCAGCACCACCTAAAATCACGGCGCGTACCGACGTATTGGAGGGCACATAGCGATTGGGGTTTAAACGGGTTTGACTCTTCGCGTAATGTTTTCTGCGAAAAGAAACCGTGTGAATGCGCGCAGGTCGTGACACCATTTGGGTAAGATTATTCGCGATTTGATTCGCCCCACCGTTATGCCAAAGGCCGGATTGATTACCAGAGTTCGATGCAGTCGATGCGTTGATGAACTGTTGCTGTGCTGGACTCAACGGTGTTTCTTCTCTTTTTAATTGGGCGGTCTCTTGTAATCTTTGAGAAAGATCAAGTGCTTCCTTATCATGTGCCTCACGCATATCTTTCATCGATTGAGTGAGTTGACTCAGTTGCGTTTTGAGCGACTCCAGTTCGCCCTGTTGGGCAGTCATGGCACTATCGGCATTGGCTTCGGTAAACGATTCATCAATGATGCCCGTTAAATCGTTAGCTTGATTCAGAGCCGCATGCTTTTTAGGCTTGGCGTCAGCTAACAATCCCACTACGATCATGGACAATATGAGAAGACCACCTCCAATTAAACTCATCATTCGCATTTGGCGTGATTTAATCAGACGATTGAGTTGAATATTAGCCATGAGCGACCTCACGTACCCGATATAGGATGGCGGTTTCGTGGGATTTCAAAATGGGCTGAGACAACTTCATGGCTGTGACGTTGTCGCCTTCGAACCATTCAGGCAATAGGTTAAGTGGTTTGGAGCTGCTGTTGTAGACTTCAAGCCGCTCGGCCTTCACGCCAACGCCCGCCCAAATTTCTTTGGGAACTAAAGAAAGCCCCGCACCCATCCGCTCTGCACGTCCAAAAGGGTGGCTGATCGCCATGCCAGGCATAGGCTCGTGGCGTTCCATGTGATTGATAATTTCGAGCATTGCGTTTTGATGCGGGTCTTGCATTATTTTTGGACTCGCATCAATAGATGTCTTTGTGGTGTTGGAAGCCACAGCTATTTTCGGTGCCAGAAGCTCAACTGTCTTGCCTAACCCTTCCTCACCCGTAACAGTCACTGAAAAATGACGCCCAGATTCGGTAGTCAAAAATAACGTAAATGGACTTGATTGGGCCGTTAACATCACATAAACGCTACCATCTTGTTCATCGCGTTTAATGCCCATAGCGGTTTCAGGAAATATAGCCTCAACAATTTTGTCGTTTTTAACGACCAGTCGGTTGTAGTTGGACTGGCTTAAATTGAGCGCCACGTCACTATTATCATGAACGGCAATAGAGGTTTGGCTCATCGCACTTGTTGCCAACAATGCCAATACACTGCCCATAATGATTTTACGCATGTTCCCACTCCTTCACTTTCACGAAACTTAAAATTGATAAACGCCCGAATCGATAGCGATACGTCAGTTCATAGCTGATCCGTGCGGACTTCAGATCCCGGCTCCCAACAAAGCGATTGAGTACGCCCGTGACAGTAGCTTTCAGTGCGCGCGGATCTAATTGCATGTCGGTGATAATAAAATCACTGGATATTTTGTTTTTTTGAACAACTGCCGCCTCATGCGCAAGGATTAATTGCATCGCTCCATAACGGCTGCCATCCACAAACATCAGTAAGCGTTTGTGAGTTGATGCTACCGTTTCTGGCGTGACATTCAGACGTGAATAAATAAAATTCTCGCTCATCATGCTCAAGTATTTTGGTGAAACAGCTGAATCTGAATTTGCAAAGCCAGTACCACCTTCAAATGGTGTTACAAGCGTGCGTTGATGCAGGCTTGTGTACCAAACCAATGCCACCAACAAAAGGTTTGCAGCTAGTAACCCAAACACCAGTGCCACCATCAGGTTAAATCGTGCGGACAACTGGCTTAATCGATTTTGATAAACACTAAAGTCCATAAATACACCTCTATGCGACCCACACCCGGAGGTGTGAAGCGGGTAATTTAGGTAAAAAAAACGTTGTGATGGCATTAGGCAAATGCCAATAAGCCAACACCAAAAGGACACGAGGGCTACCACCTTTTTTTAATTGACGCAGTGCCGCAACTAAGCCAAGCCCAAGAATGGCGACCATCATTTTCTGGTTACACAGTGCCAACAATCCAAAGCACGTGACTGCCACTACCAACTCATCCAAGGTCAAACTTAAATAGCGCTTGGGCTTATCCAGATCAGTTAGAAACCGATACAACACTGCGTCATTCATAAGTACCTCCTTTGTTTAAAACACAAACGTTTTAAGCAGAAACGCCGGAATAAACGCCACACCGGCCACGCCTAAAAAGACCATCGGATTTTTGCTTTTCACGGCCATTGCCGTGGCCAACATAATGTCCACCAAGATAAAAACTTTCCAAAATTTCGAGCTGCTTCCCAATGAATCAGCGATGTCTCCTTCTAAAGCGCGACCTAATAAATCCGTCGCAAAAGCTGATTTTGCTATCAATACCAAGGGTAAAACTGTCGCACCGTATTTCACGGCTTCCGCACATTTTTTAATCATTCTCATCGCTTTTCTCCGCTTTTAGGTAAAAAAATCCCCTGAGCCAGTGATTTGACTCATTTTTAATCAAATTTGTTGTTCTACTTAGAAAATACCAACCAGTGCTTTCACTAATCCTGACTTAAGCGCTAGAAAAACCTTGCATCATGCTCTCCTTATTGTGTTTGTTAACGGAATCCGTTACACCGAGGCGGCCATAAGTTTTAATTCAAGTTCTTGCATTTTTTTACGTGCACCAGTTAAAACGACCTCAATATTCTCGCGCACTGACACGTTTGCTAAATCAAATAACCGCTGAAAATGATTGACTTCGGCTTGAGCTTCGTTGAACCTTGCTTGCAACATAACCAAGGGGCCATCTAATTTTTTTTGTGCCGCAAGGATCATCTCTGCTGGCGTTTGCCATTCCCCGCGACAAATAACCGTACGCATTGCATTTAATTTTCGACCAAAATCTTGGCCTGAGCCCTTGAAATGGCGCGGATTGAGAAGACAATATTCAACTTCCCCCGCTGAAACACAAAAACCCTGCTGACCTACCGTTTGCACCAGCGACTCGAGGCGTTCACGCTGATAGGGCGTCAGTGCTGCCCCAATAACCGCGTCTTCTGGCGCTGCCGGGTTAATAAAACCTAATGCCGAGGGAGGGGTGTGTGATTGTTTTTTTTGATTAGAAAAAGCAGCGGCTTGTTTAGCATCGCTTGCTGCTGCTTTTATTATTTTATTTTCTGTATATTTAATATTATTATTATTTATTACTGTCGGCTTTTCCGGTCCCGGGAAATCCGTCTCCGGCAAGTCCGTGCCCTGAAAATCCGTTTCCGGAATGTCAGTGTTCGGTACAATGCTATGCATGGTTTGAGGTAATTCGTGAATAATATATTCAAGGGCATTATACTTGCCCGTCACCGCATCGCGACGCTGCTCTTTAATGATGTACCCTGCTTGTGCCAATTCATTTAACAAACCACGCACCGAATCACGACCATTGGTAGCCCTATTTTTTAAATCATGGACGTTTACGCACCACTCTGAAGGCAAACTCATCAAGTACGAATGCAGACCTTTTGCTCCCCACGATAAACTTGATTGTTTTAAGCAGGTTTTATCGAGAACAAGGAAGTTGTTTTCTTTTTTCTGGACTCGAAGTACTGTCATCTTTAACCCCAAATATAAAATTTTGTGTTTTAGCTTTAATTGCAGTGCGTTTCACGCTGTCTAGTCCCTTAAGTAAGCAAGTTACTTATTCAGATGACGCTTTAATCAATGATCCATCGTTATTCTTTTGTTTTTATGTTATATTTGAATTAAATAACAATTTATTTATTTAAATACGTGATAATATTATCACGTAAAGTGATTATGTCAATGGTTTATTAACTATTTCAAATAGGAACACGATACGACATGGATAATATTAAAAAATTGATTGGGCAGCGGATTCAGGTTGAAAGAAAGGCGAAGGGATTAACTCAAGCAAAGCTTGCTGAGCTAGCCGGTGGGCTCAAGCAGCCCCGAGTTAATAATTGGGAGCAGGGCATTCGAACGCCTGGGCCTGAGGAAATCAAACAATTGGCTAAGGTACTTGAGGTTTCCCCTGCTTTTTTGATGTGTCTCACCGATCGCAAACAACCGCACCCTTCGGATACAAATTATGTTGGGGCATTAATACCGTTGTTGCATTCTGAGCAACTTGATAATCCACAACATTGGATTCAGTCCATAAAAGAGGGGGAATACGACGGTGAAGTAACATTTATACCGATTACTATAGAGCTTGCTAAAATGATAGGTGAAAATGCTTTTGCGCTGAAAATGGAAGATGAAAGCATGGAGCCTGAGTTAAGACCATTTGATGTCCTAATCATTAATCCGGATGCGACGCCAAAGCCAGGCAATTTTGTTGTGGTAAAGAGCGACGACAATCCTGAAGTGATTATTCGTCGTTATAAACAATTATCCATTTCTAAGTCTACGCAGCAATTTGAGTTGCTTGCTACTAATAAAAATTGGCCAGATATTCAAAGCCATGAACTTGTTGGGTGTAAGATTTTAGGTACGGTTTTTAATTTAAGTAGGCAGATCATAGCATGACGTCCAAAAATAACTCTAATAGCCCCTTATCAAATGAGCAACAATTTTTTTCAGATGTTAGAGAGTTGCTTCGAACAAGCCGTGAAACGGCTTACCGATCAATTAACTCGGTGATGATTAAAACCTATTGGCATATAGGCAAGCGAATCGTTGAACAAGAGCAACATGGAAAAGCGCGAGCAGGCTATGGTGAATATTTAATTGTTAATTTATCTCGTTATTTGACAGATTGTTTCGGAAAGGGTTTCACTGTAGCCAATCTTTGGAATTTCAAACGGTTTTACCTGACCTTTACTAATCTTGAACAATTCTCTACACACCGCGTAGAGAATCTATGTTGGTCACATCTCCGCCTAATTATGCGGTTAGATGATGAAAAAGAACGTTACTACTATTTACTGGAAGCTAGTCAGCAAAATTGGACTACTCGTCTTCTGGAGCGCAATATTAAAAGTGGTTATTATCGACGCTTGCTGTCCTCGCAAAACCTGAACCAATCTGAGATTGCAAATCAAAGCAACATACCACATCCATCTGACTTTATTAAAGATCCATATATTTTGGAGTTTTTAGATGTTCCGGAAAATATAACAGGGAAAGAAAGTCTCTTAGAGTCAAATATTATTGATCACCTACAAAAATTTCTTTTAGAGTTAGGCAAGGGGTTTTCATTTATTGCTAGACAAATGCGTGTGAGCACGGAAACATCTAATTTTTATGTTGATCTAGTATTTTACAATTATCTTTTAAAATGCTTTATTATCATTGACTTAAAGACGAACAAACTAACCCATCAAGACCTTGGGCAAATGGATATGTATGTGCGAATGTTTGATGAATTAAAGCGAGGTGAAGGGGATAACCCAACACTTGGCATCATTTTTTGTACAGATAAAGACGAGACAATTGTTAAATACTCGGTACTCAAAGAGAGTAAACAAATTTTTGCCTCTAAATATAAAACGATTTTACCAACAGAGAATGAATTAAAAGCATTAATTGAACAAGAAAATTTAAAGTTGGATAATTAGCATTTAAGCTAGTTTTGGAAAGAGGTGTTAAAGACGATGCTAATAAAACCTGACCTTAAAGATGAAAAAATCATTGACAAATTCAACATTAAGAGAGCGCTTTGCTATTGATCCAAAAAACAGTGCTATGGTATCCAGAATTATTCGTGATGCCTTAGATGCAGAGAAGATTCGCTGTTATGATGATACTGTTGGTAGTAAAGCGAAGAAGTATTTGCCATGGTGGGCAGTATAAATATACAAGTTTGTTTGACTGAGAGCTTGGTTTAGAAGATGTATTTCAATAAAAACAACATTATTTCATGAGGTTATGCATTTAAAATTGTTTGACTGGTGGTTGCTGCGCAATCTCTAGAACACACTTTTATAAAACATATTGCAACGATGAAATTATCTCACCAGTGGTGAGATAATTTCCCTGAACCCAGGAAGCAGGATATGGTTAATTAAAATCGTTTAAAACTGTTGAATCGCTCATGGATGAATAAAGATAACATCTAGCGTAGTTATGCTTACCTATGCTTAGATGGATCAAAGAACAATTATCGAGGCCATTATTATTGACTAGCCTACAAATCATATCCCACTTCTTGCCATTTTTTTGGCCAAAGAAAGATTTTAGAAGAAAATTTCGAGTCATCCTCGCGCTATTGTTAGCGTTTGCAACGCTTGCTCTTAACTTAGTCGTACCCATTGTCTTTAAAGACATTGTTACAGCGCTATCGAGCCACGTCACTCATTCAAGCACGATTATCATCGTGCTCATCTTAAGTTATGGATTACTTTGGATGATGGCAAGATTCAGTGAAAAAATGCGAGAAATGATTCTATTTTTACCAGTTTGCAAAACAATTTCCGATTATAGCACTCATGTTTTTGAACATCTGCATTCATTGAATTACACATTTCACCTGAATAAAGAAACCGGAAAAATTACGAGCGCGATAAGTCAGTCACAGCTGGCTATAGCCATGGTGATTTCTAACGTATTATTTCGAATCACTCCGGTCATTTTGGAAATTTTAATCGCTTTTGTCATTCTCTGGTACCTATATGGCTTGAGCTATGGGCTCTATCTGATAATTATTTTAGCAAGCTATTTTGTTTTTACTTTACTAACCGAAAATAAATCCAGAACCCTGCAACGAAATTATAGCGCTTCTGAATTGAATGTCAGTTCCGCAATTACAGACAGTCTACTGAACTCAGAAACAGTAAGATACTACAACAACCAAGCCATTGAATATCAAAAAATTGATGCTTTTTTAAAAGACAGCGCCACTGCCAACAAAGTTTTATTTCGTGGTATGGGTTTATTTCAAGTACTGCAAACATTGATTATTACGACAGGTCTAGCTGTTTTATCTTACAAAGCAGGTCATCAAATTTTAATTGGGCAATTAAACGTTGGTGATTTTGTTTTAATTAATGGGTATTTATTTTTATTATTTGAGCCCTTGAACGAATTAAGCTATGACTGGAGAGACACCAAAAACAACTTGTCTAAAATTGAATATTCTGCCTATTTATTAGAGCAAACAGACGAGCTTGAGCATGATAAACAAGAGGCTAAACCATTGATGATTACTGGCCCTCATATTCGTTTTAATAACGTATCGTTTGCTTACAGGCCAGAGCATCAAATTCTAAAAAAAATCAACTTTGAAATTGCCCCTAATACAATGATAGGCATTGTAGGTTCCAGCGGCGCTGGGAAATCCACGATTGCCCGCTTGTTGTTAGGATTATTCGACGTGACGAGTGGAAATATCACCATTGACCAGCAAGACATTAGCACCGTAACAAAAAAATCCTTGCGCCAACACATTGGAATTGTGCCCCAAGACGTCTTGCTCTTTAATAATACCTTAAAATTTAATCTTTGTTATGGAACACTAAATCCTTCTGAACAAGACATCAACTCCGCAATTCATCTGGCGCATTTAGAAGAAATCATCAGCAAACTTCCCAAAGGACTTGAAGCAAATATCGGTGAAGGTGGCTTTAAATTATCCGGTGGCGAACGGCAAAGGATTGGAATCGCAAGATGCCTGCTTCGCAAGCCCAAAATTTTATTATTTGATGAAGCAACGGCCTCGCTCGATACGAAAACTGAAAAAAATATTCAAGATAATATCGAGGAAGTGGCGAAACAGACTACTAGCATCGTCATTGCGCATCGCTTGAGTACGATCATCCATGCAGACCATATCCTTGTGTTACACGAAGGAGAAGTCGTGGAAACTGGCACCCACAGAGAGCTGTTAGCAAAAAAGGGATTGTATTATGCCATGTGGAATAGCCAGCAAGAGAGTTCGAGACATGAATGAAAGTGCACCCAGCATGAAAGAAACCGTGCGATATCTTTGGCCATGCATTTGGACAAAGAACACCAAAACAGGAAAGACTCAGCTTATCCTAGCAATCTTGTTTATTCTCTTATCCATCGCACTGAATTTAAGCGTTCCAATTTTTTTGAAAGAAGCCATCAATGCATTGGCAGGTCATGAAACTTTACTTAATAACCCACCCTTATTAATCATTATTACTTATGCCTTGGTTTGGGGTGCCTCTAAAGTATTTGTTTCCCTGAGCCAAGTGGTGGCTTTTCCCGTAGAAGTGGATGGGGCAAGAAGGTTTTGTCTACAACTGTTTGACCATCTGCAACATCTTTCAACAAAGTTTCATAGGGATCGAAAATCCGGGGAAATTCTTAATACTATTGAACGAGCAAGAGGCTGCGCAATTGACTTAATTGGTGCGCCTTTTGTGATGTTATTGCCGGTAATTATTGAGATTATTTTTGCAATGATTTATTTGAGTTATGTCTACGATATTTTTCTTGGGCTCATTCTATTTTTAATGCTGATCTCTTATATGTTGTTGAGCTACTTCACCTCTCACTGGATTGTAAAATGCCGAATGAAGCAAAACATAGAAGATGCAGCCGCAAACTCGTACCTAATCGAGAGTTTATTGCATGCAGATACCGTGAAATGCTTCAATGCTCAACACTATGAAGTGAACGCTGCC
The DNA here is from genome assembly GCA_947474165.1 of Legionellaceae bacterium. GTDB lineage: Bacteria > Pseudomonadota > Gammaproteobacteria > Legionellales > Legionellaceae > CANJHO01. The sequence goes on from CANJHO010000014.1 coordinate 37,178, forward strand.
GCTCAAAAGCTTCGAGAAAAAGAACTTGCCGACACCAAAGCCTTAAATGCGGATGCTAAGATTCATCTTATTCAAAATACAATTATAGGGTTTTGCATTATTACCATGCTCTTAATTGCCGGAACAAAGGTAACTGCGGGAAGCATGAACGTGGGTGATTTTGTACTGGTTCATGGCTATTTATTCATGTTTATGTTGCCACTATCCCTATTGGGCTATCGAATTCGGATGACGAGGGACAATTTAGCTCGTTTTAAAAGCGCAATCGATTTGATGAAAATTCCTGTCGACATTCAAGATAAACCTAATGCCCAGGCGATAAAGTTCAAAGAGGGAAAAATATCTTTTGAACAAGTCAATTTTGGCTACAATAAACAAAGAAACATATTAGACAACATTAGCTTTAACGTTGAGCCTGGGACAACGACAGCTATTGTAGGTGCATCCGGTTCAGGTAAATCGACGATAGCACGATTACTATTCCGTCTTTATGATTTAGACTCCGGCGAGATACGGATAGACGAACAAAATATTAGTGATATCCAACAAGGATCCCTCCGAGCAACACTAGGGATCGTTCCGCAAGAAACGGCCTTGTTTAATGATACTTTAAGAAATAACCTAATCTACGGAAATCCAAGTTGCACCGATGATGAACTAGTCGATGCAATACAAGCGGCACATCTTGAGTCTTTAGTGGCTAAATTGCCCGATGGATTAGAAACCCGCGTTGGAGAAAGAGGACTAAAGTTATCGGGTGGTGAGAAACAAAGGGTGGCCATCGCAAGAATGTTGATTAAAAAACCCAAAATTTATATTTTTGACGAAGCCACTTCAGCGCTCGATATGAAAACAGAGAAGGACATTCAAGCCTGTCTTAAGCAAATATCAAGCGATGTTACGACGCTTATTATTGCGCATAGACTATCTACTGTAACTCATGCGGATAATATCTTGGTGTTGGCTAATGGTGTCATTATTGAGCAAGGTACTCATCAGGAATTATTAGAGCGTAAAGGAGCCTATGCCCAATTGTGGCAAGCTCAAAGCCAAGATAAAATGGTTACTTAATTCGGTTTCCACATCCGCTTGTTTCTTGATCGCACGCTCCCCTACGCTACTTGATTATACTGACTTGAGAATTAGTGAACATTGACACAAATTCGCTCCATTTGTTTAGTGCCTCTTTTCTTTGCAAAAGCATCTCGTTTTTATTGTAAGTAGCCATTATTTTAGGCATCTTATGTCCTAAGCATTTTTCAATTACTACAGGATCTATGTTTAAGGCTTCCCCCAATTGGGTTGCAAATGTTCTTCGAAGATCATGAGCAGTCCACTTTAAAATACCAATTCTTTTTTGTAAGCGATGGATAGCTGTGGGCAACGCACGATCTGAAATAAGGTTTAAACCATCAGAACCACTAATAACATATTCACTCATACTGCAATTGAATAATTCCTTAAATAATAGTTTCACTAATTCTGAAAGATGGATCCGCATGCTAATACCGTTTTTTGTATTACTTGCTGGTATAGTCCAAAGTGAATTTTCAAAGTCAAATTCTTTCCACTTTGCTAAACGTAACTCACCAGTTCGTACCCCTGTAAGTAATAATATTTTGATGGCATTTTTAATTTGTAGAGAAGTATTATGTTTGCCTTCATCAATAAAGTGCCAAAGTTGTTTAATTTCATCAATTGTTAAGAATCGTTCTCTTGGTTTTTCTATTCCACCAATATCCCGAGCACGAATCAACGCAGCTGGATTAGCTTTTAATTCACCTCTACTAACTGCGTAATTTAAAACTTGCTTAATTGTACTTAGTACCTTATTTGCATGAGCACTAGAGCCTCGGGAAACTATTTTATCCAATGCTTTAGTAATATCTTTTGCTTCTAGTTCTTCAATATTCCTCTGTCCTAACAATGGTAATATATCAGCATCAATTATCTGACGAATTTGTAGCGGTTGTTTTCTATGTTTAACTATATAGTTAGAATACCAGTGAGTAATCAAGGTAGTTATAGTGGTTTTTTCATCTTCCTTATTTATTTCAAGGAATTGTTTAGGATTCATTCCAGTAAGTTTAAGTTGTTTTAATTCAAGAAATTTTCTTTTAGCATCTGCAAGGCTCATATTAGGATAGTGACCTAAACTTATTTTTTCCGTTTTATCATTAATTTTATATCTATATATCCATGCTTTAGTTCCTTTGGGTGAAACCTTAATTCCAAACCCTTGTCCCTCGTATTCCTCAAATTGTTTCAAAGTTGGTTTTAAGTTTTTGATAAAGGTATTAGTGAAGCTGCTCATTACTGAAATCCAATTAGGTACACTTTTAGGTACACTTTTTTGTGTTTTTGAATGATATTCGATGTTATCGATTGATACAAGTTAAATTCAACCAGCCCTTATTAGATATGGATTTTTTGAGGAAATAGGGTTAAAATGTAGTTTCATTTTTAATATGCATCTGTAGCATGGGGTGCTAGTGGTCGAAGGTTCAAATCCTTCCGTCCCGACCAATCCTGGCAAGGGTTTTAAAATTTAATTTTCCTGAAACAAAATATTTTGGTGCCGGTTTTCAGATCTATACCCAATGCAAATCAGTTTTCGGTTTCTACACACCAAGGATCTGAAAATTTTTAGTCAACAATGTGCTTAATTTATCATTATAATATTGCGCAATGTTTTCAAAAAGTTGCATAACCTCAACCTTGAAGTCAGCAAATTTCTCGTAATATTTATTATACAAAATCGTTTTTCGCATGAATTTCCATAATCGTTCAATTAAATTAAGATTGGGTGAGTATGGTGGCATAAAAAGCAATTTAATTTTTGATGTTTTCAAATACTCATAAACCAATCCATTCTTGTAATATTTCGCGTTATCCAAGGTGATAAAAATTGCCTCTGCATTGGGATGTTTCTGCTCTATCGTCTCAAATAATTTCAAAGTGGATTGCGTGTTAATCGTATCATCCGTACGAATAATTACTTCCAATGTATCCGCATTTAATGCACCGTTAATATTGATTCGTTGTCG
>CANJHO010000015.1 GCA_947474165.1 Legionellaceae bacterium
CAATTATCAAAAAGGCCGTGAATTATTGATTCGAATCATTATGATGCTGACCAAGCTGGCTCAAAAATCAGATTGATCGGGTTCGGGCGGGCTCGGGCTCGCCCACGCTCACGGGCTCGTATTAGATCGTGGTTTGTCCAAACTCCAGTAGTTAAATAAACGCAATCAAGGTGTCTTTAATTTCTTCAATGTGATGACTATGATCTGCGAACACATGCTAGCAATATTCAAAATGTTCCTGCATCTCTAAGGTGAGTGCGTTGATCAACGCTTCATCATAGCCATAGCGTATGACCACCCTTGCAACCTGTTGGTGAGCGCTTGTCCCTGGTAATGAATAGACGGGTAAATACCAATTTTTTTCTTTTAGACGGGCGGATAATTTCGCTGTTTCTTTATTTCCTATAGAAAATACCAATCCTGGCAAGCTTTTCTGAGGGCTTTCTAGACACCAAAGGTTGTTTTGTGTTTGTATCAATGATTGTTTTAATTGATTGGCTAGATGAAACAAGTCTTGCATGATGGATTGATAGCCTGCCCGGCCCAAAGTTTGAATATAATAATATTGTGTCATGAGGTGTGAGGCAGCATGAGAAAACTGCATTGAAAAACGTTTGATAGACGTTCCTAAATATTCGCTTTCATCCAGCAAGTCTGCTAAACACGGGGTGTAGCGCATGAATAACCATCCTAAACTGGGATAAACCAATCCATATTTATGACTCGATACATTCAAAGAAACAACATGGTTAAGACGAAAATCGAAGGGAATGTCTGGGCTTACAAAGGGCATGACAAGGCCACCACTGGCAGCATCCACGTGAATGGGGATGAATTGACCGGTTGTTTGATAATGCGCGGCTAACTGCTGATTAAGATCTTTAATATCATCACAGAGCAAGGTTGTCGGTGCCCCTAGGGTGCCACAAACACCGAGGGTATGGGCATCAATTAACGCCATGACGCAACGTGTATCCATGGTCAATGACAGTGGATTGAGGGGGGCAATTCGCAACTCAATGTCTAAATATCGCGCAGCTTTATACCAAGCAATGTGGCTATTTTCGCCAATAATCATATTGGGCTTGAATGCCTCTTGAGAATGCAATCGTTGATGTTGTTTTTTTAAGGTCAGCATGGCAAGGAAGACAGACTCAGAGGATCCGGAGGTTGTAAAATGATGATAGTCATCTGGGTGATCTGCATTGAACAGCGCCAAGAAGAAGGCTGCACATTCTTCTTTTATAAATTCTAATTCAGGGTATGCGTGGTTATCCACCGCATTAACGCCCGCATAATGGAAAAAAATGGCTTGGGCATCTGGCTCCATATGATGCGTGTTAAATGTACCTAAGTTTCGTTTGGCCCTCATCGGAAAATTATAGGTTTGCAGTATTTTATTTTGCATTATATCTTTTCTCAGTGGGATTGTTTTTAACAATTTATGTGATTAATAAAAGACCGCCAAATAGGGCGAGAATTGCCAAAGAAAATTTAAAATAGACCGAACCGCTTGTGTGTTGATTGGGCCTTAATAAAAAGGCAATGGGGTGTTTTAAAATGAGGCGCCAGAGCATTCGTCGGGTGACTCGCGTTTTAATGCCTGTTAACGGGTGCTCATGGATGGTGACATCAGGCGAATGGTTGGCTTCAATGATCACACCCCGAGAGCTTTCAATAGGGATAAGAATATCTTCACAAAGGACATCGAAACCCACTAAATTTAAATTTAAGGTGCTTGCCGCCTTGCAAAGTAATTTAGCATTTTCTTTGCAGATTTTTTTTCCTAGCGACTCCATGGTGCCCCCGCGTGTTGAATTGCAGGTATAACAAAGCACAACAATCTCTTTATCTTTAGGAATGGTGTCTAGTGTCATTCCTAGTTCTTTTAAACGGATGTGTATTTCTTCATCCACTTTAATGGGGCCCAGTGACGTGGTCTTCTTCAATTCTTTTCGAGTGATATTGGATAAATCAATTAAGGCCTGAATGGAATGAATTCCATCGCCAATAACCCTCGCAGGATTGCGTTGAACAACGCCGATGACCTTGTTATAAAAAACCAATACGCGATAAGAGTTTAAATTGGCGTGGAATTCTTCAATGGTCAGGAACTTATGCTTTCGATAACATTTGTTCATGTAGGTTTCTAATTGCTCTACCGTGGTGATGTTACAAAGCACATCCTTGCCCAAGCACGTTCCAAGGGTGGGTTTGACAACCAAGGGAAATTTAAAGGAAGCGATAAGTTCTGCTTTTTGTTTTTTAAATTCACTTTTTTTAAAAGCAGTTGCCTGGGGCATGGGGAAGCCTGCAGCCATTAATATTTTATTGGCACAATATTTATTGCTGGATAGGTTTGAGCTGCTATTACAATTAAAAGGTGTTTGGCCTGAACGAAAAAAATAGCGTTGTTTACCTAAGCGGATTTCAAACCCTGCGATATGGGCTATGGGCGTGTAGGGCATCTTTAAAGCAAGCGCGCTTTGGTAATATAATGCGGTATTTATTTCCATTGCCCAATCTCCTATTTTCCGCTTTAGCTGATCATAGCATGTAATAGTTTATAAGAAAAAATAGTTAGCAGGGAAGCCGCAGGTAATGTAAGGATCCATGAGGTGAAAATATTTCGAATCACCAGTAGATTTAATGCACCAATACCACGGGCCAATCCTACACCAAGCACCGCCCCAACCAATGTTTGAGTCGCTGAAACAGGAATACCGATGCTCGTTGCGACGACCACCGTTGTGGCAGCAGCCAGGGTGGCCGCAAATGCACGGCTTGGTGTTAAGGCAGTGATTGAGGTGCCAACGGTTTCGATGACTTTTCTGCCATACATGAGTAAGCCAGAAATAACGCCAACACAGCCTAATAAAATAATCCATGCCGGGTAATTCATGGCGCCAATGGGTTCGTGCGCGTGCATGACTAGACTATAGACGATGCTAAGAGGACCCACGGCGAGGGCGACATCGTTTGAGCCATGCGCAAACACCATCGCGCATGCGGTCATTGCCATTAATACAGCAAAATGTTTTTCAACCTGTAGAAAGAGATCGCGCCGATCCATGTCTGATTTTTCAGGGATCTTGCGGATGATGATCATGCCGATGGCCGTAATGCTGATACTGGTCGCCAAGGTGACCATTAAATTTTCTTTAAAATTCAGATGGATATTAAAATTATTTAAGCCTTTGAATACCGTAATAAAGGATAGAATGGAGCCTACAAGAAAGAGGTAGATGGGGACATAAAGCCTGGCTTTTTCTAAGGGGTCGCTTTTAATAAATATGGCTTGTTGGATGGTGCTAAATAAGGAAAAAGCGGTGATGCCAGCGATAAGAGGGGAAGTTATCCAGCCCATCGCAATGTGTGAGACTTGGTTCCAATGGATGGCATCAGTTCCAAGGACCATGCTACCAAATCCTACCATAGAACCCACTAGCGCATTGGTGATTGAAACAGGCACGCCAAAGTAGCTGGCGAGATTCATCCATATGGTACAGGCAAGCAGGACACTGAGCATGCCCTCAATTAGGATAATGGGCTGCTCTGCCAATTGCGTGGTGTTAATGATGCCATCACGCATGGTCTCAGTGACGCCAGTCCCCCCTAGAAAAGCACCGGCAAATTCAAAAATGATGGCAATCAGCATGGCCTCTTTGACGGTAACCGCTTTTGATCCCATGGTGGTGCTCATGACATTGGCTAAATCATTGGCACCTACCCCCCAGGTCATGAGCAAGCAAAGAATCACTGCGAGTATCAGATATAGTATTGAATAATCCATATTAATTGTTTACCGAGAAATAAGAATTTGTAGACGACCACCCACTGTTTGGGCATGGTCGGCCAAGTCGCCAATCCATTGAACTAGTTTATAAAAAAAGATCACATTAATGGGCGGGAGTTCCTGTTCCAATCCAAAAATACGCTGTCGTATGTCAGCCAACTGATCATCACAATCATGCTCGATTTCATCCAAGGTCACAATCATTTCCTCAACCAGGTTGACCTCGCTGCCACGAAAACCACTTTCCAGCAAATCATCGAGTTCGTTGATGGCTCGACAAGCTTGTTTAGCGGCGTCTAGACAACGGCTTAGGAAGGGCATTAAAACGGGGGAGAGCGTTTGTGGAATCATCATTTTTCGGCTGACAATGAGACAGGCAATATCTTCTGCTTTATTCGCAATCCTATCCTGTGCACTGAGTAATTCAAGTAAATCAGTGCGTGCAACAGGAAGAAATAAACCAGTCGGTAAATGCAAACGCAATTCACGCTTAATGCTGTCAGCTTCTTTTTCAAGTGCGATTATTTTGTCTTTTATGGTGTTGGCGATGACCCAATCTTCTCGGAGTGCTGCTTCAAATAGGGGGTAGAGTTGTTTGGCGCAGCAGTATGTTTTGTACATATGTTGCTCAATCGGCTTGATGGGTGATGGCCCAAACACATTGAAGATCCGACCCATGGGAATGCACCTTAGAAAAAAGGGATGAAGAATGAAAGAGAATTATACCTAATATTTTAAAGGAACTATATACTCGCATTTATTTAGGATTTCATTAATTGAGGAAAATAGATGCAAATAGTCAGTATCAAAGGACGTGAAATTTTGGATTCACGAGGCAACCCGACGGTGGAAGCTGATGTGGTCTTAGACAATGGCGTGATGGGTCGTGCGAGCGTGCCCTCTGGCGCGTCGACTGGAAGCTTCGAGGCCAGTGAATTGCGTGACCGCGATCCGCATCGCTATGCCGGAAAAGGGGTGCTTTCTGCAGTTGAAGCGATTAATAAGGAAATAAATCAAGCCTTGTATCAGGTTTCCGTTGCAGAACAAACCGTATTAGATAGAACCTTATGTGAATTAGACGGCACTGAGAACAAATCACGATTAGGCGCGAATGCCATCTTAGCGGTATCTCTAGCGGCGGCTCGTGCGCGGGCTGCTTTTTTGAAATTACCCCTCTTTGAATCGTTGCATCAAGACGAGGTGATGGTGATGCCAGTGCCAATGATGAATATTTTAAATGGGGGTGCGCATGCAGACAATAACGTTGATATTCAAGAGTTTATGATCATGCCGATTGGGGCACCTGATTTTCCAACGGCCTTGCAAATGGGTGCTGAGATCTTTCATGTTCTTAAATCGGTCCTCAAGCAGAAAGGCTTACAGACATCCGTTGGGGATGAAGGGGGATTTGCCCCGAATCTTTCATCCAATCGTCAAGCCTTGGATAGCTTGAGTGAAGCAGTGGAGTTGGCAGGGTTTCATTTAGGGCGTGATATCGTTTTTTCCCTTGATGTGGCTGCATCGGAATTATTCAGTGAAGGTTCCTATTACATGGCTTCGGAAAACAAAAAATTCTGCACGGAAGAATTGATTCAATATTATGTTGAGCTGGCTAATCATTACCCCATTGTGAGCATCGAAGATGGTTTGGATGAGCAAGATTGGCAAGGTTGGCAACAGTTAACCAATGCGCTAGGCCATCGATTACAGTTGGTTGGTGATGATATCTTTGTGACCAATCCGACCCTTTTGGCGAGGGGGATTGCTGAAAAAACAGCCAATGCCATTTTGATTAAACTCAATCAAATTGGCACCTTAAGTGAAACAAGGGAAGCGATAAGGCTTGCACACAGCAATGGTTATCGATGTATTATTTCTCATCGATCCGGTGAGACGGAGGATACTTTTATTGCTGATTTGGCCGTCGCAACAGGCTCTGGACAAATTAAGACAGGCTCACTTTGTCGCACCGATAGGGTGGCAAAATACAATCAGTTGCTTCGTATTAATGACTTGGTTTCATTGCCTTATGGACGAGCCTTAGATTTAGGGTAATGAATGAAGCCCGCTTGAACTTTATCGAAAAGCTGAATAGAGTTCAAGCAGCGATTCAGCTTAGGCGCTCTCTGTATTAGCACTTGTTAAGCTGAGTGGGAAGGCTGATGCCTTATCATTACCCACATTCCGCCAAGTTCTAATCAGCCACGGCGTGTCGGGGGCCTGTCATGGTAGTCTTCGTTTTACATGCTCGCAAGCTCCGCGTGAAAAACAAAGACCACCACGCCACCCCTCCAAATAGATTGATCAAGCGCTAGTCTGTATAACAAACTAACTGGAGGGGTGGCGTGGTGGTTTGTATTTTCCGCGCGGAACGCAGTGAGCACGGACAATGCGAACTACCATGACAGGCCCCCGACACGCCGCGGCTGATTAGATCTCGGTTAAAAAGGCGCGATATATCAATCACGATCTAATAAATTTGTGGGTAATGATAAGGCTGATGCACCCTCTGGAACCAAGGGATGTTCTGTCCTTAGAGACGGCACTGCTGCTGGACTAAATAGGCTAAGGTCTACTAAAGGGCTAGCTACTTGCTTCAGAATCCCCATGGCGGCGCGCATTTTTTGATAGGTGTCCTTTCCATTGGCTTGGGCACTCACAATAATTTTTGTGGTGTCTTCGGAGGCATCTCCTGCAATATACACCCGAGGGGCATTCGCTGTTTTGATGGCGTTTATCAGTGGAATACTGTCCTGACCTTGAAAGCCCAGTGCACAAATGATTAAGTCTACTTGGTCTATCTCTCTCTCGATGGACAGGCTTTTATCGACCGGTCTTCTGTCTCGAGGGAGGGCTTCAAATCGTTTCTGTAAGTCCACTTTATCCTTTTGTATCTCATCATAGTATTTAAAAGCAGATTCTATGAGGTGAAGCTTTAATTTTCCAAAAGCCCCATCAAAAGTGATTGCTTTGGGTTGCACCAAATGGGAGGGCTTGCCATTGATGAAGGCAACTTCCTCATCTCGTAAGTTATTTTCTTTCGTCGGGGCTAGGGATTGCGAGGGATAGCCATCTTGTATCCCACGCACCACGGGTTTGGGTCCACGAACGAGCACCTCTAATTGGCTAGAGGGAAGCTTGCTATCATTAAAATACCGTGCAACCCAGCGCAGTACATCCTGTGCCGTATCGCCACCGCCTATCACAACTATTTTTTTTCCACGGGGATCAAGGCTTCCAAATTTTTGTTTAATAAGGATTTCTTTATCAAGCGGTGATATCTCAGGATGTTGTCTTAGGTGGGCTGCCACATCATTTGCAATTTTAAGGAAGTCGATGGCTTGTACAATTTTGCTGTTCGCCGTCTCATCCAATTGAGCTATCACTTCTGGGGGAAGGCCTTTGGGGCGCCCTGCGCCGACACATAAAGCAATGGTGTGGTTTTCATCCTGTTGGCTACTGATTACCTTGGCATTGACCATATAATCGCCATTATTATAGACAACCCGGCTGTTGAGGTGGAGTTGAAGCCCCATGGCTTTGAGGCGATCAAAATCCTCATCGATGTATTGTTTATCGAATTTATGCGCAGGAATACCATCGACTAATAAACCGCCAGGTTTATCCGATGCTTCATACATTCGAACGCAAATGCCATCCCTCAGGGCTTCGAAGGCGATTTGCATGGCGGCAGGTCCTGAGCCAACGATGATAAGCTCTTGAGGGACTAATTTTTTAGGGGGACTAAAGGCGGCTTTAAACGGTTGCATGGCCCAGTCGTAACATAAACGTTTTTGTTCCTTGTGACCAAAAATAGATTTAATTTCTTCTTCTGACCAGTCTTTTCTACCATCAAACCAACCCAGTGAACGACCGATCTGATAGAGATAAAATTCAATGTCTTTAATATGAACGTTTTCGCCTAAGTGCTTCCCTGCTTTATGGGCTTGGGGAGCCCCTGCTTCTGGAATGGTTTCAGTGCAAGCATCTTGGCAGGGTGCCGGGCATGCGGCACCGGTGTAGGCAATAAAGGGGGACTCTTGGATTTGTAGTTCAAAGGCTTCTCTCAGGAGTCTCCATTGACGTTGGGTGAGCTGCTTGTTGATTGGGCCTATTTTTTGGAGTGTGGCATTGATGGTGTTGATGGCTTTTCCGCTAGGGCAACCTGTACTGACTTCATCTCCGCCTGCACAAGAATTTTTGCGACAACCCGAGCACCCGGTTGCATCAGTGGTTAATTCAGCAACATACGCATTGAGATGATGGATTGCATCATGAAGTAAGTCATCAAGGCCACCTGCAATGTTCCCTAATCGCTCAGGCAAGGGGCGTGTTTTTTTGGTATGAATTTTTACCTCATAAGGGCGTGGACCGACCGATGCACCCAAACTAAAATCCATTTGAGGCGAAACGACACTTTTCTTTTCTGCAGGTTGATGTGCTAGAAGGGCTTTTAATTTTAATTGAGCCCCCTCAGAAAGGAATGATATTTTTGTCATGGGTAAGGCGTGATTAGACACTAGAAGGTGGCTTAAGAATTGTTGGCGAAGGGCTTGGGGTGTTTCCTCGTTTTCAAGGAGGTGGAATATTTTTTGTTCTAACCAGACTTGCATGCCTGCGGTTAGGGGGGCTTCTCGCATTTGGTAGGTTTCTAAAATAGAGGAGACATCCTGCAAAGTATTTATTTTATCCATGGCTTTGGGTATCACTATTTTGAATCGAGCGACATCAAATGACGTGAGCAGCCTTTTTGCTTTAACTGAACCTGTTGCATCAAGGTGGGCTTGAAGCATCCCTTGAATGGCCGATGCATAAGCGGGACACTCATTTGGCGATGCATACCGGACATCTGTCGAGGGGCTTAGTTCTGGATTCCCTTTGATTTCCACAAAAACAATCCCACCTGCGGCACCACTGCATAATCCTTCCCCAACTTTTCCTAAGATCAACCCTGTGCCTGAGGTCATGTATTGAAAAGCGTATTCACCTACCCCCTCAACCACCAATTCAGCACCCTTCATCAAAATACCACAGCGATGCCCTACCCTCCCGGCAAGAAAGGCGTGCCCACCACTGGCACCATAGAGCATGGCATTGCCAGCAATGGTATTCGTGTTTATTTTATGGGTTTGAGGTGCTATAAGAGCCAATTTTCCTCCCGACATGCTTTTACCACAACCATCTTGTACTCTACCGTGATGCTGTATTTCCATCCCTTTGGGCATCACAAAGCCAAAGCTTTGTCCCGCAAGGCCACTCGTTTTCAGTATGATCCTGGCGGTTGGGTGTGATTCTAGGTGGGCTTCAAAAATGCCTGCAATCCGTGCACCAAAAGCGCGATCTTGGGTTGTTAATGCAATCAACGCTGAACAAAACACACCGGATGGATTTTCTTGGAAAGATTGTTTGATGATTGCAACCAAAGCATCCTCTTTTTCATGAAGGGATTGTTTTGCACGCCGTGTGGTTGCCGCATCAAGAAGTTCTCGCCTCAAGGGTGCAGGTAAATTTGATCGATCGAGGATAGACGAAAAATCATAGCGTTCTGTGATGCTTTTATCCAATATGTCGATGAGCTCGGTACGTCCTCTTAAGGCTTGAAGTGAAGGAACGCCTAAGGCGCGTAATTTTTCTTGAACCCCTGCAGCAAGGTGTATGAAGAAACGCTCCACATTCATTTGATTGCCTTTAAATAATTGTTCATCCATGGCGACGCCTGGGATGCAACTTTTATTGCAAGTGCGCTGCATTTCACAACCCAGCAGTAACATGGAGGTCGTGCCCAATTCAAATTGATCAGCACCTAATAGGGCTGACAGAATGATATCGTCCGGTGTTTTTAAGCCCCCACTGGTTCGAAGTTTTACCATGTCCCGAAGGCCTGCTTTCCGTAACGCTTTATCCACTTCAGCAAGACCTAATTCGCCAGGCAAGCCAGCGTGCTTAATACTGGATTGCTGCGCTGCAGCTGTTCCACCTGAATTGGAAGCAATGTTAATCACATCAGCCCCAGCTTTTGCGACCCCACAAGCAATCGTGCCAATGCCTTCAGAGGCGACTAATTTAACAACCACGATTGCAGCTGGATTAGCGGCTTTAATGTCAGTAATTAATTCTTCTAAGTCTTCGATAGAATAAATATCATGGTGGGGTGGCGGGCTGATAAAATGGGTGCCAGGAAGTCCGCCCCGCTGGGCTGCAAAACGTTTGGTTACTTTTTCACCCGGAAGCTCCCCCCCTTCACCGGGTTTTGCACCCTGTGCAATTTTGATCTCAATTTCTGTTGCACAAGCGATTTGTTTCGCACTCACACCAAAACGGCCGGAGGCAATTTGTTTGCTACGGGTTGAGGTGATTGGATTTCTCAAATCCTTCATGGCCTCCCCGCCTTCACCTGAACCTGACATCGCATGCACGGCATTGACGCCTCGAGTCAGCATTTCGTGTGCTTTGGGTGTTAATGCCCCTTGGCTCATACTGCCACTGAATAAAGATCTTAAAATATCAGCCTTGTTTTGGGGCAGGTGGGGTATTTCATGGTCTAATCCTAACAGGGCAAGACGCACCGCACTCGGTAGGTTTTTGATGGAAAAATAATCTCTGATGCACGTTGGGTGTTTTCGTTTATAGTGATCAACCCCTTCTGATAAAACTCGGAAGGCGGGTGAAGGCTTGAGCTGCTCTAAATAATCAAGGGGATAGAGGCCTTTAGGGTGTCCTTCATTTTTTTTCCGGGGGTCAAGAAAGCCTTGTTCGGATGAAAAAATGGATCGGTCAGTGATGAAATCAGGACAATGAGCGGCATCTAAAATGTGGTCTAGTTGCCAAAGTTCAGCACGCAGTTCTTCCTCTTTGCGCCAGGCCGTAAATGCATTGATAACCTCTGGCCCATAGCCATGTTTGACGCCATTTTTTTCAGGCATGTAGTAACCAGAACGGGGCATCATTAAGAAGTCTTGCTCTGGATCGTGGGCGTTGGCATGACGTTGCAGGGCTTTATTGGCCACATGTCCGAGATGAATGCCTTTGAGCGGGGAATAGAGGCCTGGAAAAATATTGGATAAGCTTGGGTTTTCTTCTACAGTGGATTGATCGGGCGACAAATCAAGTCCTAAGGCTGCCATGAACTGACCATTGATGTAATTATTGACATCCGTGATACCGATTTTTCCCATGGTTTTAAGTAAGCATTTTTCTAAAGCGTATTGATAGTTGTTTTGTTTTTGCTCCATATCCTCTGGGTAAAGCGCATTGATTTTTTCATAAGCACCTCGGGCATAGACGGCATTTGCGCCTAATGCGAGTAAAGCGGCTGCTTGATGGGGGCCTGACAGTTGATAGGAGTCCGCTACAATCGAGACTTTATTGGATTGATGGGTGCTTTCTAAATGCTGACGTAAAGCCGCGACTATCAGTAGATCGGGAATCAAAGCACGGTTAGCCTCGGTATACCGGTCACTTAAAATTAAAATGCCAGCGCCCTGGGCGATGGCTTTATTAGCCTCGTGCAACACGTGCTGAATCGCTACACTAAGGAGCATTGCTCGGGCGCCAGTACTTAGCGTATTTAGATCGCCGGGAAGGGGGAAACTGAGGTCAAGCACGGTACTTTTGACTTGGGGGTGGTTTTCCATGAGCAGGAGTTCATTAGCCGATAAAATAGGTGATGCGAGAGCGATTTGTTGAGCCCTGGGTATCGATCCCAGTTTGGGGCCTACTGTGGTTTCGAGCGTAAATACTTTTCTTTCTCGGATGGAATCAATGGGGGGCGCTGAGACCTGGGCAAAAAGTTGATGAAAGAAGTAGGAAAGATGGGGTGGTAGTTGGGTTGCATAGAGAGGATTCGTATCATCACCCATTGCGGCAGTGGGATCCAGGCCTTTTTCTGCTAAGGGACATAAGACTTGAGAGATTGTTTCAGAATCCCAGCCTGCGGCATATAACACTCTTTGGAGTTCACTTTCTGTTTTGGGATTTATAGGGGGGGCAGATGGCTCAGATGACAAGAGGGGTTTTTGGGATGCTTCATCCATTGAGGGCGTGAAGAGGCTTGGTGGGTCGACCTGTAACTGACAGGTTGTTTCTTTATAAAGCATTTGAAAATAAATCTGGCGTTGTTGGTGATACTGAAGCGTAATTTCTTTTAGTATCTTATTGGTACCATGAATATCACCTTGTGGGGTGATCAAGATCATGCCCCCAGGTTTCAAATGCCCTGTTGTGATGATTACGCCACCCTTAGGGGCTATCAGATAATCATCAGAGGCTGCATGGAATTGACGTGTGCCATCAGCCAATAGGATAATTCCCCAACGAGAAGGTCGTAATCCGCATTCATCCAACTTGGCAAGGTAGTAGCCATCGTAACTGGCTACAACGAAGGCTGGCCCATTATAGGGTGATCGTTCTTTTTTAAAACATTTCAGCATCGCCAGTATTTCATTGTTGTCGCGCGGCGATGCCGGGGGGGGCATTAGCCTTACAAAGGCCTCTGCCAAAGAAATTCCTTTTTTCATGACTTGGTTTAAAAGATCCGTATCAAACTGCATCGAATCGGACAACGTTTTGATAGGGTAGATCCCTTCAGAGGGGTTCGCACTTAATGCTTGGCGCATTTCTTTGGCATTGGCCGGCGCTGAGTTGAATTCTCCATTGTGTGCGATAAAGTTTGGACAAGGTTGAGCATTGGCCCATTGGGGATCGGTATTCGTTGCAAAACGTGCATGGACTGTGATGGCAGCGGCCGTGAAATCCTCATCTTGTAAGTCCAAATAAACACCTGCCATGAGTGGGGGTGGCACCATACCCTTATAGACAATAGATTGTGAACTTTGAGAAACAACGTGGATTGGAATGCTGTTTATTCTTGCTTGATTGGCCAGATAAATACTTGTTTTTTGAACGGCATGTTCCAAATCAAAGGGTGCTTGAGAGGCTTCTGCCACGGGGGCTTGAATTAATATAGCTTGCCAAATGGCCGGTTTTTTATCTTGTGATTTGGTCGATAAAAGGGGCGTGTTAATCGCCTTGTCATTGAGATCTCGCCAACCTACAACCAGTAACCTATTCACCCTCGCACTGGCTTCGATTAATTGTTTTGCAGCCATCATTTTGTCTTTATCGGGGGATAAAAAATACTGGCCAATGGCAAAGTGATTGGCTTCTAAAGTTAAATGAAGGGGCTTTGCATTGATGGGCGAGATGAATTCATTCGCTTGAATTTTCTTGTTGAAAAATTGGGTGGCTAAGCCATATAAGCGAATGCCTGCCCCATCGCTTTCTTCTGTAACGGGGTTAAAGCCGGAACGATAATTAAAATTTGTAAGGACTGTTAATCCATCTAATACAATGTCTCGAGATGTTTTGATGAAAGGTGCCCCCCCCTGAACAGCCTGGGGAATATTAACAATCAAGCTGACCCCACAAGCCGAATGGTCCCGTTCATGAGGGAGAATTGTTTCAGAGGTGATGGGGCTTGTTATTGGCATGATTGAAACTCCTTGTATCAATATAATTACTTCCGGGTACGGCATTGGCGCTGAGCCTTGCTGCACCTCAATTGGCGAACGAATGCGGCTAAGAATTGTATCTGATTTGAAGCCTAAGGCAAGATTGATTTTAAAGGATTTTTTAGTTTATTTGGCGTTACTTGGTTGTATTTTTTTCATAAAGCTTAAAAAGCAGATATATATACTTTACGCCATCCCGTGGGGCGTTAGACTTTAAACGCATGTACTTGAAGTATAGACATGGTCATGGGTGTTTTTAGGATAGTCAATCACGTCAAATTAATGGTCAGCTTTGTGTAAGAATAGCAGGGCTAAATCATGTGTGATCAAAATCAAACCATCTTCTTTAAGTCCAGGATCTTTTGATTGCTTTATAAACACGCTAGCCACATCCATGTCGCTCTTGAAAGGCATCCATGCCTTTCAAAGGTTTATAAAACAATCAAAAGATCCTGGACTTAAAGAAGATGGTTTGATTTTGATCACACATGATTTAGCCCTGGTAAGAATAGCCCCCCGATCCCCAAAGGATTTTTAAGGGTTCATGCGCCTTATTCTTATTAGAGGCGGGGGGGGGCTCTTCTTCTAATTTTTGCATGATCTCTTGAGTAGACTTCTGAAAAACCACCTGTTCTTTTGGTTGTAGAAACAGCGTGTTTCTTTCAGTTCTTGTAAGATAAAGATACAAACCATAAAATATACCCAAGCCTGCAATGGCCGCTACAATATTATAGGCTATGGTTTTTGGAAGGCTTTCTTTGTCAATCATTTTGCCAGAAGATTGTATAAAATCTTTGGTTTTTTTAGCGAGATGGGGATAATTTTTCTTTTGTTCGGCTTCTGTTAGGTCAAAATGCTCTATCAGCTCTTGATCGAGTGTGTTGGTGTCTTTTTCTAGTTTGGTGAACACCAATTCAGAGCTTAATGATCTCATGCTGTCTAGAAATGAATAGATCAATGAGCGAAGCGCCATTTCATGAGCAAGACTTGATTTTTGATTATTGTAAAAAAGAGCGAGGATCGTTAAGACATCTGTGGTTTCTCGAACGCGTCGATCATCACTTTGGCCACAGGTTCGAGCTAAGTTATCTAGTCTATTTGCAATTTCCTTGCTCATTTGAAGAGAGTCGAGGTTACATTTAACTAGAAAATTAGCAATAAAGGGGATATTGACATCTGCTTCGGTTGAATTTGTTATGCTAACCACTTTCTGAAAGACGTGAAAGGCAGCCGAGAGCAGCGCCCCTTTATATTCAGTAGAATCCGGGTTGGTTACGTATTGTGTTAATGCTTTTTTCAAGTTGTTATGTAAACTATTGGTCACTTGAATCCCCTTTTTTTTTCATATTGATGTATATTATAACAAGTTAAGCTTAACAAATTATTAAGGATTGCTTTATAACGCCAATAAACTATTGCTTGGGCTTTGACATCGCGACGAGATCATCGGATGTATTTTTAACGACGGTTGTAGACCGTGTGTCATTAAAAAATAAATAATTGCCATTTAAAATGACATTGAGCGTATTGGCAATTAAAAATAACCCACTGAGGTGAAGGATAAGATTGACGATGGTTTTCATGGCTTTACGCATAATGCCGCGGTCGATACTGGTGGCATTGGTTTCAAACGATTTTTCAGCCTGTTTGATTTCTGTGATATAGCGTTGTTGGTCGCTTTTTGAAGGATTGGGTTGTATCAGATAGTGATAAGTTGAATAGAAGATCGCTTGTTTATATTGTATAGCATGCTCTGCAATTTTTTGAGACTTTACATTATCTTGCCCATCTTGGGTTACATGACTTAAATATTCGCAAGTATCATGGACTTTATTAATAATTTGTATGAATTTTTCAGCTTGAGGGTTTTGCTTCTGACACACCAAGAGAAACATAGCCTGTTGAATTGGCGTATCTAGGCCAATTTCAGCAATCGCCAACACAGCACTGGCCTCTTCATCGCTTAATACTTGAGTCGATTGCTTCCGCGGGCTCAAGCATTTTTTTGCTTTCTTTTGCATCAGTTCGAGATAAATCGGATCTTTTGTGATGGAAATTGAAGGATTATTTCCAAATATTTGTTGTGAGAAAGCCTTAGGCGTGAAATAAAGGGTTGGCGTTTTATGATATACGTCACGAATCACCTCATCAACGTTGATAGATTCAGCATAACCAGCGGATACCAATTGTCTTTGAATGTGAGCGGTCACTAGCCTATTCGTGAACCATTTTAAATGCCCTTGATGGGGTAACATCCAAGTATTAACTTGAGTCTTGGGGGAGAACTTAGCGACCATTTGTTGAAAAAATTGATTATGAAAAAAACCATTTTCTAAATTATAAGAACCAAGCAAGGTCGTGGCGCTACGAATGTTTTGGCATTGTCTTAAATCATTGTATTTAGAATAAATAGAGCCCGCTGAATTTTCTAAGCGTTGTCCTGGAACCGGTTGATTTGCGATAATATCAATTGGAACGCCCAAGTCATCCAATTTTCTTGCCGTAGCAAACGCTGTGACCGCACCGCGACTAAAACCCTCCAATCCAATGGAATCAATTGTAAACTTATTTTGTTTATTTATAGGTCCTGCGATACGGCATATGCCATTGCCCAATGCTTTTCTTAATGTTGCTAAATCAAATTGATTTTTCTCAAAAGCACTTCTAATTTTAGAGGCTGCGATATCCAGATCAGGAAATAAGAAGCCATTACCGACTTCACTGTGTTGGCATCCTCGGAGATAAACTCGAATCACATCGGAATCAAAAAACATGCTATTTTCCATATCTCTAGCATATTTAACACCTTCATCACCCGTACCTGCAAAGCAAAACACAATTTTAGCCATTTTCATATCCTGTTGGATTATAACGGACTATCTGTTCAAAATGATTCACTCAGCCATTTCACTTGGGATTAAGCAGTCAAAGCCTAATCAGTATGGTCTTTTTTGAATTATAACAAGCTGTGCTTTATATGTCAATTTGATCATATATGATTCAGTATAGGGGCTGGGTGAAAAACCGTAGGGCAAAGAGCAGCCATATCATTAGCCACAAGGTTGTTTTATATCTCTGCCGCAAGCCTACTCTGTGGACACCTATCGGTATAAAAACATTGATTATTATAGAGCGGTCATGCGTTGATTAAGAAGGTGTTGTTTTATCTCATTGATTCCCTGAGCTAGTGAAACCTGTGGTGTCCATTGTAGGGCATTTGTTACTCGAGAAATATCTGCCAGCGTCAGATCCGCATCAGCGGCTCTTCGGGGCAGATGTCTTTGATGGGGGGAAATCATATTCGCGAGCGCTTTAATCGATGTATTGGTGCCACTGCCAATGTTAAAAATATCATGATGCAGCGGGCTTTCAAATGCGGCAATGTTTGCTTTGACCACATCTTGAACATGGATGAAATCACGACGTTGAGAACCATCGCCATGAATTTCTAATACTTCATTTTTAGTCCAACGGTCGAGAAAAATACCCATCACCAAGGCATAGGCGCCAATACGAGGTTGTCTTGGTCCATAGACATTAAAATAGCGAAGAATAATACAGGGCAGATTAAACGCTTTATCAAATAATAAGCAATATTGTTCGCCCACCCGTTTTGAAAGCGCATAAAAATTCAAAAAATCACCGGGGGTTTGATGTTCATGATGGGGAATTGATTGATTCCCATAATACGTGGAGGAGCCACTATAAATTATTTTTTTGACCCCAGCATCACGCGCGGCCATTAAAATTTGTTGGGTCCCTAGAATATTGGTTTGAGTACAGTCATCAATATGGTCCATCGAGGGTCCTGCACGTGACATCGCGGCACAGTGGAATACACCATCAACGCCCTGCATCGCATGAATGCAGGTCGATAAATCAGTAATGTCACCTTCAATTAACTCAGCACGAGCGGGAACCCATGCTGCATTTCCATAGCTCAAATTATCTAAAACCCTCACCTTATAACCTTTGGTGATTAAGGCTTCACTTAGATGGCTGCCAATAAACCCTGCACCACCTGTGACAAGAATCAGGGTCATGTCTAATGGTCCTTATACTGTTGTTGAAAAAAAATAAGATCGTCTGGCGTATTAATTCCCCGTGCTTCTATAGGATTAAGCACCTTCACGCATTGAACAGACCATCCTTGTGTCGCAAGATAGGGTAAAAAGGGCAAAAAATTGATTTCCTGCGTCTCTTTCCCTTGAGGAGCAAGCTGTTGATAGGCATTCCATGCAGGCAGTAATTCATCAACTGATAACACAAACGTCCCCACATCAGCAAGACCATAAGGCGTGCAGTGATCCTGCTCTCTTGATTGCAGTACACCAGTTAATTGGGCATTTGCATCAAATAGATACTCAACATAAGGGGTTGGCACACGCGCCAAGGGTAGTGTAAGGGTCTTTTGTTTGTTGGCCTGGATGGTTAGTGATTGTTTTAGTGTGTCTTCGGAAACAAAGGCTTGATCACCCCAAACAACAAGGATGTTATTCGCTTGAGACCACACTGGATATCCTTGGAAAATTGCATCCCCCATCCCAATGGGTTTCTGCTGAATGCTTATCGTGACAGAACCATTGGCTAGATCCATTGCTAATTCAGAGCGGATAAAAGGGGCGCCCTCTGGGGATGCGATGACATGAATGTGATCAACCAGGCTTAGTTTTTTACGCAATATAGACCATAGTGTGGTGTTGTTATTTAGCTTAGACAGTAGTTTGGGGATTTTCATCTTAAGGCGTGTTCCTAGACCCGCTGCGGGGATGACGGCACACGTTTTCATGAAATAGGCCTTCTGAGTGTGCTGACCAAATTTTTTAGTCCTCGTTGAATGCGCCAATGGGGATCGACAAAGCCTGCAAAAGTTCTATAGGTGACAGGTAACTCTGCAATTTCAATATGATTTTTAATTAAAAAAGTAGTTAGGCTAATCGGTGTTGATATTTTTTTATGTTCTAAATTTTCCATTATAGCGCTCATGCGACTGCGTTTAAATAGTCGAAATCCTGTGAGTGGATCTGAAAAAAGCATGCGACAACGTAGCGCAACCAGGGCGCTGATTAAAAATGAACCTAAAAAACTCAAGGTACTTAATAGTTTTTTTTCTCCGTAGACCGCTCGCAGTGAGGCTTGAAATTGTGCGCGACTTTGATTTCTAGATCCAAATACGGCACCAAAATGTCCTTGCTCCAGTAATTTAATCCCAAGAATGGCATCACGAAAACAGTATTTTCCATCACCAGTCAATAAAATAAGATATTCTGAATTTTCATGTCGCAACCAGTCTGAAAAATAGCCAATTTCAGGGAAGTGATCACGGCGATCGGCTGTTTTAATTTTGATGGTTTCTGTTGGGACAAGCCCATCAACGTTCGATTGATTCACTGTTAGATGCACTTGTCCTACGAGTTGCTTCCAATCAATTTCAAGCAATTCTTCATGCAATTCAGGCAGGGCTAGAGAGCGCTGGTGCATGTCAATAAAAATACTGATAGATTTTGTTTCATGCAGGTTATTGATTTGTGATTTTTCCCATAAACCCAAGATGGTTTCAACCACGACGCGGCCATTGTGAATGTTATTTTTAAATTGATTCGCAAATTGATCTTGAATAATCAAGGCATTTTTGTGATGGTGTTGTTGTGCCAATGGATTGTTAGTGTTTAATTCGTCGGAATTATTCAGTAAAACATGGGTTATTAGCTTACATTCATTCTCCCTGTCACCCATGTATTTTAATGCGGTGTCGACAATGTCAGCTGTCGATAAGGACTGAATGTCATGATCAGGGCCTAAGTTCATAATGAGGGCTTTTAGCGGGGCTGGGGCATTTTTTAAGGCTTGTTCTGCAATTCGATAACTGGGTAATAAGGAAGAATGTTGGGTTCCAGGACCAAAAAGAATGATATCAGCCTGATTTAATGCGTGAAGCGCTTCTGGAGAAATTTGGGGGAGGCTTTCTTGCTCATGCAGCCATGCTGTTTTCACATCGAGGGATTTTTCAATTAAATGCTGCCAATCTTGGCTATCAATGGGTTTTTGAACAAAAAAAAGATCGCAAATGGGGACACTTGATTGCTTGCCCACGATACTTGCTTCTGTCATAAGCAGTTCACCATCGTCTTTAAGCCCCACTAAGATACGATTTTCACCCGAACTCACATTGACGAGTAAAGCCCTAGAGCTGACCAATTGACTGATTTCTTTGGCTGCAGCATTAAAGTTATTCTCTTTTTCAAGGTAGGCCCCTGCAAAAATGAGATTGCCAATGGAGCAATCTCGATAATCAAATGCTATTTGGGCGCTGTGGGCATAATGAAAGAAAATCTGTAAAAAAGAACATAATCGTGTTGAAAGTGCTGCACTGATTTGTCCAAACAGGGATTGAAGTGGCTCTGGGAGCGTGGATAATGTTTGGGTTTTAATAAAGCGCTGAAGGCAGGTGATGTCATGTTGGTGGTTTGATTCAGGCAAACGAAGCTCGAATAATTGCTTCAAAGCATATTGACCGGTTGAAAAAGGATCCAGTAAATAGGATAAATTTTTACGAAAATCAGAGGGGCCTAACATTTGGGAAATAAATTGGCGCAAAGCGCCCGTTGAAAGACCATCATCATAGGCATTCACAATCAATGTTAACTGGATATTAGGCCATTGTAGTAGCTCATGAATAATACTGGCACTGCCTCGCCCACCACAAAATAAAGCGATGTTAATTTGGCCCAACGATGCCAATTCGTTAGGGGGCTCGGGGGGGGTAGTCTGGATTTTCATCAAGATTGGTTGGCCTTAATATGTTTAATTTTAATAAGAGTTGGCGCAATGAGAGATAGCTTACAAATAATAGTCGATGGAAACTGTCTCTAAACCATCTTAACTTACTAATACCCCGTTGACGAGACTGGTGGATGACAGCCACTTCAATCAGGGGAACTTTTGCCTCCAATAATCGTGAGGTGATTTCAGTGGAGTAGTTCATCCCTTTTGCTTCGAGTGTCAATTGGCGCACTATCGGTCCGTAGACTAATTTAAACGCAGAATTAAAGTCATTGAGTCGACTTCCATGAACAATATTACATATTAAACCACTGGCTTTGGTACCAAAACGTGCAAACCAGTGGTCTTTTTTGTCTCGTGTGCTTAAGACGGCGAGCGTGCCTGATAAGTGCATTGTGTTGATAAGCAGGGGTAGATTTTCAATGGGAAATTGATCGTCGGCATCCGTTAATAAAATCCATTCAAAATGCGTGTGTGCTATTGCCCTTGCAAGCGCTGCTGCCGCCCCTTGATTGGTTTTAAAATGAATGGGTTTTAGTTCGGGGTATTGTACAGCAAGCCTATCCAAGATAGGCCCTGTATTATCCTTGCTACCATCGTTGCAAATGATTATTTCAAACGTTGAAATATTGGATTGGTGGCAAAGAAATGCATGCCAATGATGAATCAGTTGCTCAATGCCATCGGCTTCATTAAAAGCCGGTGCAACAATAGAGAGACGAATGGGGGTTGTTAATGAGGTCATGATAAATTGTGCTTTTTTGTGGTGTCTTTAAGAGCATAAATATCAAATTTATAATTAGGCCACTGGGTTAGTTGGTTGATGAGCGGTTGGAAGGTCGATGTATTTTTTTCTGTTATTTTGATTTCACCTGGTTGCTCAGGAAAAAGTGATAAGATTTGATCTGTCAGTTGAATAGAGTCTTTCACAAAAAGACCATCATATTTAAGAAAATGGTGATTGCTGATGTAATAGGCAATTAGGTCTTTTTTCTTTTTTATTAAGAACACAGCATTCCCTTTGATTTTTTTAGGATCAACGGATCCCTTGTTTTTTGACCAATAAAGAGCACAATGATCTAAAAGCGTATAATGATGGACATTGTCCTCTATTGTCGTGAGATACTGATAAGATTTAAATGCCGTTTGAAATCGTTTATTTTGTAATAAATAAGGCAAATACTCGAAGTGTTTTGTAATAAAATGTGGTTTGTGTTTTCTAACATCAATAAAAATAAATTGAACTTTATTGTTCATAATGTCATCAGCAACCATATCATTTAACGTGATTTCATCTTTTTTTGCAGTCTTATATAATAGCCACTCTGGGTGAGCGGCGTTGTTGTTTTTTATAATGGAATTAATCCAGAAGAGGTGCAAGAATCTTGAGGCATAAATCGAGTGGGTATTCACTACAGTTGGAAAAGCCATGTTGGATACGCTTGATGTAATAAAATAGACAGGTTTTTGTGTCGCATGGGTTTGAAGAAAGGTTGTTAATGGGCCTTGATTCTCTTGATTTAAAAGAATAGATGAATATAGTCCTTCTAAATAGCTGATTTCGCCTGCAAACAAGAAGGCTGTCAACAATCCTACCCAGTGGATATGTTGAAAATGTCTTATGGCCAATAAGCCACACAAGAGCGACATCAAAAATAAGGCAAACGAGAGCGCTGGTAATGCGTGGTAATACCAGGCGGTTTGTTGAAGCCCATAGGAGATAAGAAAGCTTATGATGGCCAATAATAATAAGTTGCAAAGTTTTTTGTAGGCATTTTTTTTATATTGCGTAGCATAAAATAAACCGGTTAGACCACAGAAGTATACTGGGTTAAAATAGATAAGATCCCCCCATATAGAATAAGGATCCCCCCATGTGGAATGAATGCCTGCATAATAAAATCGCTGGGCTAAGCGAACCACCATGGATAGATAATCGGGGTAACCTATTAAAATAATTCCAAAATAAGCTGTGAGACAAACCATGATGGTGATGACTTCAGGCCGTAACCAACTAAACAATTTGCGTGTGTAAAAAAATACCAAGCATTCCGCCAGAACAAATCCGATTAAAAAAAAGGGTTTTAGGGCAAAGCCTAAAACTGAAAAAATGCCGATGCCAATGGCATAAAGACGATTCAGGGAATTATTTTGTAATCGATAAGCAACGGTTAAAAAATAGGGAAAAGTAAAGATAACTAAAAGATGTTCGCGTTGTGCAAAATCCCCGCCAGGAAGCAAAAGAAAAATGAGTGCAAGAATGAGTAACATCACTTTAGAAAAGAAAGCGGGTTCTTTTATAAAGATCCTATCCATTAATGGCCTGCATAGACAAAGCGATAACAAGGCTAAAATAAATAGATAGAGTTGTAATGAGAAGGCAGTAGAGAGGGGGAAAAATCTAGAAAGAAAAATGACGGGGGCATAAACATAGAAAATTAATGGAGGGTTTATATCAAAAAAATCATGGGTATAATTGCCACCAGTCAGTAATCGTTCAGAGACAAGTAGATCCCAGCTGACGTCCCAATTAACCAAGAAATTAGCTTGGGATCGCCATGCAATCACACCAAGGACGATGATGAAACAGAAGGACAAGATATTATATTTTTTTAACAACAAAACCATCCAGATAGGGTGTCCTTAAAATTAAAATATACGGGGAAAATCTATTGAAGTCAATTTGGGGTGGTAGCCCTGCTAATCAGGACATGATACGCAGAGCTTACTTGTGGTATCTTGGCGAGCATAAACATCAAATTTATAGGTAGGGCCTTGAGTGAGCTGCTTGATGATAGGTTGGAAGGTCGGTGTATTTTTTTTTGTTATTTTGATTTCACCGGGTTGCTCAGGAAAAAGTGATAAGATTTGGTCTGTCAGTTGAATAGAGTCCTTCAAAAGAAAACCACCATATTGAAGGAAATGGTGATTGCTGATGTAATAGGCAACGAGGTCTTTTTTCTTTTTTATTAAGATCACAGCGTCCCCTTTAATTTTTTTAGGATCAACCGAGTCCTTGTTTTTTGACCAATAAAGAGCACAATGGTCTAAAAGTGTATAATGATGGGTATCGTCTTTTATTGTCGTGAGATACTGATAGGATTTAAATGCCGTTTGAAAGTGCTTATTTTGTAATAAATAAGGCAAATACTCGAAGTGGTTTGCAACAAAGAATGATTTGTGTTTGCTAACATCAATGAAAATAAATTGAACTTTATTGTTCTCAATGTCATCAGCAACCATATCATTTAACGTGATTTCATCTTTTTTTGCAGCGTTAGATAATAGCGACTCTGGGTGAGGGGATTGGCTGTTTTTTACAATGGCAGGAATCCAGAAGAGGTGCAAGAATCTAGAGGCATAAATCGAGCGGGTATTCATTATTGTTGGAAAGGCCCTATGTTCTACGCCTGCCGTAATAAAATAGACGGGTTTTTGTGCTGCATGGGTTTGAAGAAAGGTTGTTAATGGGCCTTGATTCTCCTGAGCTAAAAGGGCAGATGAATATTGTCCTTCTAAAGAGCTGATTTCGCCTGCGAACAAGAGGGCTGTCACCAATCCAACCCAGTGGAGATGTTGAAGATGTCTTATGGCCAATAAGCCACACAAGAGCGACATCAAAAATAAGGCAAAGGCGTGAGCTGGTAATGCGTGGTAGTACCATGGGGTTTGTTGAAGCCCATAGGCGATAAGAAAGCCTATGATGGCCAATAATAATAAGTTGCAAAGTTTTTTGTAGGCATTTTTTTTATATTGCGTGGCATAAAATAAACCGGTTAGACCACAGAAATATACTGGGTCAATATCGATAAGGTTTTTCCATGAGGAATGAACGCCTGCATAATAAAATCTCTGGGCTAAGGGAACCACCGTGGATAGATAATCGGGGTAACCTATTAAAATAATTCCAAAATAGGCTGTGAGACAAACCATGATGGTGATGACTTCAGGCCGTAACCAACTAAACAATTTGCGTGTGTAAAAAAACACCAAGCATTCCGCTAGAACAAATCCGATTAAAAAAAAGGGTTTTAGGGCAAAGCCTAAAACTGAAAAAATGCCGATGCCAATGGCATAAAGACGATTCAGGGAATTATTTTGTAATCGATAAGCAACAGTTAAAAAATAGGGAAAAGCAAAAATAACTAGAAGGTGTTCGCGTTGTGCGAAATACACACCAGGAACCAAAAGAAAAATGAGTGCAAGGATGAGTAACATCACTTTAGAAAAGAAAACGGGTTCTTTTATAAAGATCCTATCCATTAATGGCCTGCATAGACAAAGCGATAACAAGGCCAAAACAAATAGATAGAGTTGTAATGAGAGGGCAATAGAGAGGGGAAAAAATCTAGAAATAAAAATAACAGGGGCATAAACATAGAAAATTAATGGGGGGTTTATATCAAAAAAATTATGGGTATAATTGCCACCAGCCAGCAATCGTTCAGAGACAAGTAGATCCCAGCTGACATCCCAATTAACCAAAAAATTAGCTTGGGATATCCATGCAATCACACCAAGGACGATGATGAAACAGAAGGACATTATATTGTATTTTTTTAACAACGAAATCATCCAGATAGGGTGCTCTTAAAATTAAAATATACGGGGAAAATTTATTGGAGTCAATTTGGGTGGTCAGGGCAACATCTTAAATTACTTGCCTAAAAACCGTCTTCTAATGTAGCCATGAACCGCTTACGTTTAACACTGGCTTTTCTTGAAGTATCATTTTTAATTAAATTCAGAGCAATATGCCTCATAATAGCAAACGTTTACGTCAATGAGCGCGCAAGCGCGGCTATTAAAAATTAGATGATTAATAAGGATAATATATGTCAATTCAGGCTGTAGCAAAAATGGGTAATCAACAGTTGGCCACCCCCTCTGAGATCATTCAAGATTTGGATAAGGCAAAGTCTCTGCTCCTCACGTTGATTCAAGACATGAAGGACACCATGGACGCCTTAGGGGGGGTGGGGATTGCAGCACCCCAAATTGGGTATAATCAGCGTGTTATTATGTTTGGATTTGAGGACAATCATCGTTATCCCGCGGAAGATCCCGTGCCGTTTACCGTGTTGATTAATCCGGTTATCAAGCATTTGTCGGATGAAATGGTGGATGCTTGGGAAGGCTGTTTGAGTGTGCCAGGTCTCAGGGGCAAGGTGGGGCGTTATCAGCACATTGAATACGGTGGTTATGATCCCGAGGGCAGATGGATTAGCCGAATCGCTTCGGGATTTCATGCCCGGGTTGTTCAGCATGAATGTGATCACCTTGATGGTATTTTATACCCACAGCGGATTAAGGACATGCGATTTTTTGGGTTTGAAGACGCGTTATAGTAAGATCTTGAGGGGATTCTTCGGTTCTTTACATTATCTTTTCTTAATCCTAGGCACTCATCAGTGGCGAAGGCAGAAAATCAGTACTAGTATATAAATTATAGACAGCGTTCATTGTTCAGCCAACAATTAAAAGTTCGGAGGCCAGATTGAGGGTGTGGTGAGCAAGCTTAGCTCAGACTAAGACGCCAAAAACACTTCGGAGGCATCCACATTGTGAACGTCGACTGTTAGCAAGATTGCTGTCTACAACCGTCTTTTTTATTCATTTCAATATATTCAGTGATCACCTCGTTTTCATCCGAGTAGCGTTGGTCTACAAAAAATGAGGGGATTCATGAGTCCAACATTCCATTAAAATAACATTTTTTGAGCGACTTAATAAAATCTTAAGCTTGGTGTCATAGAATGGTGTCTTTGATGCACTGTTATTAAATAACCGTTGCATGTTTAAGATTTTTTGGAGTATGAAAATGAAGCAGCCTGATGAAGTGAGCAAAAAAAACGCTTATCCCCTGGCTTCTGTGGCGTGTGTTGAGTTAACTAAGCCCAAAGGAAAGAAATCGAAAGTGAGAGAGGTTGTGATCGAAGCTCCGCCATCGATTAGTCTAACGCAGGACGACATAAAGGCTCGTAAACGAGATTTACTTACGCAAATAGAAGAAAAGATTGATGAAGTGAGTGATTTGAGGAAATGGCATGATCCATCACATTTTAATTCCAATCATCGAGACAATGAGCTAATGCAAGGGCAGCTTGCCATTAGAGAGAGTCTTAACAAAAAAATAAAAGAATTGCGCAAAAGTAGGAACATGGTCATTACGGAACGTAATTTAGTTTATAAGGCAATTGATGTATTTTTAGGTACGGATGAAGTATTACTCAACAACCTATCGCTCGAACAAAAAGAAAAAATTGTTAGCTTTTTTAACTTTATTCAACCTGAATTAAATCTGACGATTAAAACCTTAGTGCCGAATCATCTGCCGTTGTTACTTAAATACCATCGCTTATCAACGAGCGCTTTAGATGGTCTCAAATTAGACCTCGAAGCATATCATTGGAAGCGTCAAGACATCGAAACCGTCATGCAAGCACTTTTAAAAGAAGATGCGATTGTGCTTTCATTCAAGAAACTTACACTCGAATATAAAAAAGACCTTGTTCGTTTCTTTAATTATATGCGACCTGGCTTAAAATTAGAAACTTACACATTAAACCCGATTGATACGGTGTTGTTCATTAAACAATTTCAGCAGATCTTACTTAATCTTGATGAACAGGATTTATCTTTCCTCACACGTTATGCTGCTGAATATCGTGAGGTGAACAATCAGATCACCGCAATACTTGGGGAACCGATTGAAAAAATTGACAAAGAGATGAGTGAGGCACAATTTAGTGAGGCGACTGAACATTTAAAATGTTTGAACGAAGAGATTATTCTATTGAATCAAGTTATTCAGTCGATGTTTAATTCATTTGATCGCCCAGCGTTAGATCACGCTGTGGAGTTGGATGTACTATTGAGTGATGTTAAGTCTATTTTTAATGAAGTGCCCCTTATTTTAGATAAAAGAAACCATGAAGCACACAGGCTTACGAGTTCTGGTGCTGCTCGTGAAATACCATCGGAAATAACGCGTCTTGGCAGAAACATTCAAAGTGCTGAAACCACAAAAAATAAACTCAATGGGATCAAAAATAGCTTGATTGAGAAGTTGTCTCAGTTTCAGGAAACCCTTGCTGCGGTTAAAAAGAGAAGAAAAGACGACGCTGCTTCAGTTCAATGGGATTTGAAATTTCTCCTTGAGAGGTCGATTTCAACAATTAACACCATTCAATCGTCTCAGATTTATGCCAGCGTCTTAGGGGATAATACCAATGAGGCACAATTCACCCTACATAGATTATTAGAAGTGATACAGAATAAGAGTAATGAGGAATTTGATTCAACTATTCGATGTGATGCTGAGATTAACTTGTCAAAAAATAAAGCGATATTGGTGAATAGTCAAACCATGGATATGGTTTTGGTTCTTGTCAAACAAGTGAATGATCGATTGACCTTCAAATATCAGGCACAAAAAGATCGTTTGAATGCAATTGATCGCGCTATTGCTGAGATTGAGGCGCTTGAGGTATTAAGCCCAGATTACTTGAATGCATTTAAGCGGACCCCGGGTGAGGCTGCAAAATTAATTGCGTTAAGCCAAGTTGAGAACAGAGATTTTCTAGCTGACGATAATTATTGTAAAACATCACAAGCAATGGATGAATTAATTGTGCGTAAAGAGTCTCAACTAAGGGGTTTGCAGGAAAGATCGCGCCGAATGCAAACAAGAGATGTCATTCTTGCACGAGATATTCTTCAATCAATCAATGCTGATATTGTTGGACTGAAAGATGAGTTACCTGAAAAAATTATTTTAATTACCCAGAAAGATCAGTTAGAGCGCCAGTTAGAGTTTTATTTATCCTGTGATTTAAGCTCAGAGGCGTTTATTTCTATACGGGATAAAACGGCTAGGATCTGTTCTAAAGAAGTCGCCATCATGAACCGAATGATTGCATTAGTAGAAAAAGAAAGAGATGAGATAACTGATCTTAAGGATGCAAAGCGCGATATTCTTCAAGTCATAGTGACTCAGTTAAGTACTAACTTAGTGTGCTATAACCAATTAAGAAAAAATAAAAATGAATTTATTCATGATGCTATCCAAGTGATAAAAGATGCGGTTTCTGAAAAGAATTTGTCGAAACTTTGTTTGGGTAGTAACTCACTGATTAATTTTATCTACACGGCTTTATTAAACCCGCTCAGCTGGTTAGTCTCACTGCTTGGAAAAAAACCTTTCAGTGCTGGATTATTTGCAAGTTCGACAGCAAAGAGCGTGGCTGGTGCTGCACGAGAGGCGCATGAGGAATTAATATCGCTTGTGAGGACGGAAGTACCAGTAGGACCTGCTGCTTAATCGGTCGCGCATGATTTAGCCCTGGGTTAATCATGCAGCCCCACGCCTTTTTTGAGCAAGAGAAGGTTTAAACAGCTCAAGGCCATCAATAGGATACAAATAATACTCATGGCCACCACCATGTTGGTTTCCTGGTGGCCAATCATCGCTTGACGCAACGCACTCACCATATAAAAAATCGGGTTAAAACAAGAAACCTTTTGCCATAATGGGGGAAGCATGCTGGTTGCATAAAATACACCGCCTAGGTAGGTCATCGGGGCGAGTACAAAGGTGGGTACGAGGGCAACATCATCAAAGGTGCGTGCTAGCATCCCATTGGTGAAGCCCGCCAATGAAAATAAGGCTGCAACCAATACCACAACCAAGAGTGTCATGGGGATATGTGTGAAATCAATCTCCACAAAGAAACAGGCGACAAAAAAAACAAGACAGGCGACAATCACCCCTCTTAAAACACCGCTTAACGTGTACCCCAAGAGCATGAGGCTATAGTGCATGGGGCTGACTAACATTTCTTCAATATTCTTTTGGAAGCGGGCGCTAAATAATGAGGTCGATACATTGGCGTAGGCATTGGTAATGACCGCCATGATGATAAGACCTGGTGCGATGAAGGTGGCATAACTCAGGCCGTGAATAGCACCCACGCGTGAACCAATGACCGTTCCAAAAATTAAGAAATATAAGAGCGTTGTGATCACAGGCGGTAAGAATACTTGGCTGGCTATTCGAAACATGCGCACCAATTCGCGCCGAATCAAGGTATAGAGCGCAATCAGCTGTTGATTAATTGTCATGATGAATCAGCTCCATAAAGAGTTCTTCCAATCGATTGGTTTTATTGCGCATGCTGTGTATTTTAAGACCGCGTTGATTAAATAGAGCAAATACATGATTAAGTGTTTGTTGATTATCAATGCGAAGTTCAAATGTATGGGGGTCGAGCTGATGTATTAGTAATGAGTCTAATTCGGGTAGGGTGCCAATGGGTTCAACCGTGTTGAAAACAAAGGTTTGATAGTGCAGCTTTTGTAGTAATTGACTGATGGAAGTATTTTCAATGATTTGGCCTTTGTCAATGATGGCAATGTTTTTGCAAAGTTGCTCTGCTTCTTCCAAATAGTGGGTTGTGAGTATAATGGTTGTGCCTTGCTCATTGATGCGGGTTAGAAAGTCCCATAGGCTGCGGCGAACCTCAATGTCGATACCGGCGGTGGGTTCATCAAGAATCAAGACCTTGGGTTCATGGATTAGAGCACGTGCAATCATTAATCGGCGCTTCATCCCGCCTGACAAATGGCGCACGATGGTTTGTCGTTTGTCCCATAATCCTAATTGTTGTAGGAGATTATTGGCAATGGGGGTGGCGTGTCGACGCGAGAGGCCATAGTAACCCGCTTGTGTTAAGAGAATTTGTTCGCAGGTTTCGAAAATACTGAGATTAATTTCTTGGGGCACGAGACCTAAGCAAGATTTAGCTCGTTCAGGTTGTTTGTCTAGATCATAGCCATTAATATGAATAGTGCCCGAGGTTTTGGTTAATAGCGTGGTAATTAACCCAATGGTTGTTGATTTCCCAGCACCATTCGCGCCAAGGAGCGCAAAAAAATCACCCGTTTTGACGCTTAAGTCGATGCTTTTTAAGGCCTCAACGCCATTGGTATAGGTTTTTCTTAATTGTCGGATGTCTAGGGCATACATAGTCACATACATCGTATCATAGTAACGTCTCAATAATGCCTGGATATTTTAATGTTCGCCAACTCAAAGAAAGCCCGTGATCAATTTAATTTACTGATTAATATTGGCTTTCGGTTTTCAGTGCGTTAGAAAACATTAGGATATCCAGGCGTTATTGAGACATTAGGTAAAAAAGAATAAGTATAATTCTAATTGAGGCAAAGAAGTAATTAATTTTGTAAAATGTTTTTAGAACAAAAGCGCCATGGGTCGAATTTTCAACCAAGCCGCAATGCTATAGCGTGTTTCGTAAGCTGTGGCGACCTCGTGCGGCAGATTGCTATTAAAACAAACCAATCGATTGCCCTGTGGCTTAATTTTTGTCAGCAGTTGGTCATTTAAATCATAGAGGATTAACTCACCGCCAAACGCATCCTGCCAATCTTCATTGAGATAATACACACAGGAAATACGTCTATCTTGCGACGTGGCGAATTGATCCACATGTTTTTTATAAAAACTGTTCGGTGGGTAGATGGCGAAATGGGCTTCATTGGCAATCAATCCAAGAAACAAAGATTGATTGAGTGCTTGAGCCAGCGCCTCAAGTTTTGCAAAGTAATGGTCGATGGCCGGGTTGCCACAGGCTTTATCTAACCAAAAAATAGAATCACTTCGAATGCTTTGATTAAGGGTTTTATCGGAAGCAGGACCTATTTTTGCCGATTTAAAATAACCCTCGATTTGGGTTGCTTGAATTGCGTTCTGAAGGGCTTGATAATGATCTATTTTTAGAAAATCATCCATGAGATGAAAGCCCTGATGGTAAATATCTTCTGCAATGGTCATGATGGGCCTTAAGTATTCATTGGCAAGTTAAGTGTTTCCTTGTGAATGCGCCACTCCGGCATAAATTGATCCATGAGTTGGTGGAAGCGTTTGTTGTGGCTCGCCTCAAGGAGATGAACCATTTCATGAACCAAGACGTACTCAAGGCATTGGATGGGCTTTTTTATCAAAAGTAGATTTAACCAAATACGCCGAGTGCGTACATTACAAGAGCCCCAGCGTGTTTTCATGATTTTAGCGCCCCAGGCGGTCACGTTAACGTTCATTATAGGTTGCCATTTTTGAATCAACGCAGGCACTAGCGATTGTATTTGTGTTTGATGCCATTGTTTTAAAATCGCTTGTTTTTGATGAAGGGTGCTATCTCGTTTTGTGCTCAATTGTAGCACATTTTTGCACAGGTTCACTTTAAAACTGCTTTGATGTTCAATCAGGGCGAGAGTATAAGGTTCTCCTAGAAAATAATGTTGTTCGCCGTTTTGCAGGAGGGGCGGGAGGGTGGGAGGCAGGGCTTGCACCCGGGCTCGCTGGGTATGAAGCCACTCACGCTTCGCTTCAATTTGTTGGTAAATATGCTTTAGGCTTAATTTTAATGGGGCACTCAATCGAACGCGCCCATCGGGAGGATAAATACGCAAGTGCATGTTTTTTATTGGTTTTCGAAGTACTTCTATCGAAATACCATCAATTTCTATATGAAGAGAGTCCATCACAAGGTGCTTTCATGGGGAAAGTCTTATGATACCAATTAACGACGATTAGGAATACAAGGGCTATCCACATATTCACCATTAACGGTTAAAATCATGTTCACATCGGCGCGTTGATAGCGAACCATTGTCTCATATTGTGCTTGGGTCACATAACCATAAATGTTCCCACAATACACCAAAGCAGAAGCCTGTGGGTGTGCACGGGCTTTTAATGGGATGTCACAGTCCCAGTGATAATGGGTCAAATCACAATTGGCAAAGGTTAGCGTGGGTAGAGCGAACAATGCAATAAGTGGGCTGATGTGCCAGCAATTCCTGCCCAAAAAGTTCAGTGCTGACAAGTGGTTGAGCTTAGATGTCTTTCGCCAACACGCATGAAGCCATCCTGGCGCTCTCGAAAGCCATCCATGGCGTTCAAAGGTTGGCGAAAGACATCTAAGCTTAACCACTTGTTCATTGAGTTTTAATGCAGGGCAAGAATTGCTGCTGATGTGCTTCATGGTTAAGCTCTCCATAATGGGTTTACAATCTATCTATCGGCTTTTTATTGAAATGCTTTAATTGGACTAAAAGGGTTGATTTTTTTGCTGGCTATTCAACGTTATTTTTGCTAACCTTCGCAGTTCAACGATGGTGGCTCTATTGGTCCCCTCGCGACGATAAATTGTGAACCCCGTCAGGCCCGGAAGGGAGCAGCGGTAACAATTGATTCGGGCGCCGGGGTGTGGCTCTTAGAGCTGCCGCCCAATGTGTGAACCTTCTTACTCAAACGTGAATCTGATACCTTATGAGCTATGTTGCACTGGCACGTCAATGGCGACCTCGTACCTTTTCTCAACTGGTGGGCCAAGAACATATTAATAAAGCCCTGATCAACTCGCTGACGCAGCAGCGGTTGCATCATGCCTATCTATTTACTGGAACGCGCGGCGTTGGTAAAACCAGCATTGCCCGTATATTGGCTAAGGCTTTGAATTGTGAAACAGGCATCACGCCGCAGCCTTGCCTAGCCTGTGATGCATGTCTTTCGATTGAGCAAGGGCGATTTATTGATCTGATTGAAATTGATGGTGCCTCACGAACACGCATCGAAGACACCCGTGAACTGCTGGAGAATGTTCAATATGCTCCAACCAGTGGTCGTTTTAAGATCTATATCATTGATGAAGTCCATATGCTGTCTCAGCATAGTTTTAATGCACTGCTTAAAACGTTAGAGGAGCCGCCCGCACAAGTTAAATTTTTTCTTGCGACAACGGACCCACAAAAATTACCCATCACCGTTTTATCGCGTTGCCTTCAATTTAACCTTAAACAGGTTGAGGCGACGGTTATATGTCAACATTTGAAACATATTCTAGACCATGAACAGCTCGCTTACGAGCAGGCTGCTCTTGATCTATTGGCTAAAGCCGCACGCGGTAGCGTACGGGATGCACTTAGTTTGCTCGATCAAGCGATAGCAGTCAGTGATGATCAGTTAAAATTACACGATGTAAAAAACACACTTGGAATGACACAGCAAGATTATGCGTTACAACTGCTCGAAGCCTTGGCTGTGTCAGATTCGCTTCAACTCATGGCCATTAGCCAGCAGGTAGCGTCTGAAGGGGGAAATTTTCATTATGTCACGGATGAAATGCTGACCCACTTGCACCACATTGGCATTAGTCAAACGATGGCCAACACCAATCCATTGCGCTCATCAGAACCGGCACTTCTTGCTTTAAGTCAGAAATTTACCCCTGAAGATGTGCAGTTATTTTATCAGTTTGGCATCAAAGGGGCGGAAGATATGCATCTAGCACCGACCTTGGCTATCGGTTTCGAAATGATGTTATTACGGATGTATACTTTTAGACCTGCCCCACAGGTAGCAATGCCGCCACTGGCCTATCATTCAATCCCGCTGCCCGCGTCAGTCAATTTGCCAAGCACTGGCTCTCAATTATTCCAGCCAATCGATGCATCCACCGCAGTGGCTCAGCCTCTACAAACGGTCATCACGCCTCCGAATAATGAGAGGACTAATCAAAACAATGATTGGGGTGCGCTATTACCGCAGCTCAATTTAACGGGCTTGGCATTGAATGCCGCTGACAATGCTGAATTGATCGGTAAGTCGGGTGGAGAGGTGACGTTGCGTGTTTCAAAAGGGCATCTCTCTGTTTTTACAGCGGCAGTGATTAAGCGAATCGAACAAGGATTGGCCAACCACTATAAAGAAGTGATAAAATTAACACTGAGCAGTGATGAAGTCGTACGGGCATCCCCCGCGCAGGAGCGAACAAAAATAAAGCAGGAAGAAAGCGAGGGTGCTACCGCTGCGCTACAAAATGATCCATTTTTTCAGCAATTGCAAAAAGAATTTTCAGCAGAATTAGTTAAAAATTCTATTACATTGTTAAAAGATGACCTATAATTGCAACATAACCCCTACATAAAGAGGCTCCAATGGATATGAATCAAAATCTTGGCAATTTAATGAAAGAAGCGCAAAAAATGCAGCAGCGTATGCAAGAGGCTCAACAACAATTGAGTGAATTAATTGTGTCAGGTGAGGCCGGCGGCGGAATGATTAAGATAGAAATGAATGGACGTCATGATATTAGCAAGGTTAAAGTCAGCCCATCACTGATGGAAGAGGACGTAGAAATGTTAGAAGATCTCATTGCTGCGGCCGTCAATGATGCGGTTAGAAAAGTTGAAAAAGCATCTAAAGAGAAAATCAGTCAACTGACAGCGGGTCTTAACATACCCACTGATTTTTTGAAAGATAAAGAATAATCACCCATGGATGCATTATCCCGCCTGGTAGACGCATTACGATGTCTGCCCGGCATTGGCCCAAAATCAGCGCAACGTATGGCTTTTCATTTATTACAATATCAGCGCCAACGTGGCTTGCATCTGGCTGCTTGTTTAGAAGATGCCATGCAGAATATTCATCATTGTCAACGTTGTAATAACCACACCACGGATGAATTTTGTATCCTATGTCAAAATAGGCGTCGAGATCAAACCACCCTTTGTGTGGTTGAGAGCCCTGCTGATGTCGCAGCAATTGAGCAAAGTAATGCCTATCAAGGTTGTTATTACGTGCTGATGGGTAAAATTTCACCCCTAGATGGCATAGGACCTGATGATATTGGCCTACCAAAGCTCCAGCAACTCATTATTCAGGAGAATATCCAAGAGATTATTCTTGCGTTAAGTCCCACCATTGAAGGACAAACCACGATTCATTTTATTCAAGAGCTTTTGCGCCCTTTTACGCTACGGATTAGTCAATTGGCCCACGGGATTCCTAGCGGGGGAGAGTTGGAATTTTTGGATAGCAATACGATTGGTAGCGCCCTTCGTAACCGAGCTGTATTCAATGCCTAAGTTTTGTTTTTATTTGAGGCAGACGGGATTGCGCTCCATCCATATGGTCCTGCTCTGCTTGCTTTTTTTGACGACTAATATTTCGTTTGCATCCTTTCATAAAAATATATGGCCCCAATGGGGGGTTCATAATCCACTTTCACAAGCCACCATCTCGCATCAGGAGTGGCAGGATTTTTTAACACGGCACGTCATAACGAATGAGGAAGGGATTAGCCTAGTTGATTACCCACATCTTACGGAGGCAGATTTAGAGGCCCTCAATCAATATATCACCCACATGTCACAAATCCAGCTCACGGATTACAATCGCGATGAGCAATTGGCATTTTGGCTTAATCTCTATAATGCACTAACGGTGCAAATTCTTGCTGATTATTATCCAGTGGACAGCATTCAAGAGATTAGTATATCGCCGGGTTTATTTAGTCTGGGACCATGGGGCGCGAATCTCATTACCATGGGAGGCACCCAATTATCCCTCGACGACATCCAAAACCATATTATTCGGCCAGTTTGGAATGATCCCCGAACCCATTATGCGTTGAATAACGGGACCATTGGTGCAGCTAATTTAAGTAAACAGGCATTTCAAGGGGGCATTATCAACGATCAATTGAATCAAGCCGCGCGTGAATATATTAACTCCTTGCGAGGTCTACAACTGATTGATGGCAAGCTAATCCTTTCAAAAATTTACAATTGGTATAGCGATGATTTTGGGGGCAATGACGCCTTGTTGATTCAACACCTATTACTCTATGCCAATAAGCCATTAAATGAAGCGCTACTCAAGGTTCGTTCTGTTAATACTTACATTTATAATTGGCATTTAAATAGCACGATTGATGACGCTGCATGAAAAATACACGCTCCTATCGCCATGGGTTCATTCTTTTCAGCCTATATAATTTGGCTTTTCTGATTTTTCAATTGGCCATCATCGGTGTAAATACAAGGCCATTTGTTCATGCTTTGTCATTTCCAGGCTTTGTCTATGTTGAGTTGATCACAACACTGCTGACTCACCTGACCTTGTATTTATTATTGTCAGCCCTACAAACGCTGCTCTTCTGGGGTATCACACAGTGGCATCGGGGTTTTGTTGCAGCTGAGCGTTGGCATAGGATTATTTGGGCTGGCTCTGTGGGTACATTACTCCTGAGCAATGCTTATTTTTTTCCACGCAGTCATTTTAGCACGATAATTGTTCTAGCGCTCCCGCCCCAACTTTTAATTATCCTGCTTCAGTTATTTCTACTCTTCATGGGCTTATTGATTCTGAACCTGTTGTTTTTTGTCCTCAAACGGTATCCTAAAATAAGCATGGGACTCTCATTGATAGTGCTTGGTTTATTTGTTTATGGTGAGTTATCTATTACGCCAAATCAGTATATTGCAAAAACAAAAAAACCTAATATTATTGTTATCGGTATAGACTCACTCAATCTTAATTATATCAATGCAAACGATATGCCAACACTGGCGCGATTTATTCAGGATGGTGTGTTGTTTAAAGAAACAATTACGCCACTTGCCCGCACTTATCCGTCTTGGACAAGCATCCTCACAGGCCTTTATCCAGAACATCACCATGTGCACTATAATTTAATGCCTTCTGATGGGATAAAAAGTTCCAGCAGCATTGCTTATACCCTACAACAATTAGGATACCAAACCTTGTTTGCCACGGATGATCGTCAGTTTAGCAATCTGGGAAAAGAATTTGGTTTTCAAACGATTGTTGGCCCAAAAGTGGGCGCATTGGATCTGCTCCTGGCTTCCTTGAATGATTTTCCATTGAGCAATCTTTTAATTAATTTACCCATCAGTCAGTGGTTATTTCCTTATAATTATATTAATCGGGCGAGTTATTTTAGCTATTATCCAGATACTTTTGATAAAGCATTACAACGTGCACTGCTTGTTAATCAGCCCAGTGCCCCCCATTTTATTGCAGTCCA
This sequence comes from Legionellaceae bacterium, assembly GCA_947474165.1. Classification (GTDB taxonomy): domain Bacteria; phylum Pseudomonadota; class Gammaproteobacteria; order Legionellales; family Legionellaceae; genus CANJHO01. The sequence continues at coordinate 37,008 of CANJHO010000015.1, forward strand.
TTTTACACTTCCCCACTGGCCCTTCATCTGGGCGCGAACACCGTTTGAACAAATGAATGGACTAGACGAAGCGCACAAAAAGGCACGGCTATACCAATTGACCTTACAACAAGTCGATCAGCAGGTTGCTCATTTGTTGAGTTTTTTGAAGAGAAACGGTTATTTAGAGAACACGATGGTGGTTTTATTAAGTGATCATGGCGAGACATTGACATTACCGGGATCACGACAAACCAATGCAGACAACTACCAAGGTCCAGGAAAGAGCCACTTCGTTAATTATCTTCAGCGAAAAACAGCAACCCCATTGAACATCAGCACGGGTCACGGATCAGATTTACTCAGTCCCGATCAATATCATTGTTTGTTGGCTTTTAAAATTTATCAAAAAAGTCAGTTAGTAACCGCTCCTAAAATAATCAATACCCGTGTTGCATTGATAGACATTGTACCTACTTTATTGGCTTTTTTAAGTCTCCCTTCCAGCAATCTGGATGGAATATCACTGCTCAATACCCTTGTTAAAAATGAAAAACCACCAGAGAGGCGTATCTTTGTAATGGAAAGTGGAATGTTCCCCAATCAGGCATTATCAATGGAACAGTTGACATTAATCGCTAGAAAGTTTTTTACCATTGAGCCTAAGCAAGCGAAACTACAGTTACGACGGGATCAACTGGTTACACTTGACAGAATAAAGCTATATGCAGTGATTGATGGCAATTGGATATTGGCGTTATACCCTGATGACAATGGATATATCCCCATCATCCAACGCCTGAGTGATGGCAAGTGGACCGATGAACTAAGTACTAATTTTGCAAAAAAATCGCCAGCGTTGTCATTGCTTGAGCACCTTGATCGGTTTTATAATAAAACCCGGCCACTTTCTCTGCCTGAAACAGGGGGGAGCGAATGACCGCTCAGAAGTATATTTTGGTGATGGATGACTCATGTTTAGATGAAAATATATTGCAATATTTTGCGCAATTTGGATTTGAAATCCTACAAGTATCAAGGAGTTCCGAATATCAATATCCCGCCAACGAGCCTGAGGCCTTGTTAATCAATATGTCTTTAATTGACAAGGACTTTGCCTTGATTGAGAATCTTTATCAACGGTATAAAACACCCATAATTATCCTGTCGGATAATTATAATGAAGCCATGTGGGTTCGCCTGCTTGAAGCCGGTGCTGACGATGTGATGATTAAGCCCATACATCCAAGGGAATTGCACGCACGGATCAGCGCCATTGCGCGTCGTGTAAAACGCAGAACCCAGTTACGTTGTGATACAAAAGAAGTGTTTATCTTCGAAGAGTGGCGACTTTATCCCACGGCCAGACAACTATTTAATCAGAACAATGAACAAGTTCTGAGTGCCAAGGAATATGATTTACTATTGGCCTTTGTTCATCAACCCCAACAGTTACTCGAGCGAGAATTTTTATCAAAAATAACTCAAAGCCATGGTGAGCGAGTTTTAGGACGACGCATTGATGTTCAAATCAGTCGACTACGTCAAAAAATTGAAAGGGATAAAACCCATCCAACGCTTATCAAAACGATTAGAAATAAAGGGTATATGTTGATGGCGAAAGTGGTATTTAGAAGGGAGGAATAGGAGCAGTGATCTTCTTATTTTCATCGGAAGGCGCGTTGGTCTAAAAAAAATGAGGAGATTCATGAGACGAATAGGATGACCTATTAGGGCTTTCGCTTTTTCCCTACCTTCATCATTCGCACACTTTTGATGGTATTTTCACTCACCTTTAACACTTCAATTTGGTGGTTTTCAATCATCAAACAACACTCTGCCGGGGGAATATAGCCTAAATATTCAATGATCAACCCACTTAAGGTACGAGGACCTATTAGGGGCAAATGCCAGCTGAGTAATCGGTTTAAATTTCGTAGGGTAATGCTCGCATCAACAATCACGGATCCATCATCCTCAGCGGTAATATCCTTACTTAAGGCTGCAATATCTGTTGTGAATTCCCCTACAATTTCCTCAAGAATATCCTCCATGGTGACCAAGCCTTGTAAATCGCCATATTCATCAACCACAAAACAACTTCGACGCTTCATTTTTTGAAAATTCAAAATTTGCACATTGAGGGTCGTGGCTTCAGGAATGTAATACGGGGGCTCCGCAATTTTCAATAAATTAGGCATATCCAGGCGTTCCTCTAAAGCCAAATTTAAGACATCACGCAAGTGAATCATCCCGACTAAATTATCAATCGTATTGCGATACAGGGGTAATCGGGTATGCTGAGACATTTCAAATTGCACGAGTAGCTCATGCCAAGGCTGTTCCAAATCAATGCCAACCACTTCAGCTTTGGGAACCATAATATCCTCAACCCTGGCTTGCTCTAGATCAAGCAGACTGAGTAACATACTTTTGTGCTCGATAGGTAATAAACTGTCAGCCTCATGAACAACGGATCGCAATTCCTCACCCGATAAGACATCTTTTTGTACTTGATCAAATGACACACCAAACAGCCATAAAATACCATTGGCAACCGAACTAATCAGACGCACCAGTGGCAAGAAGATCAATTGCAAGATCATCAAAGGAAAAGAGCAAGCAAAAGCCACCTTTTGCGGGTGGATGGCTGCAAATGTTTTGGGTGTCATTTCTGAAAAGACCAAAACAATCAGGGTTAGTAATGCGGTTGCTATGGCAACGCCTGTATCACCATACAAGCGCTGGCCGATCAATGTCGCAACGGTTGATGAAACAATATTTCCCAATGTGTTACCAATTAAAACAACACTAAGCAAGCGGTCCGGGTGGGCCAGGAGCCGATTGACGCGGATGGCCTGCGGGTCATTCTTTTTAACCAAAAAACGGAGCCTGTAACGATTAAGCGACATCATGCCGATTTCAGCACCAGAAAAAAAACCAGAAAATACAATTAAGAATAATAAAATACAAAATAGCATGGTAAGTGAGAGGTGCACTGACAATCCTTTAGACCCAATGGAGTGGATATAATTTAACACATAACTTATTTCACCTGAAGATCCTAGTACCGTTTCCATTTAGTTTTGACAGGTAGCATCTTATCTTGCATTCATCTTTAGGTTTTGTAAGCTCTAAAAAATGCTCAGATTAGCGGTGCTAGTCCTGCGCTTTTTTAGAGCTTACAAAACCTAAATCTA
>CANJHO010000016.1 GCA_947474165.1 Legionellaceae bacterium
AGTATGAATGATAGATAGGGGTCGATAATTGACGTTTGGATTAGGATTTTATTTTTTGCAATTCCCGTATCAGATAAGACGCGTTTTATAGTACCGTGATGCACGTCTAATTGAGTCGAAATCGTTCCTACACGCCACTTCTCAACATAATAGTAGCGTAGTATTTTAGCTTTTAATTCTTCAGAGATGCTCATATTTTACTCCTAATGTAACGGTAGATTAAGGAGGTCGATAGTAAGATGAGGAATGTTGCGCTTTTGCACGTGCAGTTTGTTGTAAAAATCCATAACGAACCCAATCTGATACAGGCTTTTGGCAACAACAGCACTTCATTCGACCTTTTTCTTGTCTATCAACCCATTTTTCTGATCTATTTTTGACCGGAAGGAGTAAAGCATCCTGATGGGTAACTTGAGAACCATGATCCGTTACATTATTTCTAAGGCGCACTCGAAAGCGTTGCTGGCGTAGTGCATTGTTGATTCGTCCTTTTTTGCTTTTTTGGTAGCGTTTATTGCTTTCTTTGCAGGATTTTTGACGTGCGGAGCGTGCGCAATCAGGGCCACAGTAAATGTTCCCATGATCACAACTAGAGCAGATGACACATTGACTAAGGCAAAGTGTGCAATTAAATAGACGGGTCGCATGTTTCATAAGCAATCTTTGCTATGAAAACTGGATTTATATTGAACAAGTATGAGATAATATGCCCCTGGGGCTATCTCAATTGGTTATCGTGAAGACGGCTAAATCATTAACGATAATCAGGGTTTTTTTCATAGCCCCTTCATTTTACCGTATTTGACCATTAAATGCTTATTTTGATTTCTTTCTGACTGTATCGTGTTTCTATAACTATTTATGCTGCTTTAGAGCCTGCGCCATTTATCAGCGGTTCTATAACACTGTTAACAGCACCTGTATAAGTATGGCTATTGATTACCAAATTAAACGATATTAACCCAAGATGCCCCACAAGTTCGTCATTAATATAGTAAACAAACGGCGTAGATACTTCATCCCAATGCGCATGATATAGCTTTCCTGTATCTGCAACAGATTTAATACCAGGAAAACACTCGTCAATTAGAGAAAGACATTGTTCATATAACATAGAGTGTTGCGCATAACTCTTGATCATATTTATCTCGATAAAATTTTGTTAATTTTACACTGTATCCTGGCTATGGAAAACCCTCACAACCACAACCTTCTTTTATTCAACGCAACCTCACTATGCGCTATTTTTATATTGTTCTGTCGCGCGCCAATTACTATTGCCAGACAACTCCAACACACATGCGCATCATAAACAAAATCAATGTTATTTTTAACTTTATCAACATTTTTATTGATATAATTAATTTATGTGTTATTATATAGCCATAATATGAAACAATAACTGGATTTACGTGATGGGAAAAATAATTACACAATGCCCTTCCTGTGCAAGCTCTGCTCTACAGGTAGTAAAAATTGAATGCACAAATTGCAATACAAAATTTGAAGGCCAATTTGAAATATCACCGTTATTAAAGCTACGAGAGGATGATTTGCAGTTTATTATAGATTTTGTGAAATGCTCAGGGAGTCTTAAAGATATGGCGGTGATACAAAAGGTGTCCTATCCAACATTACGAAATCGCTTAAATACCCTCATTAGTACACTGGGTAGTTTGGGGCTAGAGAATGAGACCTCTAAAGATGAAATTTTGCAACTGCTTGAAGAAGGTAAGATTTCAGCTAAAGATGCAGCCATTATGTTAAAAAAATTGTGAGATAAATCATGAAAAAAGAACTAGAACGGTTATTAAAGATGCAAAAAGAGAACAAAATTTCTGATAGTGACTTTGAGATGCTCTCTGGCGCATTAACAAAAAATTCTTTTTGCTCTGCGCTTGAAAATTCCATGCTGATTAATCCATTTCAAAAAATCGCAGGCTTTAAAGCTTTATTGATTGGAATAATCCTCATGTTAGTGATGAGTGCCGTCGCTTTATATGCCAATGTTTATATTGATGGCAGCTTAGGATTTATCATGACCAACGGATTAAAAGTGGCTAGAGCCCCCTCTTTCTTATTATTACTTTATCAAAATCTAGTCGCTTGTTTAAGCGTTGCGGGTTTATTCTATTTATCAGCAAGATTGATGCATCAAAAAGGAATTCGAATCATTGACTTCCTGGGGACAGTCACCTTTGCACGTTATCCCGCCTGTATTTCTCTCATGATTCTCATTGTTGAAAAATGGTTAACCCCAGAGAGATTTAACGAGGATTATTCTAAAGGAATTAGTTTACATTTTTCAATGATAGGATCAATCAGCGCCCTATTGGGGACCGCTTGTTATATATGGCAAGGAATGAACTATTTCTTTGCATTAAAAGAATCTTCTGGACTAGATGGAAAACGTTTATGGAGTGCTTTTCTTATCACGATGCTAACGGCTGATATTTTAGCAACCATATTATCTAGATTATTTCTATATAGCTAAATTTAACTCGCAATGGATTGCCAATTATTTAACAACAAATAAGAGGCCACTTTATCATGAAACCTTCAGTAGCATTTTACTCAACAATTGAATGGGTAGCAGAATTAACCAACAATATCTTTAGTTTTGGGTATAATCGACACCCGGGTGTCCCCCATTTTTTATTATACCCCATGTTTTTTACCGGTGAATTAGCAACATATGTCATTGGTTATCCTTTGGGCGTGCTAGCAGGCGGTATTGCGGCGAGTGTTGTTTTTTTTGTTAATTTATTTAAAACGAAGGGGCACCAGGTTCCAAATTCTCCTGCTTTAACCCCTGCAGCACCTACGCCTATTGTTGAGTCTGTATCTGCTGAAGTATCAACACCTATTGCCGCTGCCGTAGTATCGACACCTGTTGTTAGGCCTATACCAGCGCTTGCTGTTCCTACGCCTACTCCAAGTAATGAGCAAATAAAAGCAACTGTGCAACTTAAAAAAATAAAAGAACAACAAACGTCACTCAAGACAAAAAATCAGCTTTTACAAACCTACATTGATCAAAAAACAATCTCTCTTTCTGCAGAATGCCAAGTTTATGATGCAAACAAAGAGCAAATCTTAACTTTAAAAAACAGATTGGCGGCAGAAGAAAATAAACAATGTTATGCAACAAAGCAGGATGGCTATCGTATGGAAAAGAAAAAAGAAATCAGCGTATATCATAGATATCACTACCCTAACATGCCACCCATATATATCACGAAGGAGACCATGATACCTAAAATAGTCCCCGATTATGAGGCTCGTACTACAGCCGCGGGACAATGTGTTCTCCTGACACAGCAACTCAAGGAGTTAAGCATGATAGCGCCACCCGCTGCTTATCAAGCAAGAGGAACATTACGTGATTTACAACAAAGATTGAAGCAATTGCCTCATACCGCTCGAACTGATGTGGATTTGTCGGTTCAACACGCCGCCTACCTTACCATATTAAATGACGTTGCAAGCGTAGTATCCAACGATCCGCGATTTAAAGTGAATCATTTTAAACCGACTAGTCAGCGCGCAACCTGTGCTTATGTTTCATTTTGGGTAAAAAGGCTGCCTGAAACGGAAACGCTTAAGTTACCTGAAGAGCTAAAAAATTATATTGTTAGCTTCGCAGCCCCCGATCTTTCTCTGCGTGATGCGGAGGATATATATCAAACTTGTCCTTAATCAGAGTGTATGAGCATTATCAACCATACCACTCGAAGATCAAAGTTACCCCCTTGATCTTCGAGCGGTGTTAAGCACATAAATTTACTGCAACTACCTTGTCATGATAAGCCTCTTTCAATGGATATTTTTTATTTAAGTGCTCAATAAACGCAGGAACCTGTTCGCTGACTAAAGTAGTATGAACACTGTAATAACCCTTCACCATTGAAAGTGCTTCGATTTTTATTACATTTTTTTCGAAACGCAGCTCTTCTAAGCATTTTGGTATATCACTCCCCTCAGCCTTAAACTGTATGGTTATTATTTCACTGCATTTTTCCAAAGAGTTTTCCACAAAATCCAAACTAAAAAACACAATATTTCTCCAAATAATAAATAACGACACTCCCCCACGTCATCCCGAATGCAATGAAGGATCTCCCATTAGTAGCACGGTCTTTTGTTGATTGTGTGGTGCTCCAGCCAGGAGATCCCTCACTTTGTTCGGGATAACTTTGGGGTCATTTTAAATCATCCTGCCCTATTAGAGCTACGAATTTTGAATTTAACAACCAAATGCAATTGATAATCATTATCATTTGATATAAGATTTTTAATTTGTTTGCAGGATAGTCCATGAGAATCAAAAAATTAGTTCGTCATATTACCTTGGGATTTTTAACCGTAGGTGCCAGTTTAATTCTGGGGCTCTTAAGCTTTGGCGGTATGTTCGCCCTAACTCCTAGACTTCCCTTAGCTTTTGCAGCTTTTGGATTTTCGGCAGCTTATGAAGGAGAAATTTATTTACAAAATATTAAAAGAGCCTGGAGTAAATTATTCAAACGTGATTACCTCAAACATCAACTTGCTAATGAATTTTTACTGAAACACTTCCCTGATACAGAATGCAGCCTAATCAATCTATCATCTCATCCAAATACACTATCAATTGAAATATTAATGGCATTAACGAATAAAAAACCTGTATACGCTTTATTTGACTCACAAATTTATTATATAAACAACATTGACTTCAAGCCTCTAAAATTAGAGGTGAGAAATATTAAGTTACTCCAAAATAATTTTACTCAAAATATCAATGTTCTCCAAAAGCCATCGAAAAATAACCTAGCCAATATCACATCATTAACAGGACATACGCATAGTTGTCCTGAGTTTTTCAAAAGCTACAACGCGCAACTACAGCTGCTCGAACACTTTGGGCATATTCGTTTAAATAAAGCCAGTTATGCGCAAAAAAAACAAGTAATTAAAACCCTAAGTGATATGGAAAAATGGTTTTCTATGCAGTTATTTACTGAAAAATATCAAACTAAATTGATGGCAAAATCTATTTCTGGCGCCGGACTATTAAATCACATCGAAGCAAAAAATGAGGGTGCTCAAGGATCTTCCTACTCAGAAGATTCCTATGAACACGAATTACACACCTGGCTTGCTCTGAATCAACAAGATCTATGGCAGGCTCAACTCATCAAACGTAACCATCTATTTAAGGGCGTTAAAATATTTAGCGCCTTTGCTGCAGCATGTATGGGGTTAGGAACAATCTATCTGTTAGTCGAAACTTTTACTATTACTCCAATGATTGCAGCTGTTCCCTTCATTTTTTGGCCATTATTGATTACTCCAATGGCAATCGTTGCTGGAATAGCTTATGGGCTGATTACCTATAATGCAGTCACGGATATGATAAACGATAATAGCTTGCACAAATGGTTTAACAAACTTAAAGAGAGTTTTAGCAACGGTCCGACCCTAAAAAATGTGTCACTTACAGCGATAGCTGTGATTTTAGTTGTCTTAGCATTTGCATTAACAATTTGTACAGCAGGAACTTGGTGGACCATTACGCAAAATACACGGCCATTGTTTGCCTGGATGGGTAAAATGCCGAATTTTATTATGGGCATCATTAATCCAATCGTTACGGGCTTATCTACTATAGTATTTAATTTACAAAACTGCAGTGAAACATTAGACATAATTGCTCATTCTACTGAACCTGCAGTGGACGATCCTTCCCTGCATGTCACCCACCAAACAAATAAGAATAGTTTTACAGCATTAAGAGAGCGTGAAAATTGGTTACAAATACTAAACCCATTCCGCTTGCTGTTAAAAGCAACTATCTTACCTCTACGAATCATCTTTTTCCTAGGCCATTTAATCAGTATTAGCGTAACAGCTGACCGTATGCCAGGTATTTCTCAATTTACATCGGCATTACTTGGGATTATTAGTGAAAGCTTTGAAGATTTTCATTATTTTTTTGGACATAACCATGGGGATCATGACACGATGAGTCAGACTAGGTCTCATACATGCAATGATGAGCATCATCAACGGAAGCATGAACACAGCCATAATCGTACCCAATCGTTTTCATTTTTTCTTCCTCGTTTTTATGGTCATGATCTTGAGCATGAACATAAAAATGCGTCATTAAATGATCTCCGAAGAAGACGCCTAGCGCCGGATCATGGACATAATCATGATCTTGACATCCCCACTCGCGTGCTAAAATATGTTTTTTATCCAGTTTATTTTCTAGCTGCTGCTTGGGATTGTCTCAGCAGCGATGCTCGCAATCCTTTAGCTTTTAGTTATGCTTGGGATAAACAACGAGGTATTCAACGAGAGCAATCCATACAGTTACCCCATGATGCGGCACAACCTTCCCTAAATTGGAAAAGAACCCATATACTTTATCTCATACAGCGTGGCAAACAGCGTTTACAGAAGACATCAATCGGTCACGCAATTGCAGATGCAAAAAGCCGGGCACTAACTCTACTGGAAAATGATGTGCGTCATATAGATCCATTGAACAAAACAGCCATTAACTCACGACTGATAGCGGAAACAAATAATGGGGTTTATAATATTCATCGTCTTTTTGGAATCGGTAAAACAAAGACAGCCTCTTTGATAGAAAATCTTCAGCTGCGAACTAGTCTTTGTGAGACCCTATCAACAGCATCACGATGACCATAACTAAGACAATCCACTACTAATAACAAATGTTACATAATTTCGTATTTAATTTGAAATGCACGAATAAATGCAACATGGTGTTTAAAACCAGGGCAAATTAATCCGATGGGGGATTCTAGCTTACTACTTCAGATGAACCACAACTACATGATACTATAACCCCTTTCGACAAGTTATCGTTAGCAGCTGGGGCAACAGAACTTGTAACTCAGGTATAATTTAGGGAGATATTCAATGATACCGAATAAATTAATACCAGGAGATGAAATTAGAGTTATAGCTCCCTCGGGAAGCATGGCTATCTTAAGCCAAGAAACGAAGGACACTGCGAACCAACGATTTAAAGAACTAGGACTTGAGTTAACGTTTGGTCAACATGTAATGGAGATAGATGACTTTCACTCATCCTCAATTCAATCACGTTTAGACGATTTACATGCAGCTTTTCGAGATAAAAACGTAAAAGGTATTTTTACCGTTATTGGTGGATACAACGTTAACCAACTTCTAGATCATATTGATTATGCATTAGTCAAAAATAATCCAAAAATACTATGTGGCTACTCTGATATCACAGCCCTGCAAAATACCATCTTTGCCAAAACAGGACTTGTGACTTATTCGGGCCCTCACTATTCCACATTCGGCATACAGCAAGGCTTCGATTGGACACTTGATTATATTAGAAAATGTTTCTTCTCAAACGAATCCTATCACATCAATCCAAGTAGTTATTGGAGTGATGATGCATGGTATTTAGATCAATCACAGCGTCATTTTATGCCTAATGAAGGATTCTGGGTCATCCATGAAGGCAACGCCGAGGGGAACATTATTGGCGCAAATCTTTGCACCCTCAATTTGCTTCAAGGTACAACTTTTATGCCATCATTAAAAAATGCCATCCTATTTTTGGAGGAAGATGCATTGGCAGGAGAATTCACGCCGGGTAGTTTTGATAGAGATCTGCAATCACTCATCCATCTACCCAATTTTACTGAAGTAAAAGGCCTGCTGATTGGTCGTTTTCAGATGCAATCCAATATGACCCGTGAACTTCTTCAGAAGATTATCAACAGTAAAAAAGAGTTAGCTCATATTCCAATCATAGCCAATATTGATTTTGGTCATACTGATCCGATGATTACCTTTCCAATTGGTGGGAATATCCTCATCAATGCAACACAATCTAATATTAAAATAACAGTTTTGAGCCATTAACAATTTTCTACTGTAGAAATACTCAAGCAATAGAACAGGCATCCTGAACACCAGCAAGCAACCGAATGGCTTTCGTAACAAAATAATCTTTACGAATAAAATCAGCTGAAAGGCCTAGATAAATCGCCATTTTACGGATTTGAGACTCATTTAATTCACCGAGCATTTACACCACCCTTAAAATATACGCTTCTGCCTTCGGCGTTTATTGGTCTAATATCTATCACCATGTTACACTAAGAAGCTGAATATCCTATTTTTTTAACAGGAATTATTACCCATGCATTTTTTTCATAACTCTAAACCTATAGATTCCGCTCTCTATGAGTCTTTAAAGAGCAAAATCAGTGATCTATTAGAGCTACCTAAACAATGGACTTATCTAGGGCACAATGGTGATGAAATAATAAAACTCGAAGAAATTAAACTGCACACATGGAGCATATATCCACTATTTATGCAGGTGCGCTATCGCCTAATTTTAGAAAGCCTGCAGAAAATTGTTGCTCGGTTAGATGCAACGAATGAAGATCAGTTGGATAATACTGACTTACTTAATTTAATTAAAATCGCAGAATACACACTCAGTAGCGCTCCGGAAACAGCTTCTTATCAAGTAACACGTTCTTTAGAAACAAGACAGATTGAAATTTGTAAAAAAGCTGTCGAAGAAATTGAGCAAAAATTTTCACATAACTCCGGACGCATGCCGAGTTTTTTCAGAAAATTTATATTTGAGAATAATTGCTACGATGTGTTAGTAGATAATGTGAAAAAAAATATCATTAAACAATCTAACCCGCGAAACGAAGATCCGGATATGTATCTAACAGCAAGAATTAGCTCAGCTATTTATAGGATGTTATAAATAGGTAGGCGGATATTGCCTGGCTGCCGATGTGCCCAAAACGTGCCAAACTGTGGCAGTTCTCTATAGGTGTTAACAGTGATTGACCAACAATAATAAGATTAATTTTAATCGCTTCGCCTATCACTGGCGGCCTCATAGACCCGATCATTATTCCTTTTTCCTATAACAACAACCATAACGATCATTTTTTTATCACTGACATGGTACACTAATCTATACCCTGATTGACGCAATCTAATTTTATAACAGTCTTTCAATTGTCCCCTCAAGGAAGCTGAGACAATATGCGGGTTTTCAAGACGGCGTTTTAACACTTTTTTAAATTGCTCTTGTAACTCCTTCGCAAGTTTTTTCCATTCTTTTAACGCAAGTGGATGAAAGTGAAGCTCATAATTCATCTATGTCTACCCTAACGGACCTGGAGTTATCAGATAGGCGTTGTTCCACTATTTGATGTAGCACATTATCATCTACCAATTCCATCAACATCTCAAACATTGCCACAGGAATTAAATAAGCTGCGGCCGTATTATGATTTAGAATTGCGACAGGCCTTCCGTGAGCATTATTAATAAGTTTAGTAGGATTTCTCTTTAACTCACTAATGCTAGCAACTTGAGTGGCTAATAAAGTTTGCATGTATCACCTCGAATTAAACCCAAATTAATGGTCTTATTATAGGTCTTTTTAAAAGCGGTAGCAAATCATTGTTAGCTAATCACTGTGCCCAAAACGTGCCAAACTGTGGCAGTTCTCTATGTATTTGTGGCCGTTCTAGGCAGTACTTCGTCAATATGATGCATCGCAGGTTATTGATTTTAAATGAATTATATTTGAAACCCACTGGCTACGAACCAGAGGGTCGGAGGTTCAATTCCTTCCGGGCGCACCAATTTTATCAGTATAAGCAAGAAGTTACGCTCTTGTTAACTCGGTTGAAAAAAGGCATGTAGCAAATTTGTAACACCTTTTTCAACTTTCCTTTAAATTACAGGTGACACGGCGTTACACGAAGCGAACCAATTCTATTTGCAGCACTTCGCAAATGTTCGCTGGAAAGATGCGCGTAACGTAATACCATCTCAAAACTTAACCACCCACCAAGCTGTTGCAACTCTTGTAAGCTGGTTCCGTTTTGAACATGCCAGCTCGCCCATGTGTGCCTGAGGTCATGCCAGCGAAAGTTTTCTATTCCCGCTCGCGCTAACGCTTTTTTCCAAGCCTTTGTATTGCATTGCCCAATCGGGTTATCTTTAAAAGTAAAAACATATTGCGGATGATCCCCTTTTCTAGCTTTTAATACTTCGAGGGCATTATCATTCAGTGGTACAGGGATTGCTTTATTTGCCTTGGCTTGATCGGGATGAATCCAGGCATGGCCTTTTATCATATCAACGTTTTGCCACTGCAATCCTGTTACATTTGAAGCACGCAAACCCGTAGATAAACTAAAATCAGCCATATCTCGAAGATGTGGCGGTAATTCGTTTAGTAACCGATTTGCTTCTTCTACTGTTAACCATCGAATACGCTGTTTTTCTACATGACGCATACGAAAGACTGGGATCTTATCAATCCATTCCCATTCAGTCTGAGCCTTGCGCAAAATTGCCCTAATAACCTCAAGCATACGATTAACTGTTGTTGGACAAACGCCTGTTTCTTCTTTTTTAATAGCAACCACTTCAAGAAGGTCACGAGTGATTTCATGCAACTGATAACTTTTTAAATACTTATCCAGCCAACGCAAATGCGTCTTATCGTCTTTAATACTTCGCTTGTGCCCATTTTCTCGTAACCACCGTACAACAGCATCTCGCCACGAATAGACCGCTTTACTATCCAGCTTTGTAATAGCCCACAGTTCAGCCTTAAATTTATCGTGGTATTCCTGTGCGGCTACTTTATTGGTAGTGCCAGTGCTTCTCTGTATTCTTTGTCCATTGTGAGAGATGCTGATCCACCAAGTTTCGTTTCTTTTGTAAAGTGCCATTGTTCATTTCTCCTATGAACAGTGGCTTGCAATGTAACCACGCGAGCATACTTAGAACGCAGGTAGATCACAAGATCTTGTTCAATAAAAACCCATCCCCTACCGATCTTAACCCCGGGTATTTTTCCTATTGCTACTAAGCGCCTGACAGTTTCTTTATGTGCACCAAGAAATTCAGCGGCTTGGTTAATATCAAAGGTCTTCATATCGCCTCACTTTTGCGCGTTTTTCTTCGTTTAGATTAATTTCAAGAATCATTTGAAAAAGTTGAACCAACTTCAACTCCGAACTAAAGTCAGTTGGAAATTCATTACGGCTGTATATTGAACGAATATCCGTGTAAGTTGTGTTGGACAACAGAGCGATACTTTTTAAAGAATAGTTAGTATTATCAAGCAAGTACTGAATCATTCCTTTATAAATTTCTAGTTTTTTTTCATGCTTCATGCCTCTTTCCTCTTTAAAATTAAATAGAAAAGGCATCTTATTCAAACATGAGCCGTAAAACATAGGCAAGATTGCCCTTGAAATGTCTTTTTATTTATGATAATTGTATGGACGTTTTGTGTCGTAGTTGTAATTATAATGGACGTTAGTGAGCTTGGAGTTAGACATATTATTAAACCGGATGGCCTCAATAAAGAGAGCTTTCGGTTTATTACGACCATTAAATACGAACAAGAAATCGCAAAGGCCAGCCTAAATTTAAGGCCCTTATTGGGTCTCGATTATTTTTCAATATGCTTGACACTACCCAATGGTCGCAAGCAAATCATTTCAAATAATCCGGGAAGTATTGCTATCCCTTATCAAATAAATGGCCTGCACCGCTTAGATAACGTTTTTGAACTATCAAGTCACGGCAATATAAATAAAGATTTTTTTGTAGCAGCTCAATTAAAACACGATGATGAGTATTCCAAGCTTTATGAATGCATCATGAACGACCAATTTAATGTTTTTAATGCGTTTGGGTTTAACCGACAATATGATGGTTACAGGCTTACCATGATTTTTGCAAGATCAAATCAAACACCAGTACCGCTCTTAACGCCCCTTGCTGAAAAAAATATGATGATCTTCACCGATGATTTTTTTAATCAGATCTTACCTTGTTACATGACAGAGAATGAGGATTTAAAATACTCGCGGTTTGGCCAAGATCCTGCTTTTCGGAAAAATTTTATTTATGGAAAATACAAAAGGACACTTTCCGTATTAAACCCAAGAGAGCGCGAATGTTTGTTCTGGGCAAGATCGGGCAAGTCCAGCACCGAAATCGCTGCCATTTTGGGTTTAAAAAGACCAACAGTACAGCACTATCTTGAAAGTGTTCGAGATAAATTTGAGGTCAGCACTATACAAGAAGCAATTACGCTGGCGTTGCTACATAAAATCATATCGTGAGTACTTAAATGAAAAATAAAAATAAACATGTGTTTGTCGCAACAATAGGCACTTTTCTTGAGTGGGCAGAGTTTTCTTATTACGCTTATATAGCAGGCTTAATAGCAACCTTATTTTTCCCAAACTTAACTAGCCATATGGCATTAGTAGCAACCTTTTCTGTCTTTGCTCTAGGGTATGTCTTTCGACCCATGGGATCCCTGTTTTTTGGGTATTTAGGCGATAAATATGGTCGTCGACTAGCCTTACAATCGTCGATCATGTTGATGGGTGTTTCTTCTGTGTTAATAGGCTGTTTACCTAGTTATCAAAACATCGGGACAACAGCACCCATTTTATTATTCTTGTTTAGGAGCATTCAAGGCTTTGCAGTATCTGGGGAATTTAATGGTAGCGCTATTTATCTGATTGAACATGATCCTAAAAATCCTTGTCGTGCAGGAAGTTGGACGGGATTTGCTTCGGCCTTGGGTATGATGTTTGGCAGCCTCATGGCAATACTCATTTATTTACCCTCTATGCCCGATTGGGCATGGCGAGTGCCCTTTTTATTGGGTGCTATTTCGTGTTTTTGTGCGCTCTATTTTCGTAAAAACTTAAGCGAATCGCCCGAGTTTTTAACACTCAAAATTGAAAAATTATCAAACCCACTGAGTCTGTTATTCAAGCATTATAAAACATCATTAGCCAAAGCAATATTATTGGTAGCGGCTATCGGCGTATACATTTATACAATGAATGTTTATTATGCCTCACATTTAGCGCAATACACCTCACTAACCGCCGCAGAAACTCGATTAATTATAACTATTGGCCAAGGGCTTGTGGTTGTCTTTATCGCAATCATAGCCCTATTTGCCGATCGATTTGATGCAAGACGAATCATTACACTGGGTTTTCAAGGATTTTTTATTGCAGCCCCCATAGCTTATTTTATACCTCAGACAGGTTCCTTTACATTAATATTACTGGGGCAGCTTGGTTATGCGTTATGTAATGCCCTGGTTGGCGTACCCATATTTAAAATTTTAAATGACATGTTCCCCACCCAGATAAGATATAGCGGTGTGTCCATTGCATGGGGAGGTAGTATGGCTATTTTTGGCGGTACCGCACCGCTAGTAGATCATTACTTGCAATATTTACTCAATACGCCTATAGCCCCAGTATTATATATTTTCCTCGTAACGGGCTTGGCTTTACTTGTTTTGCAAAAGGAAAAAAGTTATAAGATAAGCTTAGAGAACTTAGAATTAGGGTAATGTGTTGGAAACTGTTCCAAAAAGAGTATTGTGGTGTCCCGAGTACTATTCTAAGCACTCATCCACACAATTCGGGCACGCAAGCAATTTATTGCAAAATTATTCTTTTCGCGGTGATGAAGCTATATTAGATATCGGCTGTGGCGATGGAAAAATCACTGCAACCTTAGCAAATTTGGTACCAGAAGGTCGAGTGATCGGTGTCGATAGTGATGCCGCTGCTTTAGAATTTGCACGTAAAACATTTCATACCGGCACCTATAAAAACCTTACGTTTATACAAGGAGATGCCACAGAACTTGATAAACTTGGTGACTTTGATCTGATCGTCTCATTTAGTTGCTTGCATTATGTCCAAGATCAACAAGCCGCATTGACCAAAATTAAAAATAATTTAAAAAAAGATGGCAATATTATCTTGATGTTGTATCGAAAATGCAAAGCGCAATGGAGTGCTCTTGATAAAACTTCGATGGATTTAAGGTGGCAGCATTATTTTGAGAATTATGATGCAGGCTATTATGAATATTTACCTAATTCTTATCAAGATATGTTAAATAATGTGGAACTGGATCGATTTAAAGCAATATTTACGCCGGAAGAAACCATCAGCTATGAAAACGTAGAGAAATTCACTAATTTTATCACCGGGTGGTTGCCACACCTTAATATTCTCCCGCAGCAACACCATTCTGAATTTTTAGATTTATTTAAGACAGAATATTTTAATAACTTAAACATCCCTCAACATGGCATCATCAACATACCCTTTATGAGGCTAGTAGTAACTTAACCATAAATTCGCATGTTTTGAATTATTTTCCCAATAATTTCAGCTTTACTTTTAGCATTCACAGTAATATTGGGCCAGTTTTCGTTGAGCGTTATTAACTCAAAATCTGATGACTCATAAGATAATTGCCTATATTGGCAAATAAATACCCCCTGCTTACCGATGATTTTAATACAAACAAAATCTCCCGGATTAGGTGAGATGGATGGATCGACAATCAAAATATCATTAACTCTAATATCTGGAATCATACTGTCGTCTATCATTTTTAAAGCAAAGACGTGCTCACCTAACTGTGACAATAGTTCTTGGCTAACAGGAACAAGAGCAGGTTTTTTTTTAGCATGTTGATTGTTGATGTGTTGAATATGCGTCCTGTAATCAGATGCCTGCTTGTGATCTAATAATGGGACTTGGGATCTTGGACTAATTTCTGTTTGATAGGGTTGGTTATCATCAGTTAGACACATTAAAAAAGCCGGCGATGCCTCTAATACTTTTGCCAATAATTTGATTTCTTCAGGGCCAGGTGTTCTGTCCCCTCTTTCCCAGTTATTGATCCGCGATTGTTTCAACTCACCCGTTAACTCAGCCAAAGCCTTTCTGGTTAAGCCTTTAACGCCACGTTGTTCACGAATACGTTGACCAATTCTTTCTTTAATATTCATACCGAAAAAATCACCTGAAAAGGAAAAATATAGTTAGCTCGATTCTTGACATTTACTCTATTCGTGTTAAATTAAATTAATTACTCAATTAGAGTAATTTTGGTGGCTTACCTTTTTAGAAACATATCACAGAAAGGCGGTCATGACGAGATAACCAAGGAATATTGAATACCATGGATTTTTTAATAACTAATGAGGAGTTATCAGCCCTTTGTGGGTTACCCCACATTCAGCAGATGGCTTACTTAAGAGCGATACGACCGTATATGGACCTAAAAACAGGGTTAGTCGGCATTAAGCGTGGTATCAGTTATCAATCGATTGCTGAGCAGCTTTATGTTGAGGCGCATCAAGGCATTAAAAGTGTGTCTTACTCGCGTACACAAATCCGTCGTGCTTTGCCTGGATTAGAGCGTGCAGGGTTAATTAGTCTGCAGTCTCAAGGGTTTAAATTAATTTTAGAATGTCTGTTAGCTGCAAGGAATTATTCCGTTCAAAATAAAGTAGTCACAAACTCGTCACAGCAAGTAGACACATCTAAAGAATCGCATCGCATTGAAAACACGAACTTTTTTGAAGCTCAAACAGTAAAAGCTGACATAGCCAAAACCCCAAAAGCCGACACACCTCTAAAAGAAGATAATTATTATATATATTTATTATCACAATTCGAGAGGTTCTGGTCTTGCTACCCAGAAAAGAAATCAAGACAAGCAGCGTGGGAAATATTCCAACAACTAAAACCCGATCAGGCTTTATTTAACAAAATCCTTCAAGCACTCCAGATGCAAATAAAAAACCGCGAAGCCATGCAGTTCATGGGCGATTGGGTGCCACCTTGGAAATACCCTGCGAATTGGCTATCCAAGCAAGGTTGGGAAGATGAAATAACAAACAACATAACACAGGAGAATCACCATGCAACACCTAGGAAAACTACTAGAAATGAATCAACAAAAGATATGTTCTGGAGCCCAGATGACAACCAAGACCCACTCAACACCAACGTCATCCCATTCCAACGACGTCAATAAGGATGGCAAGCGTATTGATATTTTATTTTCAAGGTTTGCCGCTTTTTATGGCCATGTCTGGCGCAGCCAATTCAAAGACGAGGGATTTTTAGGCTTTGCTAAAAAAGAGTGGGCGGTGGCTCTTGGTGAGTTTACGGATGCCACCTTGATTAAAACCATTCTTTACTGCAGGGAGGCTTATGAAATGCCACCTACCCTGCCTCAAGTGATCCATTGCGCTCGACAGCTCAGGAAAAAAAATACGTTTTATGTAGTAAACAAAGATCATGTGCCTGTGGCACCGGATGTGGTGATTTCTAATTTGAAACAATGCAAAGAACTTCTAACAAAACGCTAAGGGGAAACATTATGTTGGTTTTAACGAGAAAGGTAGGCCAGCAAATTTTAATTGATAAAGGGGTGATTCAAATCAAAGTGTTACGAGTGGAGGGTGGGGTTATCAGCATTGGTTTGAATGCGCCCCAGCACATCGATATTGATAGAGAGGAGGTGTATTTGAAAAAAATAACACAACGACAAGAGGCAATAAACGTAAATGTACCGGGCCGTTATAGAGCGCTCACCAATAAATTATTTGGAGGAAAAAAATCATGAAAATAGCTACACGATTATCAGCAGTACTTGTAACAGGGTTATTAGTCAGTCAAATCAGCCATGCTTCTGCGCTTAATACAAAAGAGATTGGACATCGTTGCATGGATATATCGTATCAATTAAATAAACTTGCGGAGTCACATCATGGGGATCGTTGTGCTGGCGATATTGAAATTGCAAGCGCCTATATTGAGGCGGCAGGAAATGAAATATTCCAAGAGAAAAATGAACAAGCACTGCGATCGATTACCTATGGGGAATATGAGTTAAACCAGATAAGCAGAGCACGTTCGTATTGTGCACGTATAGCACCTCAAACCAAGACTTTTCTTGCTCGTGTCATCACATTAAAAAGTGAAATTGAAATGATGGGGTTTAAAAATCCCTAGTCTGCTGAGTAGAGGAGAAAAGCCGTGATTAAAACCATAAAAAATAGTGTTAAAAACACCAATCATTGGTTGGTCGGCACATTAGTAACTCTGCCTGGACCAAGCTTTGCGTCAAGCTCAGGCATTACGGTGGTATCCATTCTTCAACATGTCATTGATTATTTAACAGGGGATTTGGCACGGGTAACCGGGGTCGCTGCCGTGGTTATCTCGGGCTATCTCTTTTTAGCCCAACATCGAATTCAAAAAACAACCTTTATTGCTATTGCCGTTGGCATGGGCATTATTTTAGGTGGCTCAACACTTGCTGACGAGTTGTGGGGTTGATATGGAGGATGTTAACCCTGTTGGCACAGATACGTTGTTTCTGGCACTCACCCGCCCCGCAATGGTGATGGGGGTCACGATGGAAGCGTTCTATATCAATCTAATCGCAGCCCTTTGTACCTTTTTATTAACCAAAAATATATTTTTTGGCTTGATTTGGGTGCCGCTTCACATGACATGCGTTGTGCTGGCACGAATGGACAAACGATTTTTCACTATTTTCTTATGCAATACCCGACTGGGTAAAGCACGCAATCGACATATTTGGAAAGGAGCGCATTATGAACCTGAATAAGATGAAGCGCTTGCTTGAGGCAGAATCACCGCTCTCGCATAACATCCCGATAACGCATCTTGTAACGCCTGATATCTTTGAAACGCAAGAGGGATTATTGGGCGCCGTTCTTCAATTAAATGGTGTGCCTTATTTAGTGGCGTCTGAGGATGATTTAAATCGTCAAAAAGAGATTGTACATCACCTTATTTTGCAATTGGGGGCCGATTTTATGGTGATGGAAACGTTACATCGCCGTTTTGAATCGACAATGCTTACAGGTACTTTTAAACACGACTTTTGCGAGCAATTACATGACAAATATCATAAACGATTTGCCAGTGGGGTTTATGTTAATGACATCTATTTAACCTTGCTTTACAAGGGTGCGCCTGAAAGCGCTAAGAAAAAGGGTCTCGTTAATCGATTGATAAGCGCATCCAACACGCTGATGGACAAGACCGCGATAAATGCGCGTGAAATCCAACGCACCCAAGGTATCAAATCCTTGAATCAAAAAGTCAATCAATGGCGCACCTCTCTGCGGCAATTCGGTGTCACGCGACTAAACGAAAATGCAGAGGGCTTTAATGACGTATTGCGATTTCTTTCGTTAGTCCCAAATGGGGGGCGCTCATCCCACATGCAGAGTGCAGCGCATTTTCCTGTGCGTGCGAAAGCCTTGCGTGCATTGCCGCGACTAGTGGAGCAATACCCTAAAGGCCATTTAGGCCAGTACCTTACAAATCATCACTTGTTTTTTGGTGATGCCATTCAGTTCCAAGGTAATACTGCTAATGACTCACGATTTGCTGCCATGCTATCCATCAAAACCTATAGCAGAAGGTCATCTTGCAAAAGTCTCGATGCCTTATTGTCATTGGATTCTGAATTTATCCTTACCCAAACATTTGCACCATTAGAGCGCGATGATGCAATAGATGCCATCGAATTGGCGCACAGTAAAAAGGTAAGTGCTGATGATTATGCATTATCCCAGATTAAAGAATTAGGAGACCTTGCGGATTTAGTAGAGAGCGAGCGGGCTTCTGTGGGTTTGCACCACAATAGCTTAATGCTACTTAGCCCGACTAAAGAAGCGCTTGAGCGGGCCATTAATGAAGCAACAGAAGCCTACTCTAAAACAGGCATTTCGATTGTCCGGGAAACCTTAGGCGAGCAAGTCTGCTATTTCGCTCAAATTCCAGGAAACGCACGGTTTATTGCGCGCGCGGCCCCAATTACCTCAGAAAACTTTGCAGGCTTTTGCGCACTACATAATACGCAAAGCGGCTATCGTGACCACTGCATGTTAGGTGAGCCCATAACGCTCGTTCAAACACCACAAAAAACACCTGTATTTTGGAATTATCACAAACCAGGTTCTCCTGATGCACCGTCTTCAGGACACGCCTTGATGATTGGTGGCAATGGCTCCGGTAAAACAGCCCTTGCGTGCTTCCTAGATTCAGAAATGAATCGATTTGAAGGGCATCGCACGTTTTTCCTTGACCGAAATGAAGGTGCTAAAATTTATATCCTCGCTTGCGATGGCACCTATTTGAATTTAAGCCCAAGCCATCGCCATGAATGCCAAATGAACCCATTGCAGTTGCCGGATAACGAGGAAAACCGCGCTTTTTGCAAAAATTGGATGCAAGCCTTGTTATTGGATGAAGGCGAGAGCTCAGTTGACAGCAACTTGTCTGAAATCATTAACGGGGTCATTAATTATGGTTTCGAGCATTTGGCCCCTAGCGATAGAAGGCTCTCTACTGTTGCAAATTTGCTACCTATAGACTTTCCACGTTGGCCTCAGCTAAGACGCTGGTTATGTGCAAACGATAATCGTCCGGCAGGCCAATATGATTGGGCATTTGATAATGAAACGGACGCCTTAAACCTAAATGCCGATAAATGCGGTATCGATTTAACCTACCTCATGGATTACGTGCCTACGCATATTTCAACGCCATTTTATATGTACTTAATGCACCGCATTAAACTTTGCCTAACTGGACAAGTGACCTCCATCATCATCGATGAAATGTGGCAGGTGATGAAATCGCCTTATTGGATAAAGGCGCTTGTTCATGATTTACCTACCATTAGAAAACTGTTTGGCCATATTGTGGGTTTAACGCAATCGCCTGAAACGATTGTCAATTCACCAATTAACGATGTATTCCTTAATAACAACGCGACCCTGGTTTTATTTGCCAATCCAAAGGCAGAGGCAAACGTTTACATTGATGCACTCCACATCACACCGGCTGAGTACCACCTGATTAAGTCGCATGCCGCTGATTCTCGCATGGTGTTGTACAAGCAAGAAAACGATTCCATCTTTTGTGATGTGAATTTGAACGCCATTCGTGATGAATTACCCGTCCTATCTGCCAACGTCAATAGTGTGCGCCTCGTAGAAACCTTGCGTGAACAATTAGGGAAAACAGCCGCCTGTTGGTTGCCAACCTTTCTTGAAAGAGGACAATCATGAAGCGATTCGTTGCGGTCATCGTGGCAGGATGTTTACTCAATAATGCTCATGCAGATGCGTTGGGAGCTGGCGATTTAGCCATTATCGCTAAATTAACCGCACAAATTCAGCAACTGCAAAAGCAATACCGATTGCTCAATAGAACCTACGATAACGCTGAATCCCAATTAAAAAGCGTTAATAGTCTCACTCGAATGAATAGCGGTCACTCAGGTTTTGGCCGCATGCATAATTCACTCGCTGACTTACAAAAAAGGCAATCCGCCAATAGCTGGCGAGAAACACTCAAAGGCGTGTCCGGCGGAAACCCTGAACGCTATAAAGAGTTAGTCACCGCTTATGAAAAACAACACGCTACTTTAAATAAGATGCAATTTAGTAAAGGTGCATCAAATGCGCGTGCAAATCGTTTTGAAGATGAGCGCCAACTCACCCAGGCCGCCAGCGTTGAAAGCGAGACCGCTTTTAATGACATCAACGAAAGTTTAAAACGCATTCATGAATTATCCGACCAAATTGAAAAAGCAGAAAACACTAAAGCCGCCATTGATTTAAATTCGCGTCTGGTTGCCGAGGTCGCTTATTTACAAGCACAAAATTTAAAGGCGCAAGCGATTTTAAATCAACAGGTTTCCATGAAAGCAGGTGGTCATCTTGAAGATGACGCAGAACTTGCCAAGTATTTAACCCTTGAAAAAGACAGGAGCTAATGGATGAAAAAATCAATCCTATTGATAGTCGCATGCCTATTGTTTGCAGGCTGTGGCAGTGCGCACAAAGATTTAATGGCACCTTGCCCCAATTACGGTCGTTCTTGCCCACAAACCCCTATTAACTGATAAAAGGAGAATTCAATGAAATCCATATTAAAACCCGCCGTCCTATTGCTCTCATGCCTAATGGCTGCCTGTTCAGGCAATCCATTGCAAAATAAACCCACCGATACCACGGCACGTCTACTCATGGAGGCTTCAGAAGGTGCAATGAAATACTTAGGGTTTAAAGAGCGCAGCATGAGTGACCGCTATCGACTTTGCATGACCCATCGTATGAAGCAAGGCTTTGATTGTGAGGCGCTGTATCTAACCATGGCTGATATTTTAACGCACCAGGGCCTCAAGGTACGCCCATCTGATTTGAAAGATAAGACACTCTTTGCACGTCTTGCCGTTGATTTAGAACAACGCTCCTATTTCTCTTTGTAAGGAACACGTTATGTCAGCACCTGTATACAACACGCTTGTGGTGGATTTTTTAGACAAAATGGATGAGATGACCCATTCTTTTTTGACGGAAAATTATCAGGCGCTGGCTACCTACATGGCAACCCCCATAGCGCTTTTATCGACCTTATATATCGTGATCATGGGCTATTTGGTGCTGATGGGCACTATTAAGATGAGCACCAAGTCATTCATGAAATTAGCCATCACCATTGGGCTGGTGAACATGTTCGCATTGAACTGGCTCTATTTCAGTGATTATTTTGTAGCGCTATTTTTAACGACAGCATCTGAAATAAGCAGCGTAGGTGCGAATAGTCATCTCTTTCAGTTTCCACATTTATCAGGAACTGGCACAGGCATTAATGATGCACTGCAAACAGTCCTTATTGAAAGTGTAGAGGTTGGGGTGAATGTCATGGGCCATGGGGGCTATACCAACTGGATGCCACTGTTTATCGGCCTTAATTTCCTAGGCGGAGGAACCGCGATTGTGGCTCTTGCTGCCATTGAATTATCGATGATTAAATTTTTTATCTGTTTGCTGCTCTCAACAGGTCCTTTATTTATTGCTTTTTACCTATTTGAGCTCACGAAATCCATATTCAAATCCTGGGTGTCTGTTTTAGCAGGCTTCTCTTTTGCTCTGATTTTCCTAGGCATCACGTTAGGCATGAGCATGCATTGGATGCACTGGGTGGTTGGTGGCTTGCATGCTGATGCGGAATTTGATTTGAAAATATATACCTTAGTCCCTCTTTATTTAGTCGAAATTCTATCACTAGTGGTGCTCATTGGGGTGATCCCACTTGCCAAACAAATCGGTGGTGCTGTAGGTGGTGGCTCGCATATTGGGGATGCCATCGGGGGCATAGCAAAAGCTGCCAATCCGGCTGTTCATGCCGCCAAAGGGGCGGCAACTAAACTTCGTCATCAACTGCATAAAAAGGGCTAAGGAGCGCGCCATGACAAAAGCATCAAAGAACAATTATTTTAAAGAAGCCTGCAGTTGGGCGGACGATCGGTTTGGCGGTGTAGAAGCCTCTCGCAATCGATATCGAGCAGCCTTCATTGGCAGCATGACGCTTTGTGTGGGGTTAACGATAGCCATCGTCACCATGATGCCATTAAAACAAACCGAGCCATTACTGATTCATCACTATGACAATGGGGTAACGACCGCTGAGCGCCTCACGCAAACAATAGCCCCCTTGACCAAAGCCCAAATTGAAAGTGATTTAGTGCGCTATGTGATTCACCGTGAAAGCTTTGACAATACCAGCTATCGCGCCCAATTTGAGCTGATTCATCTTTTGTCTTCAAGTTCCGTGGCCGCGGAATACGAAAATGCCCAACGAAAAAGCAATCCTAAATCTCCTTTAAATGAATTGGGCATGCAAATGAGTCGAAGCGTGCATGTGTATAGCATCAGCTTTATTGATGAGGCGCGCCTTAATGACAAAGAGCGCGCAGGACGCCATCGAAACCACCATGATTTAGCAGAAGCGGTATTTTCCTACACTGATAAAAACAAAGCGACGGGGGCTGAAGTGGAGCACCATTTTACAGCACTGATTGCATGGCAATACACCGGTATTCCAGCATCCCCCGATGCCCGTTGGAAAAATTGGAATGGCTTTGAAGTCACCCGTTACACCATTCAACAACGCAATATTTAAGGACGTAATATGAAAAAACAACACTTCTCACGTCATCCCGAACAAAGTGAGGGATCTCCCTCTAGTGGCACAGTCCTTAACATATTGTATCGGACCACAGTCAGGAGATCCCTCACTTTGTTCGGGATGACGTGGGGTACAAAAAAACAACACCTCATCAATTTCATCTTAGCAAGCGTCATGTCAAGTACAGCAATGGCCGCCATTACCCCGCAACCCTTTCCAGGTGATTCACGAATCACACGCATAGGGTATCAAGATAACAATGTCATCCCGATTACCGGGCAGACATTTACCAGTACGCAGTTGGTATTTGGCGCCAATGAGCGAATTTTGGATGTGGAAGGTGGGGATAGGGACGGCTGGATAGTGACTTATCAAAAAAATCTACCCAATATGTTATTCATCAAGCCCACCATCTTAGGTTCAAACTCCAATATTACCGTGGTAACCACGCGTCACACCTATTATTTTCATGTGGTCAGCAACAAGCAACTAAACAGCGTTAAAAAAGCGACGTATGCCATTAAGTTTTTCTATCCTGAAGAAGAACGCCAACAACTCAAAGCGACTTTAGCTGCTCAAAATCGCCATAAGGCGGCGACGTTAAATGCAAGCAAACATCTCAAAACTTACAACTGGAATTATTCGTTCAATGGCGCGCGTGAAATCATGCCAGCCCACGTTTTTGATGATGGCGTGTTTACCTATTTTGAAATGCGCCCCAATCAACCCTTACCGGCAATTTTTATTGTAGACAATCAACATGGTGAGGAAGCTGTAGTGAATATTCGTAGACAGGGTGATTTACTGGTGGTGCATCGCACCGCCCCTCAATTTACTTTGCGCCTAGGTAAAGCTCAGGTCGCTAGTGTTTTTAATAATGTGGAAATTAGTCGGATTAAAGGGGGTAGAGGCGCATGAGCAATCATCAAATGGCGGTTTTAGATGATGTGGCAAAACTTTCTAAGGTGGCCGAATCAAGAGAAAAACGTGTGGTGAGCAAAACAATCACCACCGTAGGATTGGCCATTCTTTTAACGAGTTTAAGCCTTCTCTATTTTGCAAGCAAAAGCCATTCACGGCAAAAAGTGAGCGAGGCCTCCAATAGCAATCCTAACACCTATACCTTGCAAGAAAATTTAAATGCATTAGAGCGCATGCAACAAGAGGCGCTAGCAAAAAGTCAGCACACTCCAAATATCACAATTTCGACTGATGGATTAAAAATAGGGAATCCTAATGTGGTTCGTGCAGCACCAATTGAATTAGACTCAGAGCTTGTCACGAGGATGAATGCACCAACGACTTTCATTAATGTGGATGAGCCCATCAGCAATGAAGGGCGCAAAAACCCAGAACTTGCGGCCAATGCGACCCCGATGATTGCAGGCAATAATCTCAATAGCGCTTTCTTAAACACAAAAAATAGCATTAAAAGCGTTAATGCGGTTGCTTTGCCCCATCCTGACTACACCTTGAGTGCTGGGGAATTTATTCCAGCCATATTAGAAACGGCTGTTAATTCTGACTTGCCGGGGTTAATACGTGCTGTAACGTCTAGAGATGTGTATGCGCTGACAGGAAATCGGATTTTAATCCCCAAAGGTTCACGTCTAATTGGTCAATATTCCAGTGGCAATGTTGCTGATACTCAAAATCGTCTTTTGGTGTCTTGGACTCGTGTGCAGTTACCCACCGGCGTTGTCGTGACATTAAATAGCCCCTCGACTGATTCACTGGGCCGTAGTGGCCAGGCTGCTGATTCTATTGATAGACATTCCTTAGAGCGCTTCTCAACAAGCTTTTTATTTTCAATCTTAGGTGCTACCACATCCATTTTGGGAGTCAATCAGGCTGAGGAATTTAATTCAGCCTCAGCATATCGCATGGAAGTTGCCAACGGTTTTCAACAAACAGCGAGAGAGAGGCTACAAGAATCAAAACGTATTCAATCGACACTGAATATTGATCAAGGCACCGAAATAAAGGTGTTTGTCGCACGCGATTTAAACTTCTTTAACGTAACAAGGCGATAGCCATGAGTAATGCTGCATTATTATCGTCGTTTGTTAAACCAGGGGCTGAAGGACTATTAAGCCCTTTGCTACCCTGGCTTAGCGATTCAGGTGTATCAGAAATCATGATCAACGCACCGCGTGAAGTGTTTGTTGAGAAAAATGGCAAAATGTTTTTTCAGGATGTGCCAGAGCTAACCCCACTCTACTTGCAACGCTTATTTCAAATGATTGCCAATGAATCCAATCAACGATTGGATGAAGCGCATCCCTTATTATCGGGTAATCTTTTTAACGGCACCCGGGTGCAACTGGTTATCCCGCCAGTGAGTTGTCATTACACCTTATCGATACGAAAGGCCTCTGTTCAACAGCTAAGCTTAAACGATTACGAGGCGAAAGGGTTTTATCACACACTGCTGCCGTTTCATTTAAATGACACGCCTAAGGAACAAGATTTATTAGCTGAATATACCCAAGGTCATTGGGATGCGTTTATTCAGCGTGCGATCGCATTGCGCAAAAACATTGTCATCTCAGGGGGCACGTCTTCTGGGAAAACCACTTATCTCAACGCCTGCTTAAAAAGCATTGATTTAAATGAACGTCTTATCCTATTGGAAGACACCAGAGAACTTTCAGTAGCTCACCCTAATCATGTGTCACTAATCGCATCCTGTGGCGGACAGGGAAAAGCCAGCATCGATATGCAAAAACTCCTGCAAGCAACCTTAAGACTCCGCCCTGATCGAATCATTATGGGTGAAATCCGAGGCCGTGAAATCATGGATTTTGTCATGGCGTGTTCGACAGGGCATGAAGGCTCCATCACAAGCATTCATGCCAATAACCCGCGTATTGCAATGCAAAGGATGGTGCAGATGTACAAATTAAACAATGTCCCCAGCATGCGCGATGAAGATATACGACGTGAATTGGATAGTGTAATCGACATCATTTTGCAGGTCGGAAAAACCCAGCAAGGTAGAGCCGCATTATCCTGCTATTACAAAGGAGCCTTGAGCCATGAAAAATCAATTCTATAACGCTTTGGCGAAATCCGACTACATCAAGGTATTGTATGTAATTGCCGCGTTACTTCTTTTTTTAGATTTGGTCTGTTTTTTGAATCGCCAGTGGTTAACAGTGCCCATGGCATCTATTTATCCTTATGATGTAATCGTTGATTTACAAGAGGGGCTTTATATTCAAACCCTCTTAAGTACTTTTATTGCAACGATGATGGGTGGGCTTCTTTACGGATGGTACCGCGGTGCCATGTCACGCGTGGTGACGAATGCTCTTGCATGCCTTATCGCAGGCGTACTATGGGCTCTTATCACCACAACACTCATTTTCAATGCCTGGGTGCATATCCATATCACAACCTTAGGTCAGTTGATTAGCATCGTCTCAAGCCTGCATCACCACACGCATCCTTATCATCGATTTTTGTTCGCGACCTTTATTGGAATGTCATTACCAATAGTTGGGCTTATCGCCTGGTTGTATGAGCATGTTCGTCAGGATAATAAAGTGCTGGGGAATGCACATTTTGCCAGTGGCTTTGAAATCAATCGCGCAGGATTTTTTAAGACAGAAAAAGAAAGCATTATTATCGGGAAAAAATACGGTGCGCCTATATACGCCAATGGTTTTGAGCACGTTTTAGTATTTGCACCCAGCGGCAGTGGTAAAACCCGCTCCATCAGCCTACCTAATTTATTGAACTATCCCTATTCGGTTGTATGTAATGATGTAAAATTTACACTCTTTGAAACAACTTCAGGCTTTAGACAAACCATATTAGGCCATGAGTGCTATTGCTTTGCACCAGCACGCCACACAGGAAAAACGCATCGTTATAACCCGCTGTCATTTATCACAAGCGATAAAAATCAACGCATCACCGACATTCAACGCATTGCCCATATTTTTATTCCTGACCTTGCTAAAGATCCCTTTTGGCCGCAAACCAGCCGAAAACTCTTCAAAGCATTGGTCTTGTATTTACTCGATACACCCGATCGTCCCACCACCTTTGGTGAAATCAATCGACTCATTAAACAACAAGATTTTGATGCATGGCTTAGCGACACCCTAGATAACACCGAGCATTATGATTCTGAGTTTTATCGCAATGGTTATTCCTATATTAATAATGACGATCGAACGCGTGCCAATATTCTAGAGTCGTTTTCAGGCTATTTTGAGCTATTTGATGATCCAATTATTGATGCGGCAACAAGTGCTTCAGATTTTGATTTTAGTCAGTTACGGCGTAAGAAAATGACCATTTATGTGGGCTTCACCGATGAAGACATGGAGCGTCTTGCACCTTTACTCACGCTCTTTTGGCAGCAATTGATCTCAAGCATGATTAAAAACATCCCCGATCCGATTGACGAACCTTATCCATTACTGTGTTTGATTGATGAATTTTCATCATTAGGCCGTATTGATAGGTTAAGACGCTCATTAAAACTACTACGCGAATACCGAGTGCGTTGCATTTTGATGTTTCAATATATAGCCCAAACCTATGAAAAATACAGCCACGATGAAGCACGTGCGTTTACCAACATCAAAACCAAAATTGC
This sequence comes from Legionellaceae bacterium, assembly GCA_947474165.1. GTDB lineage: Bacteria > Pseudomonadota > Gammaproteobacteria > Legionellales > Legionellaceae > CANJHO01. The sequence goes on from CANJHO010000016.1 coordinate 27,553, forward strand.
CTATACAACAGAAGATTTAAACGATGCCGAATTCATTAGCAAAATGCTTGGCACGCGCACCAAACGGATAGTGACCCACTCCAGTTCAAGTCAGTCTCAAGGGGAGGGTCGTAGTAAAAATGTAGCTTATCAAGCCATCCCTTTGTTGAGACCTGAAGACGTAATGAAAATGCCAGCCCACATAACCTTAATTCTGCGCGCTGGATTCTCCCCTGTAAAAGCACAGCAATGGATTTGGTACAAAGAGCGCTCTATGAAGCACCTACCCTGCGGTGCATCAGCATTGCCTACTCAAACCATCAAACATCACCCCTTTGCTCGCACAGCAGTTCATGAAAAAGAGAAACATCATCATGAGTTCGAGCAGATGGAGGATTAAAAAAACATTGTAAGAATCAGTCATTTCAATTTAACCAGCAAGGAGGCTTTTTTAAAAACACATGGCAATCAGAGGCTATGATGAAAAAACAATCCAGTGATAATCCATCACAAGCACACGCTATCTCAGCTGAGCACACATCCCTATTTGAAGACACTTTAACGTTGCAAGAGGGTGATTTTAGTAACGCACTGGTCTTTCAATATCTTGAGTCGTTTAAGAAAAAACCAACACCAATCACATTGGACGAGAACATTAAACGCCGGATTTCCTCTTCAATTTGGCCTCGATTGTTGGTGATACGAATAAGAAAGGTATTGGTAGCCATCATTCCAATCATAACATTGTTGCAACACCCCTATTTTATGGATGGTTTAAATTATTTAAACCTAATATTAGGCGTACTGGGTTGGATTCTTCACGCACTAAGATTGCTCATCAACCTTGTTAATCTCTTAATGCAAGGTCTTGGGCTGAAAGCTATAGAAAAAAAACAGGGATGGCAAGCGCGCTTGCTTTCAGAGCTATCAAGGTCATGGATAGAGCTGGGAAATGATTTACTTTGGATAGCCACAACGCTACTCACTTCAAGTTATATCGCTGTATCACTAGGCCTATTATTAATTGAGGTTCTGTGGGTATTGTATTGTGGTTTTGATGAGCTTCATCAATTAAAGCAATACGACCATGTTTTTGAAAAATTTCTGGGCAATGAGTTTCTCTCACCAGAGGAGCTCGTTGAGATGACGGCTTGTAAAGATAATTTACGCCAACGTCTTGTCTATACACAAAAAAAACTAATACTTAGTCTTTTCACAACCCTCAGTGCCGCTTTATTGTTTGTTCTACGATTTGCAATCATTCCAGCATTATGGCCAGTGCTTGAAATGAACCCCATAATATCATTAATTTTTACGCTACTATCATTACTAATAACGTTGGCTAGTCATTTCATAGGCAAATGGCTTAAGAACCAAAAGCCCTCAGAAACGGTTGTGCTGTTAGATAAGTCATCCCAGATAAGTGCAACGTCACGATTTACTTTTTTTAAACCGCAGAATGTTTCACTTACAACGATTGATAAGCAGATTTCAAGCAACCTAATTACATCTAATCAAATTACGACCATATAGCTTTTTTGGTTAAAATTGCCCACAGATACGTGCTTGAAGAACAAAACTAGTGGTGCAAATTTTACCGCTCGGTGTAATTGAAATGAATTACTGCTTCATTGTGGTATCAGATGTTTGCGCCCCCCAGGGGCAGGTGGCTAATAATATTTTTCATGCTTTCTGATGTCTGTGCATTCGATTCTTTAAAGCCTGCGATGTGCACTACCATTGCATATTAGATGTATTGCATGGCAAGAACCGGGTTATTATTTGCTTGCTTGCTTGCTTGCTTGCTTGCTTGCTATGATGTGTTTCCGATGAGAGCAAAGCACACAAGGATGGTGTTGAATGGCTGTAGTTACAATAAATAATAAAGTCACGTTACTGGGAGTTCTGTCAGTTCTCGTCTCAAGCACAACACTTGCGGCCAGCTCAACCACTAATTCATTTTTAAACGATACCTTAAATCGTCTTTCCCCTTACGTCATCACGTTAAGCGCGGGCCCCACCTGGGCGAATGGTGGTGAGACCCAAACGTTCTATGTAGCGCCCTTCATTCAAAAAACCTATACAGCGAATCAATCGAGCAGCACTTTATTTGATGGGGAGTTATTTCTAGGGATTGAGCGACCCCTTCGCTCTAATTTTGAAGGTCAGTTGGGCCTCGCGGTGGCTGTAACCAGCAATGCCAATCTCTCGGGTGATATTTGGGATGATGCCGACCCGCGTTTTAATAATTTTACATACGCCTACAACATTCAACACACGCATCTTGCCGTCAAAGGCAAGTTATTAAAAGAGATGGGGTATGTGTTAAAGCCCTATGTCAGTGGGAGCATAGGCGTTGGATTTAACCAAGCCTATAATTTTAATATAACCCCCACTATTTTCGCAGCAGTTCCTGCGCCCAATTTCACATCCAGTACGACAGTTGCATTCACTTATACCTTAGGCCTTGGCTTACAGCGAGCCATCAACGCCCATTGGAAAGTATCAGCAGGCTATGAGTTTGCCGATTGGGGGAAAAGCCAACTGGGCACCGCCCTTGGTCAAACCTTAGGTGGGGGATTATCGTTAAATCACCTTTACACCAATGGGATTCAATTTAGTTTAAGTTATTGTGCATAAGGATTAACACATGAAAAAAACAAATTTATCGTTGGTGGTCAGCGCCGCTATCTTTTCCATGAGCGGGCCTGCTTTGGCGTTAATAACGCCATGGTCGCTTGTTCCCATCACTGCCACAACTATCACGGTTCCCTCAAATGCCACTGCCACCGTCCAGTACACGGTTACCAATAATTCTGTGACCCACACCCTCATGATGGTACCGATTGCGGGAGTTTCTCAAACGACGACAGGGGCTGGTATTTGTACCAACCCTTTCACACTGTCAACCGGCGCTTCATGTACGCTGTCATTACAAGTCAACGGTAGTGCATTAACCACCAATATTAATAGTGGTCCACAGGTTTGTCAGCAAGGGGTTGACGGGCAGCCTAGCCCGCAGGAGTGCTATCAACCAGCAAGTCAATCTGCAAGTTTAAACATTACGGTAGCATCAGCTGCAGTCGCAGGCCAATCATTAGGTGGAGGGACGGTTGCGTGTGTTGGTGGGGCGCCTTATTTAAATCTGATTGCGGCGACTGTTGACAACCCATCGAGTCCAATAGCGTGGGGTGGATTCGGCATATTGGTCCCTAACGCAACGGATATTAATAATGGCGCTACTAATACCACAAATATTGTCAATTGTTTAACAAATGGAGCTGGCGGGGTTAACTGCAATAACAGTAATATAGGCATTGCAACGTATGCCGCGGGTGTTTGTAGCACATATGGAGGCGGCGGCTATCACGATTGGTTCTTGCCAGCTCAAAACCAGCTTGCTTGTCTTTGTGCTAATCAAGGTGTGGTCGGTGGCTTCGCGCAGCCGCTCTACTGGAGCTCTACCGAGCTCGGTGCGGGCATCGCGCAGGACGTGAACTTCGGCGGCTGCGGCCAGGGCTTCGGCAACAAGGGCAACTCGCATGGGGTTAGGTGTGTGCGGGCTTTATCACTTTAGCCCTTTACCCCTTTTCTTTTGACCTTAGGTTGCCCGCGCAGCGGGCGCGAATTTTTTTCAGGATGTATAGATGGTGTTATACACGGCGTTACCTTTATACCGAGATACCTATCAATTGATTCTCAAGGTATTCGAATATACAAAAGACTTTTCCAAGGAGTACAAGTACACGTTAGGCCAAGACATGAAGCGCGACGCATTACAGTTAATGCGCAGTATTTATCGCGCGAACAAGCATAAAAACCGAGTCGAGCATTTGGAGGTTTTTTTAGATGAATTTGAGCTATTAAAATTAGAGATTCGCCTTTGCACTGACATGAAACTGTTATCCACAAAAAAACAGGCCGCATTGAGTGGTTTAATGGAAGGCATTGGCAAACAAGTTACCGGTTGGCGAAATGCGACCCGGTAAAGCCAGAATCACAACCGCTACGGTGGTTGTGAGCGAGCATGTTTTGTTTAAAAGCGATAAATGGACTGCTTGATGATTTCTTAGCACAAGCAGTTGAATCGCATCAAGGCGAGATACCTTGTCTTGATGAAGACGCATTTATTCATTGTGGTCGGTGGCTTCGCGCAGCCGAACAACTGGAGCTCTACCGAGAACGATGCGAACAACGCGCAGAACGTGAACTTCGGCGGCTGCGACCAGAACAACGACAACAAGAACAACACGCATGGGGTTAGGTGTGTGCGGGGTTTTAAATAAAACAAGGTCAACGGATGGGCGCGCGCTATACAAATAGCTCGCGCCTTCTTTTTATGTGGGGCTTGTGGTTATGTATTTATTGAAAAGTGACCCAGAGGCCACATCGCAATCAGTCACGCTAGAGGCGCTGTTTCAGGCATATTTTGACTGCCGTCGCAATAAACGAAACACTATCAATGCACTAGCTTTTGAGGCTGACTATGAGAGCAACCTGATAGCATTGTGTGATGAGCTCAATAATGGAAGCTATGCCCCGGGCCGCTCGCTTGCGTTTGTAATTCAAAAACCGGTTAAACGCGAAATATTTGCAGCGGACTTCCGTGATCGCGTAGTGCACCATTGGCTAATAAATCAACTCAATCCGCTCTTTGAGCGCGCATTTATTTACGATAGCTACGCTAGTCGTAAGGACCGCGGTGCACATTTAGGTATCCAACGGGCCGACCGTTTTATCCGACAGTGCTCTGAAAACTACACAACGGATTGTTATGTCCTGAAGCTTGATATCATGAGTTTTTTTATGTGCATCAACCGACGCATTCTGCTCAACAGTTTAAATACATTTATTGAGCAGCGCTACACGCATCACAATAAAGCCATTGTGCTTGAGGTGGCGAATAAGATTATCATGAATGACCCCAAAAAAAATTGCTTTATCAAAGGTGCACGCCGTCATTGGGACGATTTTCCGCTTCATAAAAGCCTATTTCACGCCCCTCCCGATTGCGGCTTGCCAATTGGTAATTTGACTAGCCAAGTATTCGCTAATTTCTACATGAATGCGTTTGACCATTTCGTTAAGCACCATCTCGGCGTTCGTTACTATGGCCGTTATGTTGATGATTTTTTGCTCGTTCATTATGACGGTGATTATTTAAAATCACTGATTCCAGTCCTTACTGATTTTCTAACATCAAAGCTCGCGCTCACCTTGCACCCAAGAAAAATACATTTACAGCATTACTCCCAAGGGGTTCATTATCTTGGTGTGGTGATAAAGCCGCACCGTATCTATATCGGCAAACGCACCAAAGGGAATTTTTATGATGCAATCATGCGCCACAATGACCGAGCGCGGGCAAGCAAGCCAACACGTGAAGAGCAAGCGGCACTTCTATGTAGCATGAATTCTTATCTGGGTATTTTGCAGCATTACAATACCTACCGCTTAAGGCGGCGCATGCTGAAAAAACACCTATCGATTTGGTGGTGGAGCTTGGTGTATTTAAGCGGCGGGTCGGCTAAATTATCACCCAAACAAAAAACAGTACGTTGAGAGAGATAAATAAGGATACCACGGGCATCTTGACTAGGGCTGGTTTAGGAGGTCCCGTTAGTGATTAATGCCTCCATCTTTGCTAAGGTCTTTCAATCGTATAGCCACAGCGATGGATAATCTTGGTATATCACGTTGCAGTTTTTCATACAGTGGTTTATTACTAATAATCTCGCGCGCTTTGTTTGTCAGGGCCCGCGAGAGTTGCTGCTGCTTATAGCCCATGGCCCTGTGGTGTTTTTCCAGAAGTCCGTCATATTCAATTAGTATGGGATATTCTTTTTTAAGTTGATTAAGAATCAGTTGATAATGTGCTTTTTGCAGCGTTTCTATTTGCTGATAGAGAGCTATTGATGATTTATTATGACTTGCCGCCGCACGACAAATATGAGGATAGTCTTTTTTCAAATCAATTTTGGCGGCGGTCACCGTCAATTTTTCCGAAACAGGACTTGTGGATGGATGTGCCGCTATAGTAATAACCGATTGATAGCGCTCATAACGTAAACTATGGCGCTTTATTGCTTCTAAAACATGAGGCATCTTAGGCATCTTTTCTAATTGCGCGCTATTGGTATTCATCAGGTGCCAGGCTTTCTTATCACGTGCGACACTTTGTTGATAAAATTCCTCAAATGCAGGCAATGCTGATTTGGGCACCCCTTTTTGTTTTGCTTCTTTTTCAAGCATGAGAAGGCGCTGGCTTAATGCTGACTTTTCACTCAGGTAATCCGCGACGTCTTTAGCCACGGACCGCAATGCCTCACGCCCTGAGTGTTTGATTTTCGTGCTCTCAGACCGTAAATAAGCCTCATAATTAACGACATAGTTCCATTTATCCTTAACCTGATGAGCCGCTCCCGCAATTCGGTTGATAGCGCGACCGATTAAACTATCGGGCTCAAACCCGCAGCGAATCGCATAATCCAAGGGCCAATCAATGACATTGTCACGGGTTGAGGCTCGCGCGAGTGTTTGGGTTAAGCGCGCAAGTGAAGGGTGCTGTGTTTTATCGGCAAAGAGTGTGAGGGCCTTGCGATGGCGGGTCATCGCGACAAAACTTAAAGCCTTATCCCAGTAGGTGCTGTCAATCAGTACGCTCGCTTTATCTACGGTCATGCCTTGTGATTTATGCACGGTGAGCGCATACCCATGCTCAATAAATTGATAGGACTTAGGCAAGATAACGCTTTCACCACTATCAAGCTTCGCTGTAAATTGGCTCTCATTAATTGACATAATAGTAGCTAAATCGCCGTTGCGTACCCCAAGTGGTTTATCATTTTGGCGCAGTAAAATACGTTCACCCTGGGCCAGCTTAACTTGTTTTTCGCCATTTTCAGAAAAATAGTCAAAGCTTTCTATGCCAACAACACCACACGCTTGCATTGCAACGCGGGCTTGCTGATTCAATGAGGAAACAGCTGCACGGGTAAATGCAAGCATTACATGTTCTTTTATGCTATGAGCATCTGAATCTTTACTCCAGAACTTAACTATCTGTGTAATGGCATCCTGGGGATTGTTAGCAAATTGTATTGCGCCTTTTTCATCATAGTGATTAACGGCTTCAGCAATACGACCCTTAGCTAAATCAAAGCTTGCCCGCCTATCGCCTTCATCAAGCTGTCGTCTTATATTATCAAGTTCTATATATCCTGTGCGTGAGGAAATACCACGAAATATTTCGCCTTTGTTAATTGGTTTTAATTGATCGGGGTCTCCAACCAAAATTATTTTTGCTCGAGCCTTATTAGCGGCATCCAAGAGATAAGCCATATTGGAAAAATCAACCATACCCGCTTCGTCAATTACCAGAACATGGTCTTTGGTAATTTGCAATTGTTGTTTGCTCAATCGATAGGTAAGGGATGCGATGGTAGATGATGTAATGCCAGTGTCTGTTTCTAGTGCTTTAGCAACCTTACCTGACAGAGCAGCACCCAACACCAGGCAATTATTTTCTTGATAATAATCTTTAAGCGGTTTTAACAAATAGCTTTTACCAGCCCCAGGCCGACCAACCAATACACTAATGTCCGCGCCTTGGGTGATAAACGATAGTGCCTCAGTTTGACCATTGTCTAAGTTATATCGTTTGCTTAAGGCTTCTGTTGATTCGCTATAGACATGCGTTGTTCTGGCCTGTAAATGCAGCACGTTATCCAGTAATTTTGCTTCTTGAATATAGTGATTTCTCGTGGTGTAGCAATCAATCCCACGATCATTGACCCCCAATTTAATAACATCTTTATGGTTAAGTAGTTGCTCAACATGGTTTAAAAAATGAGACTTATCCTCCAGACTGGTAATGGTTTTAAACAGTAATCGCTCAATGTCCCGACGAGAAAAAACGCTGTTTGTCAGTGAGAGTTGATTAATAAAATTATCAACATGAAACAGCGCAAGCTCTTCACGTGCCTCACGAATCAGTTGATTGTCTTGGCTAATATAGTGAGTAGATGAATCCCTGAACTTTCCTTGATGCCGCTCTGAGATGATGTGATTTAAATCAACCGATAAATCAATATTATTTTCTTTAAAAAAATCATTTTGCATTCCTCGCCATTGCTCACCTAAAAGATCTTGTTCAACGACATTACCCCGCACAAATTTGGGGTTTAGATCCCGCGCTTTATATTTTGAGAAGCCCTGGGGTTCTAAACGGCGGGTGCTAACTAGAATATGAGCGTGTGGATTACCATCCCCATGGTCATGAATAGCTACATCAGCAACCAACCCATTTTCAACAAAATGGGTTTGGGCAAATCGTTGAGTGAGTTCAATGTGATGAACGATGTCAAGCTCTTTGGGAAGTGCCAGAACAATATCTTTGCAGACTTGGGCATCTATCCTACGCTCTGAAAACTCGACTTGATTCCAGAGGTATTGCCGGTCGGTGAAGGCATCATTTGAAGATGCTGGCAATAGCACGCTGCTATAAAGGACATCCTTTCGATGAGTATAATCATGGGTGAGCCCAGTTCGTTCATCAGTAAGGCAAGTCCCTGATCGATACGCGCAGGCAGCTACGGCACTGTGGCCTTTAGCGCGAGAATGAATAGAGACCTGGGCAAAAGCAATTGCCATGGATACACCTTTGTGTAAGTGATCCATCGGTTGCTTGAAGAGAAGAAAAAAACTTATCCAAGAAGAATTTTTCGAGTAGAAGTGCTAATTTAACAAACATTCAACCGAATGTATATTGCGCCCTGCCGTTTCACTGAGGGACTGCCGGAGTTCGCTGCGCCTAAGTTATTTTATAATCTATTGATTTCAACAGATCCTTGAGCTACGATTCAATCGTTAATAACATTTGCGGAGAAGATTATGTCTAAGAGGACAGGATCGCAAATGGAAGCAGCACTTCAGGATAG
>CANJHO010000017.1 GCA_947474165.1 Legionellaceae bacterium
CTTTAGGTTTTGTAAACTCTAAAAAATGCTCAGATTAGCGGTGCTAGTCCTGCGCTTTTTTAGAGCTTACAAAACCTAAATCTAAACGCAATCTAAGCGCTACCTGTCAAAACTAAATGGAAACGGTACTAGCGCTTGATCAATCTATTTGGAGGGGTGGCGTGGTGGTCTTTGTTTTTCACGCGGAGCTTGCGAGCATGTAAAACGAAGACTACCATGACAGGCCCCCGACACACCGTGGCTGATTAGGGCTTGGCGGATTTTGGGTAATGATAAGAGCCCTCCCCTCATGTATTTTTATGTTAAGAAATCCGCCCTGAAGGATGAAGTCACAAGCCTTTTGAGAAATACCCCGGCAGGCATTAGACGGGGATAGTTGCTCATACCATCTAAAGCCCGCCCCCTATGGAGAAAGCATTATTTTTTGTTCAGTCGGTAGTTGCAATTTGGGCTGCAGCCTCAGACTGGGTCCCAGCAACTTTCAGAACAGCCTGCTTTAGAACTGGCCTTCATGTCAGGCTGGGTCGATGTCGAAGTGCTATTTGCGCAACTAAGTCCAAAACTAAGCACCAGTGCTGCACATGCTAATAATGTTTTTTTCATGTTGTTTTCTCCCTTAAAGGTCATTTGATGCCGTTGTCCATTTTAACTTAGCACCTTGGTCATTTGTACTTCCTTGCTACAACACCTTTACAACTATGATACAAAGATATATCCATCGATCTTGAGAAAGCGCAATAGAAGCTAGATTTTTTACACACAAAACAAAACCATCGAGTACAATATCTTCACCGTTGGTTTTTTATGCTCACCTAACAAAATTGTAGCACATATTATTGAATAGGAAATTTTTTGACATATGTGCGAGTTACCTTCTTGTCAGAGCTTCAATACATTTATTAGTCTACAGTTATTGCATTATTCCCTATCATTTCTTCAGGTTTAACATACTCTTTGAATTGCAGCGCTGTTAAAAACCCAAGCTTTACAGCCGCTTGTTCTAATGAGGTGTTTTCAAGTAGGGCCGTTTTTGCGATTTTTGCGGCTTTGTCATAGCCAATGTGTTGGTTAAGGGCCGTCACTAACATCAATGAATGTTGTAAATAATAATCAATTTTAGTGCGATTGGCCTCTAGGCCCTCGACACAAAATGTTTGGAAGGAGGTAGAAGCATCGGCCAATAAATTAAGTGAATATAACACATTAAAAATAATCACAGGCTTAAAGACATTTAATTCAAAATTTCCTTGGCTCGCTGCAATAGCGACCGTGGTGTCATTGCCAATCACTTGGGCCGAGACCATGGTCATGGCTTCAGCTTGTGTGGGATTCACTTTGCCAGGCATAATGGAGGATCCCGGTTCATTTTCGGGTAAAATCAGCTCACCTAATCCACATCGGGGTCCTGAGCCTAGCCAACGGAGATCATTGGCAATTTTCATGAGGGCGCAAGCTAACGTCTTTAGTGTGCTATGCGCCATGACCAAGCCTTCATGTGAGGCCAGCGCTGCAAATTTATTGGGGGCTGAGATAAATGGCAAATGGGTGATGTCAGCAATATGTGCTGCGGCAATGATTGCAAATTTAGGGTGCGTATTTAAACCTGTGCCTACAGCTGTTCCACCCAGGGCTAACTCATATAATTCAGGTAAGACCTGCTCAAATCGGATGAGGCAGGCATCTAATTGTGCCACATAACCTGAGAATTCCTGGCCAAGGGTTAAGGGCACGGCATCTTGAAGGTGTGTACGGCCTATTTTAATAATGTCTTTGAATGCCCGCATTTTGACCGCCAAGCCGTCTCGTAATAGGCGGACTGCCGGAATAAGCTTGTTTTGAAAGGCAAGGGCTGCGGCAATGTGCATGGCCGTGGGGAAGGTATCGTTTGAGGATTGTGATCGATTCACATCATCATTGGGATGAATGGGTACTTTAGAACCTTGAATGCCGCCTGCCATCTCAATGGCGCGATTAGAAATGACTTCGTTGACGTTCATGTTTGATTGTGTCCCACTCCCTGTTTGCCAGACATGAAGGGGGAAATGTGCATCCAGTTTACCCTGACTGACTTCATCGGCAGCCTTAATGATTAATTGGGCTTTATTCTCGGGTAATTGTCCCAACTCAAGATTGGTTAATGCCGCGGCTTTTTTTAAAATGCCAAAGGCATGGATGATTTCAAGCGGCATAATATCTTGACCAATATTAAAATGATGCAGCGAACGCTCAGTTTGTGCACCCCAATATTTATTAGCGGGAACAGCAATTTCGCCCATGCTGTCGGTTTCGATGCGGGTAGTGGTCATGATGTCTTAGTTCTCATAAAAATAATTCCTAGGAAGCCTAGATTTTAACACAGAATTCCAGAGCGCTGTAAGATCCCACGTGCTTCGCTAAATAATTAAAACCTTGGTCCCAGGGTTGGCTTTTACCCAATTAGCCACATATTCGATATAGTTATTTTTGCCAACAGCAATGCACCCACGCGTTGCGCTGGGTAAGTTGTTTAACCAATTAAACAGACCAGCTGACTGCGTTGGCCCATGGATCCCTACATCTCTACCCGTATAGCCCTGAGCCAATTGTTTTGAGGTCGGATAGAGAATGGGAATAAAGACTTTAAATAGATTGGAGTTTCTTGGATGAGCTAACCGATATAAACCAATGGGCGTTTTATTATCACCCGCTTTTTTTTTACCGACCCCGTTGTTTCCGAGGGCTATTTTAAAGGTCTTAATGACTGTGCCATGTTGACAAATATTTAAAACTTGTTTGGTGGTGTGTACATTGATTCCATTTGATAAAGGACAAGTCGAAGTACTCGCAAATAAAGTGATAGGAAATAAAGTAGAGATCATGAAGGAAAGTGCTTTTATTTTCATATAAGTAATTTAATAACATTAATATTGGTTAATAATTATTCCATAATTTCATCCAAATTGATAGGGGTTGGCAGGCTAAATGCTTCAACATAGTCCCCTCCCGCCATCCACACTTAAGCTTTGACCGGTAATAAAAGGATTGAGCGCAATGGCAAGCAAGGCCTCTGCAACAACAAGGGGATCACCATGTCGTTGTAGGGGGGTTGTGGAGATGATTTTTTGTTGTATTTCCTGGCTTAAAGCATTGTTCCCCTCAGGCCAGGCAATCGCGCCTGGTGCAATGGCATTGACTCGTACTTTGGGTGCAAACGCCAGCGCCAACGCTTTGGTTTGTAAGGCAAGGGCGGCTTTTGATTGGCAATAAATGGAGTAGCCTTTTAAGGGTTTTTCTGCGTGAATATCGGTGAGGTTGATAATCGCGCCCTCATGTGCTGCCAGGTGAGGGTAGGCTTCATGACTTAAGCGAAAAGGGGCAGCGACATTGGTTGCAAAGAGGGCTTCCCAGGAGGCCTCACTGTCACGACTAAAAATTGAGGCATTGTTGACCAGCAAATCAAGGCGTCCTGCCCAAGTCAGTGTATTTGTAATCAATCGATGGGGTGCTGCAGCCTCACATAAATTAGCGTTTAATACCAACGCACTATCCAAGCGAAGCAGATTGAGCTGGTTCGCCAGTGTTTGCGCTGTTTTTTCTGATTGATGGCAGTGAATAACCACCTTAAAACCCGCTTGATGGAGGTGTCTTACAATGGCCTCACCGATACGGCGGGCAGCCCCTGTGACTAATGCCACACGGGCTACTTGTTTGTTGCTCTGATTCAAGGTATGTTCCTCTTTTTATCATTTTTATAGCTGAATGAACCTACTCGATTTCTTTCGTAAAGCCCTTCGTCAACAAGGATTGATGCCTTTTGTCGAGTTCATGCACCATGCGTTATACGCGCCTAATCTTGGATATTATAACTCTTCGTCGCAAAAATTTGGCGCAAGCGGTGATTTTGTTACGGCACCTGAATTAACCCCTTTATTTGGACAAACGCTGGCTAACCAATGCCTGCAAGTATTAAGCGCCTTAAATGACCCTATTTTATTTGAGTTTGGCGCAGGCTCCGGCCAACTTTGTGTTGATATATTAACACAGTTGGATAGCCAAGATGCCTTGCCACGTGAATACCATATTTTAGAGGTGAGTGCGCATTTACAAGCGAGACAACGCGCATTGATCATTGAAAAAATGCCTCATTTGCAACATCGTATCAAATGGCTTTCAGCATGGCCAACAACCCCTTTTGAGGGCGTGATGATTGCCAATGAAGTACTCGATGCCATGCCCGTGCACCGTTTTTTACAAACGAGTGATGGGCTCATGGAAAGTTATATCACGCTTAATTCAAAAGACGAACTGCAAGAGGTTTTTCAGCCCTCGGTCAATGCAGCGCTAATAGCCCATGTGAAAACGATTCTTTCTTCTCATCAGGCCCCTTATCAATCAGAGGCGAATTTATTTTTGGATGATTGGTTTCGTCAATCGGCCGCCATTTTAGACCGCGGTGCGATGTTCATTCTAGATTATGGTTTTCCACGGCATGAGTATTATCATTCTGATCGCAGAGAGGGTACACTGATGTGTCATTATCGTCATCATGCCCATCCTTTCCCCTTGCTCCATTTGGGGGAACAAGATATCACGGCGCATGTGGACTTTACGCACGTTGCAGAAGCGGCGCACGCCGCAGGATTTCATGTGGCCGGATACACCAATCAGGCCTCTTTTTTGCTGGCCAATGGTTTGTTAAGCTTACTGGACCAGATGCCTGATGACAGGCTTAAAATGAATACTCAACAAGCCGTTAAAAAATTACTTCACCCCAGTGAAATGGGCGAATTATTTAAAGTGATTGCACTGACAAAGCCCGCGGAATGGGCATTGACAGGCTTTCAATTGCGAGACTTACGAGCGAGTTTATAACCATGCCCAACTATTTAACCACAGTAGAATTACAAAAAGAATCGATGAAATTTTCTGCAGGCCATACGACCATTTTTTCGGCAACCGACAGAGAGCCCTTGCATGGACATTTGTATGGTGTTTATTTGGCGCTAACAACCTGGGTCGAGGACAATGGCATGACCTTTGATTATCGCTATTATAAAGAGCGAATTCATCTATTGTGTCAGCAACTGAATCAAACTTTTTTGATGCCCCAGTACTCTCCTTTTTTAACCTTTGCTGAAGATGAAGATTATTATTATTTTACTTTTAATCATAAAAAAATCCCTTTTCTTAAAGAAGATGTGACCCTCATGCCCTTGACTAATATTACAGTAGAAGAACTGTCTCGTTGGTTTGTCAATGAGCTCATCAAAGATCAAGAAGAGCTGAAGCGTCACCGAATTGAGCGGGTGGTGGTTAAGGTCTTTTCAGCTCCTGGGCAATCGGCGAGCCACACGTGGCCGAGTTAATTAAGCCTGTTTTTAAAGTTTGTGTATTGAATACCAACCGCGATTATTTTGATTATTATGCGGATAGTGACGAGCCATCCATCGGCGCCCGAGTGTGGGTTCCTTTTCGAAAACAAGAACGCATGGGCGTGGTAATTGGGCAATATTTACCAGGAAATGCCCATGCCAGTACGAAATCCATCACAAGCATTATTGATAAAAAACCCCTTGTTTCAGCTGAATTGCTAGCACTTTGTTTTTGGATCAGTGGTTATTACCAATCGCCGATGTCTGAAGTATTGCCATTGGCCTTGCCCAAAAAATACCGAAGTGGTAAGGATTACCATCCCCCGCACTGTGATTATTATCAGTTGGTCATGGCGGCATGTGAAGCACACCGCTTACTAACAAACCGCACCCCTCGTCAACAAGCCCTTGTTGATTTTTTTGCAAGCCAGCCCCTTCCCCTATCAAAAAAAAGTATATTACAGGCAGGATTCAATGCCTCACAATTGGATAAGTTATTGACCTGCGGTATCGTAAAGCGCGAGTCCCACATAGAAAGACCTTTGCCCTCTTCTGCCCCTATTTCTAAACCATTGGCACTGAATGAGGAACAAAGCCTTGCGGTTAAAACCATTGCCGCACATTTGCATGATTATCGTTGTTTCTTATTACAGGGGGTAACAGGCAGTGGTAAAACGGAAGTGTATTTGCAAGTGATAGCAGAGGTTTTAGCAGCAGGGCGACAAGTCTTGGTTTTAGTCCCTGAAATTGGTTTAACGCCGCAATTATTAGCGCGTTTTAAAGACAGGTTTCAGGTGCCAATGGCGATTGTCCACTCCAATCTAAATGATACGGAACGTCAGCTGGCATGGCTTTGGGCACAGGAAGAAGGCGTTAAATTGGTCATCGGCACGCGGGCGGCTATTTTTACTCCCATGCCTGCGTTGGGTCTTATTGTGATTGATGAGGAGCATGACGCCTCCCTTAAGCAGCTCGAGGGGGTTCGTTATTCTGCACGGGATACGGCTTTAATGCGGGCCCATGTTCGACATATTCCTATTATTCTTGGATCAGCCACACCGAGCCTTGAAAGTTTGCACAATTGTACCTTGAAAAAATATACGCTGTTGCGATTAAATCAAAAAGCATTAAATAGCGTGCCCTTGCATTATCAAATCCTTGATATTAGGAACCAGGTCCTACAGCATGGGATAGCCGCTCCCACCTTGACAATCATTAAGGATCACCTCGAAAAGCAAAATCAAGTCTTGGTGTTTATTAATCGCCGCGGGTTTGCTCCGGTATTGTTATGTCATCAGTGTGGATGGATGGCCGATTGTCGTGCGTGTGATGCACATTTAACCGTGCATAGAACACAAGGCCGATTGGTTTGTCATCACTGTGGGTTGAACCAAGGGATCCCCACGCAATGTATGCGTTGTCATAGTCGAGAGTTATTGCCCGTGGGGGCTGGCACGCAACGGGTGCATGAATTTTTAAGCACAGAATGTCCAAACACCACGGTATTGCGGGTTGATAGAGATGAGGTGCGCAAAAAAAATGCCCTGGATGCCTGCTTGGATAAGATCAACCAAGGTGATGCCCAGTTGATTGTTGGCACACAAATGTTGGCCAAAGGACACCATTTTCCTCGCTTAACGTTGGTGGTGATTTTGGATACGGACAATGGATTTTACAATCAGGATTTTAGAGCATTAGAACGATTGGGCCAATTATTAACGCAGGTTGCAGGCCGGGCAGGGCGGGCAGAATTTCCAGGACAAGTCATCATTCAAACGCATTTGCCAAGTCACCCGTTGCTCAATCAATTGGTCCAACAAGGTTATGATGCATTTGCTCAGTCATTATTAACCTTACGAAAACAAGCAGCCCTCCCACCTTATCATTTTCTCAGTGTGATTCGCGCAGAAGGAAGAACCCTGCAAAAGGTGCTGCAATTTCTTCATGCTGTAAAAGCGCAGCTGAACCTCAACGGAATGGGGGTTCTAGGCCCCGCTCCAGCGCCATTGGCGCGCAAAGCAGACCAACATCGCTTGCAGTTGCTTGTGAAGTCAGCCTCTCGCCAGCAATTAAAAATGGCATTAACTGGGGTGCGGGAATGGTTAATCACGAATAAAATGAGCCAAGATGTGCGTTGGAATATGGATGTTGATCCGATTGATTTATCCTAGTACCGTTTCCATTTAGTTTTGACAGGTAGCATCTTATCTTGCATTCATCCTTCATCTTTTAACGGTTCTTCAGTGTATTCAAATAATTGTTGAACCTTACAAGGTTCTGGAAGGGTAAGTAATGTAATGATTTTTTTGCAATTTTCAGCTGTGGGATTATTATAAATTGCTCGTATTGAAATATTGGATTGCTGTAATTTTTTAAAAATCTGTTGTAGGGATAAATGGCTATCCAGCATATCGCTTAATGCACATTTTTCAGGATGAGATAAGGTTTTAAACTCTTTTTTGACACGATATGAGTTGAAAACAACAAATATAAATAAAAAATATCCATTGATAGATGGAAATCCATTTCTAAAGATTGAATTTCAGGGATTGTTGCAAGATTAATACCAAGTTGCCTTGCACGCGCAAGATAAATATTAATAATATTGATGGTAGAGAAGAAGCGCTGTGATGCGTTAGCCCCATACCCCCGTAAATTATCCAGGCATTCTGTTGGGGAGGGGGCCTTATCGGCTTTTGCATAATTTCGGAGAATTTTTTTTAATGAATATTCGTTAGAGATCTCTTTTCCACTGAGCCTTGCAAAGCAGGGTTGACCACTAGCCTTGGCAGAATCAAGTCCTCCTTGTGTTAACTCACCACATAAAGGCGCTAATCTATATTGTTCCAACATGTCTATTGGTGACATCAATTGAAAATTTGTTTGTGTCATTAGGGCCAGTGCAGCACTATTCGTTCCGTGAATATAAGGATTAAAAGCAGGGTCTTTATCATAATCTGATTGAGCCAGGCCTAGTTTACCCATGGATTCCTCGCAAATTAATCATTGAAAATGGTTTCAGCTGTAAATTAATACAGGCAATATAGGTGCGCATTGTAATTTATGTGCACAGTATTTGCAATTGAACTTGTGTTTTAAAGAAAGCCTGCCTAATCTTAAAGAGTAATATCTCAAGTTACCTTGGAGAAATAAAATGACCCATGTTAAAAAGTTTAAAAATGAATCCCAAGATGCGCGTCGTCATGACAAACACAATGAAACCCATCCTGACGAAAATCGTAGTAAATCGCGAGGGAAATCCCCACAGGTTGATAAACCTAGAAAATAGGTCTTTTCTGAAGAGTACAATGGCTGTTTTTATACTGCGCGCGGTTATCAACGGTGTTTTAGCGCGCAGTATGGGTTAAATCGTAGGCTTGGTTATTTTATTCAGCAGCCTCACCGAATCGCAATCTCTTTGCAAGGGGTTCGCTTTTATCTTCCCTCTCTACCGCAGTGCTTCCGGAGGAGCTAAAAAATCGGTGAAAATAGGCTGGGTTTGGTGTATCGATCAGGCTGGCCCATTGAGTCAAGCGTTTCACTGCCTCTTTGTGTGCAGTAACATTCCGAATACAATCACCATGACCTTCACCAGCGGCCCAGTATTGCATTCGTGTGGGAATCATTTTAAAGCTTGCAAGTTTATTGCTGGCCGCCATGGCCTCATAATCCTTGGGGTGCGTTTTTTTGTACCTATTGAGAGAATAATTTACTTCAGCTTTATTTATTTCTTCAGTGATCAGTATGATGAGTTCTTTGTATTTTGATAATTCGAGAGGGGTGGGGCCGCTATCTTTAAATTGGTCAAAGAAAATATTCAACTGCGTTGAAAACTCAAGGATTGTTTCAGGCTCCGCTCTCATGCCACCTGGGCCTTCTAACGATCGCATTTTCGTAAAATCCATTTCAAGGATTTTTTCTAGTGATTTAAAAGAAGTCAAAATTAAGGTCTCCTGGGGTTATATGTCTTTTTTCTCTATTTTGGTAATAATTTGACAATCATAGCAAATATATACACATTGATTTTCATGTCATTTTTGACCCAGATGTTCTTTTTATTAACAGCTCATATGGGTTAGGGCGGCATTATATCAGTAAATATTGGTTTTCGGTAACATTTCTACTATTTTGCAGCAATTCCCGCCCAAAAAATTCAGTGCAGGCAAGCAGTTGCGCTTTGAATCCTGACGCAGGGCAGGAATTGCTGCTGATTTTACGTCCTACTGTGCCAATGTGCACAAACCTGGTAGGATGAGTAGGATGGCAACTATACTGCTTGCATAGTATAGACCGAAAGCTGTAAGTGCTTATATTCTGGGAGGTTTAATGCGGGGCTCTGTTCTTCTCTTTCTTTTTTGGTCATTGTTCGCGGGAAACGCCATGGCAATTAATGAAAAAACGATTTATGGCTACATTGAAAAAGCCACGCTGGTTGAAAAAAAATTAACATTGTCAGCAAAGCTTGATACAGGTGCTAAATCGGCGTCTTTAAATGCTACCCACATCAAAGAAATCGACGTTGATGGGAAACCCTATTTAAGCTTCACTGTGCCCAGTAAGGGCGGCGATGTTCAGTTTAAATGCCAGTACCTTGGGGATATCAATATTAAAGTGCGAGCAGGTGAGGCTCGGGTCGACCCGTTACTAAAAAAATCGATACAACGCCCCGTCGTGCTCATGAAAATTAGCCTGGCTGGAAAAGAGCGTGTGATTCGTGTTAATCTTACCAACCGAAAGCGTTTTATTTACCCTCTATTGTTGGGAAGGGAGGCCATCATTGCCTTTGATGGTTTTGTTGACCCCAGCTTAAAATATACCTTTAAAATCGAGAAATGAGTCCATAATGAATTCCACCAAACGCCATTTATATGGCCTTATTGTCACCTTGTTTTTACTTGGATTGAGCTTTTTTATTTATCGTCATTATGTGCTTGATGTCCCATTAACTGAGAGTGAAACGGTTAACAGTTGGATGGTTGAGGCCAACCTACGGTTTATTGCTGAACGAAACATGCCTGTTAAAGCAAGTTTCACCATCCCCTACATGCCGCCGTATTGTGCCATTCTTGATGAGTACTTCATTTCTCATAATTATGGCGTAACCACCGCCTTAAATGGTTATAATCGTCGAGCTGTTTGGTCACTTCGGCGCAGCACCGGACCACAATCATTGTATTATCGCGCTATTTTTCGCGAAACCGATAACAATGAGGCTTATTTAGCAAAACCACATCTCCAGAGGGTTCCACCACTCGCAGAAAATATTAAAACAGCTGTCGATACGATTATTGGTCAGGCGCGCCAGTCCTCTGCGGATATTCAAACCTTTGCGCAAAGCACCATTAAAGCGTTGAATAGCAAAGATGGCAATGCCAAATTATTGGTAGGCAATGACTTTAATGATACCCATATTGTTGATGCGGCAGTATTGGTGTTAAATCAGGCTAAAATTGTTGGAATGCCTGTGCAGGGTATTCATCTTAGCCAACAAAACAAAGCTGAATTTAAATTATTATTTGCTGTTTATAATGGCAAAAGTTGGGATTATATCAACCCTCGCACGGGTAGTGCGGGCTTGCCCAAGGATTTTCTCATTTGGCAATATGGTAATGAACCAATGTTTGATGTGCTGGGAGGAAAAAAACCACAGTTCACCCTGACCGTATCCCCAACCCCCATCAACGCACTCAGTATTGCGAAAATTCGTGGAGGCCAATCGGATTCTCAGTTGATGCGTTTTTCGTTGTTACAGCTGCCCGTTAATGTGCAAGAAACTTATAAAACCTTATTAACCGTACCCATTGGTGCTTTTATTATTTTGTTGTTGCGAAATTTTATTGGACTAAGCACTTTTGGTACCTTTATGCCGGTTTTAATTGCATTGGCTTTTCGTGAAACCCATGTGATATGGGGGATCCTCCTTTTTACCATTATTGTCTCCTTTGGATTGTTGGCGCGCTTTTATTTAGACCAGCTTCGACTCCTCT
Organism: Legionellaceae bacterium; assembly: GCA_947474165.1. Taxonomy (GTDB): domain Bacteria; phylum Pseudomonadota; class Gammaproteobacteria; order Legionellales; family Legionellaceae; genus CANJHO01. The sequence continues at coordinate 11,339 of CANJHO010000017.1, forward strand.
TGGTGCCTAGGCTTGCAGCCATCCTTACCGTGGTGATTATACTGATGATTTTAATCAGTGTGTTAAGCCAAAATCTAGGCCTGGTCTCGGGGTTGTCGGTCGCACTTTTTCCCATGGTGATTCTCACGATGGTCATTGAGCGAATGTGTGTTACTTGGGATGAGCGCGGTGCGCATGAGGCCATTAAATCAGGCGTGGGAAGTCTCGTTGCCGCTGTCATCGCGTTTTGGGCGATGAGTATTAAGCCCCTTCAATATTTAATGTTTGCTTTCCCTGAATTATTGCTGGTATTGCTCGCTGCTATTTTATGGTTTGGACAATATCGTGGCTATCGCTTATTAGAGCTGTTTCGCTTCAATGCATTGGCGGGTGAAAAATAATGTGGACGACCTACCGCCGTTTACGTGAGCGCGGCATCTTAAGCATTAACCAACGCAACAGTGATTATGTGCTGCGCTACAACCAACGAAAGCTGTATCCTTTGGTTGATGATAAACTAAAAACCAAGCGCCTGGCATTAAAAGCAGGCATTGCCGTTCCCGCACTCTATACCTTGATTGAAACCGAACACCACATCAAAAAGCTGGAAACCCTATTAGAACCCTATAATGACTTTGTCATTAAACCTGCATGCGGTGCTGGGGGCGATGGGATTATTGTGATCACCGATAGGGTTTTTGGCCGCTATCGCCAAATTAATGGAAAATTGCTCACCACACAGGAGTTGAGCTACCACCTCTCTTGTTTGCTGTCAGGTGCTTATAGTTTAGGAGGGCATCCCGATTATGCCTTGATTGAACGCCGTGTTATTATTGATCCGGTTTTTGCTGAGGTCAGCTATGAAGGGGTTCCTGATATTCGCATTATCACCTTATTGGGCTACCCTGCGATGGCCATGGTCCGCCTACCCACGCGTTTATCCGGCGGCAAAGCCAATTTGCATCAAGGCGCTATCGGCATCGGTGTTAATCTTGCCACGGGCATGACCTTGGGTGGGGTTTCTCATAACGATGCGATTGATTATCACCCGGATACATTAAAGCCTGTTGTTGATATTCAAGTCCCTTATTGGGACAAAATTTTAGAAATCGCCGCAAGTTGTTATGAATTGACCGGATTAGGCTATTTAGGGGTTGATATTGTTCTCGACAAAGCGCAAGGCCCATTAATGCTCGAGTTAAATGCCCGTCCAGGGTTAAATATTCAAATTGCCAATCGAGAGGGGGGGGTAAAACGTTATCGGATCATCGAGGCCCAAGCAGCATTGGGAAAAGAGCCCGTATTAGCTCGGGTGGCATTTAGTAAGGCGCAGTTTGGGCGTTAAGCAGGCCGCCTAAATTGTTGCAATCTTATTTTCTATATAAGTTTTTACCCGCAAGAAAATATCAGCCAACATGCCATAGGATGCATAAACAAGATTAAGCACCTCACTCATACTTTTTGGATCATCTTCATATTCATGAGCTAGCATATTTCGCATATTTCTTAAATTTAACCATTGCTCTTTGTTTTCAATGATATTTAATTGTTCTAAGCGATTTAATCTATCAAAAAATGACAGGGTCTTCACAGGCTCCTCCAACACAGCTAACACGTTAGGGAATAAGCGTTGTCCAATCGCATCTTGTAACTTTGAAAAGCGAAAAAGATATTGATCGATGGCTCCTATTTGTTCATCGTTCAAATTTGAAAAACCTTGCGGTGTTAAGGGCATAAATTGTTTTAATTTGATTAAAGCATGTGTGATACGCTTTTGATGCAGTTCACATTCCGCAATGGTTTTAATTACTTTTTCGCTTGCAATCGAATCACTCACAATAATACTCCATTTTTTCTCGCCTCTTTTTCTATCAACCGGTTCGTGTTCTTAGCGAGAACGATGTCTATTTTTTGATCGCCCAATGCCAGTTGTAAGCGCGTCGTAAGGGTTATTGTTTGTGCATCCATAGGCATAGCAGGGCCAGGGCAAAATCATCTGTGGAAGGTATATCATGTAGGGTGTGCAAAGCTCCGCGTGCACACCTTTGTGCTGAACCTGGTGGGCATGTCGCTTATCGCTCCTTTGCCCTACACGTTTTATTAAATATGATAATAGATAAATGCGTGTGATCTATTTTGTATCACACATGATCTCGCCCTGATAGGCACAGCGTCGTAAGTAGTAAAAAAATACTAAAAATGGACAAGTCTATTACATGATGCTATAATTTTCAACATGTGCTTATTGATTGGAATATAGATGCCTTTAAATCCGAGGGACAGGTTTATATGTTTACATTTTGCTCCGACTCAATCCACTGCTGATTTGAGCATAAAGATTGATAGGGCGATTAGTTTTGATTTTAGATTTGGTCTGTTGCCACCCATTTCAATATTACCTGAGGTAAGTTCTTGTACACGGCGATGTTTTGATACAGGCCTGCAGACTGAACTATATTGGAGCCTCTATTCGCCTGCTGATCTTTTGCAAATCATTCCTTCGTTTGAGAAAGACGCGACCAGGGAGTTAATTCGGGGCGCAGAAGAGAGAAATTTCTTTTTATTAGCCGATTTTGTTTGGAAGCATCTGGTTATCCTCCCTGAATTTAAAACGATGTATCCCAAATATTTTGGAGATTTAGAAATAAAAGAAGCAAAGCAAGTTGATGATTATTCATTCGACCGTGACAAAACTGGCAACTTTACAAAAGAAGCTGATGCGATTATCAAGTACCTGAAAGCGGCTATTGATTTACTTTTAAACTCAGAAACTGGATATGGTTTCTCCGGGCTAAGAGTCGATGCGGTTTCAAACCTGCATCCAAATTTAAGACTAGCATTGTATCAATATATACGTGAAACGTACCCAGGAAAAACTATCTTTGAGGAGGCACTGTTTGATAAGGGAGGCTCACCTGCTATTGCTAAAATGGCTGCTGATGCGTGTTATTTTGCGGTATATTCAGATTTTGTTACAAGTAATTTGTATTATCAGAAAGCTGGCGTTTTTGGCGAGTTACCCAATCCTAGCCAAATGGGGGATCTGGAAAAGATTAAATTAGCCAACGGCAATGGCATAGGTTTTACCGGCAACCATGATCATTTTTCTGCTGCATGGGGAATCATATTAAATATGGCGGCTGTCCGTGTAGTTCAGCAAGAATCCTTCATGACAAGAATTGGAACAACAACAGCCAGTCCTAGAGGAAAAGGCGATCTAATACCTTCTGATAAGGCTCTAGAAAAACTGCAAGGAACTGCGAGCGGGGAAGCAAAGAAACAGGTTGAAAATTATGATCATATGGGAAATGGGGTTTTACGTTATCTTTTACCATTTGCGAATGAAATTGCAAGAGAGTTATTAGATCCACCAGCTGCATTAGCTGCAACAGCTGTAACAGCTGTAACAGCTGCATCAGATGCATCAGATGCATCAGCTGAAAAAGCTGAAAAGGATTATAAGGAACTTCTGTCGACATTTCGTTTAAAACTATTTGAAGCAATGAGTAATCGTACTATGGCCAGTATGTCGGGTTATTTTGTTCTTGAATCTGAGTTGGTCTCAATATTTGAAACTCAGCGTATATTTTCCAATAAGCACCATGAGCCCCTGCGATTTTTAATGTTAACCATAGACGATTTAGAAAAAAATATCGAGCTAACTAAATCTATTTTAAAAAATATGTCTAAAGATCATGTAAACTATCCTAATTTTGGTGGTTTTGCAAAAAATATACCAAGTCTGACTGGTTCTAGCTACAAAGCGGGGAAAGAAGAGGGTTTGAATGATCTGAGGATTGTATTGCCATTTATCATTGAATATCTGAGAAATAATCCTGAAGAAAATAAATATCCTTTTTATAGTAGACCAGAAAGGGTAGAGCAAGCACAGCAGACTTTGATTGAAAAGCTGGGTTTTTTTGAATTCGTGAAAGGGCTTAATCGGATTTTTTCTGCAGTAACCACCTTACAATGCTCTGACTATCATACATTCATGAGCCAGGATCAAGCGAAAATTATTGTCCGATGCAGTGAACAAACAACGGACGTGATCATTTTAAATTTAAATCCTAGCTGTTTATTGCATTTAAATGATATAGATTTAGAAAAAATCGCCTTATGGTTTCAAACAAGGCTATATCCTCAAAACGAATCCGGTATTACATCCATCGACTTGTCTAGTCCCTTTGAACACGATGTAACTAAAACTAAACTTCCAGAAAAGTACTTCGTCTACTGGAGGGATAAGGTTGGTACTGCGTTTGATGATAGTTCCAATCGCATCGTTGGTGACAAAGCAGACCATCAGACAAATTTGTATCTTGGTTATAATATTGATCTAGATTCTAATGTTTTACAGACAGTGAAGATAACAAGATTGTTATCTAAATGGCAAGAACAAATCGAACGGGTAGTACGAAAGGCACTTTCGGGTGAAACTGCTCCTGTGCGGACTCTGTCACAACGTTTTTTCCTGAAACCGGCCTCCGCTTCTGCCTCAAAGGATGTAGCCTCCGCCTCTGCCTCAAAGAATCCGGCCTCAGCCCCAAAGAATCCGGCCTCAGCCTCAAAGAATCCGGCCTCCACCTCAAAGGGGCAGGGGCATCATAGTAAAAGTTAACCCCAGCCATTTTGCTGAATGAAAAAATTATACTGGCGTTGTTCTTCGGAGCATCGTTTAAATTATTTTTCGCACATGTCTATAGGATGGGTCATGATATGGCTGCGCTTTGCCCACCCAACATTTTTTTCAGAATGGCTGAGTTCTGTTTTATATGAGTTCTGTTTTATATTGACCTATAATTCAGTAATAAGGTATAATGTTGCGCATTACTGATAGACCATTTAATTTAAGAGGCGTTAGATGCTAGCATATGTGAAGAAAAGATGTGGTTTTTTTTATCCTTCAGAAAGGAAAGAGATACCAGAGACTATTAATGATTATTTTTCTATATACATTGAAAAATGTTTAGATTATCTGAATAAAGAAATTGGTGTTGAGTTGGTTCAACATTATATACAGCTTGCGCAAACAACTAGTTTGGAAAATTTTGAAAATGTATTGGATTTGGGGCTTTTTACATCGGGGAATGAAGATATAAAAGCAATTTTAAACGTCGTACAACGACTTTTGAAAGGCAGGCTTTATGAAGCAGAACCCTTAATGTCAGCTTTAATGAAAATCGAACCCAGAAATACCACGGAACATTATAATCTACGGGTTTCTGAAATTATGTCAAAGCGAGTGAATGATTATTTAACGCCAGAAATTAGCCATTGTTCTATCCCTAGACCCAAAACAGCTTAGGGCGTGTTAACAATTGGTTTTTTTAAATGTTTTATTTCGTGGTTTATTGAGGGATATGCGGTGGAATGGTATAAAATCAACTATCCTATCTAATCTGTTGTAAAACCCAGGAACTGATTCAATGAGTCTATTGAATGAACCATCCGGCACGAATAAAATACCTTTTTATGCCCTACTCACCTCGATTTTTTTACTGATTTGCCGTGTGGGCTTGTTTTTTCTGCCCTTGAACGACAGCACCGAGGCACGTTATGGCGAAATTGCGCGTAAAATGCTTGAAACGGGAAACTGGGTGACCCCGATGCAAGACTATGGCGTCCCTTTTTGGGCTAAACCGCCGCTCTCGTTTTGGTTATCTGCTTTCTCTATGAAGTGTTTTGGCGTGAACGAATTTGCAGCCCGCCTTCCTAGTTTGTTTTTTTCAATGGGTGTTCTCTGGCTTGTGTTTTACACGGCTAAAAAGATGAATCCTTCGGCTGCGGCAATGACTGCGGTATTTATCCTTGCATCGAGTCTTGCCTTTTTTTTTGATGCAGGCGCTGTGATGACCGATGCCTCGCTTCTTTTTAGCTGCACACTCACCCTGGTCGCCTTTTGGGAGGCGGTTGTTGAAAAAAAACAATCTTGGCGTTATTGGTTTTTTGTAGGCTTAGGGTTGGGATTGCTGGCCAAGGGACCACTCGTCATCGTGCTCACAGGAATGCCGATTTTTTTATGGGTTTTATTTCATCATGAATGGCGCGCATTATGGAAAAATTTACCCTGGTTTAAAGGAAGCTTGCTTCTACTTCTCATTGCACTACCCTGGTACCTGTGGGCAGAGCATCGCACCCCTGGATTTCTCCGTTATTTTATCCTAGGCGAGCATTTTGGTCGCTTTTTACAAAGTGGTTGGCAGGGGGATAAATATGGATATGCTCATTCAGAACCCTTGGGCATGATTTGGATCATGTTATCGATGGGCATGCTACCCTGGACGCCTGGCGTTCTTATTTGGCTTTGCAAGCACGCCACCAAAATACCCTCTCTTTGTCGATTAAACCGAGGCTGGATGAGTTATTGGTTCCTTTGTTGGCTCACGCCGCTGCTTTTTTTCACTTTTGCTAAGAATATTATTTGGCCTTATATATTGCCCAGTATGCCCGCTTTTGCGTTATTATCGGCAGCCATTTATCATTACACCGTTGAATCCATTTTGCTTAGCAAAAGGGTTATCATTATTGCAGCCAGTTCGGCTTTTGTTTACACAGCAACCTTGTCTATTGTATGGTTTTTTGAGCCGGTTTTTGTTGATGTTTATGTCACAAAATCTCAAAAACCAGTTATCGCCTTCTGGAAAGATCAACACCCCTCGCCGAACAGTAATCTTATTTATTGGACGCATCAATCAAGGCCTTTCTTTTCAGCACAATTTTATTCAGCAGGCGTGGCAAAAGTATCAGACAACCCCGTCACACTGAACGCATTATTATCAAATCACGAGGATAATTACCTGATTACGAACTCAGCTGAAAATTTGGCAATCCCCAATGCCGTTCTTCCGAGGATGCGTAAAATAAACTCAAACCAGTCTGGAGATGGTACTTTTGTGTTATATAGAGTCATGGCGATGTAAATAAAATGACCAAAACGCCATGCTCCCATTGACTAATGAACGGTACTCAGTAATGATGCTTGTCTATTCTTTTTTATACAAAGTATTATGCCACTGAACACCCTTAAAATTTCTATTATCGCGCCCATGTTCAATGAGGAGCTGTTGATAGCCTCCTATATTCAAAAAACAATCGATGTGTTGCAGCATCATTTCAAACAATATGAATTGATATTGGTTGATGATGGCTCGACCGATAATACCGTTGCATGTTGTTTGCCTTATATTAAAACCAATGGCTGTCTGCGATTGATTTCATTTTCAAGAAATTATGGGCATGAGATAGCATCAACAGCAGGTTTTGATCATGCAACAGGTGATTTTGTTATTTTAATGGATACTGACTTACAACATCCGCCAGAGCTTATTCCCCAATTGGTGACTAAGGCCTTGGAAGGTTATGATGTGGTATCAGCCTCTCGAACTAACCGTGAGCATGATCCCTGGTTTAAACGAGTAACCTCACGATTTTTTTATCGGTTTGCTCGAAAAATGACAGGATTTGATCTGACGGCAGACACCGGAAATTTTAGATTGCTGAGCAAAAAAGTCGTGGAATCCCTCAAAAAAATGCGAGAAAATGATCGCCATTTGATTATGTTATTTGCTTATGTGGGCTTTAAATCAGCCACCATTCCCTATACGTGCCAACCTAGACTTGCCGGTAAAAGTAATTATGGTTTATTCCAATTGATTAATTTATCACTCGATTCGATCATTGGGTTTTCAGCCCGTCCGCTTCGGTTGATGTCTTGCTTATCTATCTTCATTAGTGTTGTGATGATGTGTTATGCAGGGTTCATTTTGATTGAAAAACTTTTTGCGCATCAGCAGTTAGCGGATGGTGTGGCTTCCGTTATTTTCTTAACCGCGGGTCTTTTTTCGATTTTATTTTTATTTTTGGCGGTTATTTCAGAATATATCAGCCGAATTCTTGTAGAAACTAAAAATCGACCGTTGTATAACATTAAACAAGATATCACGCATGAAAATATTAATGACATCCCTTAACTTACTCAACAGCAATCTGTCATGAAAAAAATTATTGTATGTGCAGATGATTATGCTCAGAGCGAGCCTATCTCTACTGGAATTTTGTATTTGGCTAAAAAAAAGAAAATCAATGCCATCAGTTGTTTGGTTAATACCCATTTTTGGCCTGAGTTAAGTCAAGAATTAGCGACCGTTAAACACACCACATCCATTGGTCTTCATTTTAATTTAACCTTAGGGGATGCTTTAAGCGCTGAGTGGCGGCACCATTATGGACAAACATTTGGGAGCCTCGCGGCTTTGATAAGAAGCTGCTACGCAAGACAGTTAAATCGCACGGCCGTTGAAGCAGAAATTCATGCGCAACTCGATGCATTTATAAAGGCCACGGGCAGATTTCCTGATTTCATTGACGGCCATCAACATGTTCACCAATTGCCAACGATCAGCAACTGTTGGCTTGGCTTGCCCCGTGATAATCAATCGACCTATTTTTTTCGAAGCACCTTTAATGGATTTCGCGATTTTATATCGCTTGATAGTGCGCCAAAACAGCAATTGATTTCATTGTTAGGCGGGGCAAGCTTTAAGCATCGCTTACTACAAGCCTCTTTGCCAACCAATACGAGTTTTGCAGGGATTTATAATTTTGGAAAAGCAAAGGATTATCGAGACTATTTTAAACGGTTTTTAAAAAATACGGTCGATGGGGGGCTTATCATGTGTCATCCAGGTCTTGACTCAATTGATAGGACCGATCCTTTATACCAGAACCGGCACCATGAATGGGCTTATTTCATGAGTGATGACTATGTGAAGGATTTTTTTGATAGCCAGTGTGAATTGCGCTAAGGGCCTCTAAGCAGGCCGCATTAAATGGCTAGCACAAATGATACTATAATCAGAGGGTTGTTGTTGAAAAACAAATCAAATCGGGCTCGGGTGGGCTCGGTCCTTATCATTACCCACATTCCGCCAAGTCCTAATCAGCCTAGGTGTGTCGGGGGCCTGTCATGGTAGTCTTCGTTTTACATGCTCGCAAGCTCCGCGTGAAAAACAAAGACCACCACGCCACCCCTCCAAATAGATTGATCAAGCGCTAGTTTGTATAACAAACTAACTGGAGGGGTGGCGTGGTGGTTTGTATTTTCCGCGCGGAACGCAGTGAGCACGGACAATGCGAACTACCATGACAGGCCCCGACACACCTAGGCTGATTAGATCTCGGTTAAAAAGGCGCGATATATCAATCACGATCTAATAAACTGTGGGTAATGATAAGGCTCGGTCACGCCCACGGACTCGGGCTCGTATTAGATCGCGGTTTGTCCAAAGCACCAGTTAAGAAGCACCACCGGCTATTAGTTGTTTTATTATACCCGCATGACCTGTTTCGTTTGCTAATGTTAATGGAGTGAACGCATAGCCAGGGAATTTTTCGTTAATCAACGCATGAATGGTGCTATTTTTTAACAATAATGCCAACATCTCCTCTTGTTCAAACGCGATGGCTAGAAGCAGTGGTGAGCAATAAAAAGGCATCAGCGTCAGCTCGGTATCAGGATGTGAGAGCAACTGCTGAACCACGTCAATCATATTAAATCGTATTGCAACTTGTATTAATGTAAACGGCATGCTTTCGAAAACATAATTGGGACAGTTGTGTTGAAGCAGTAATTTCAACACCTTTTTGAGGATCGACTTTTTTTCAGGAATAGAATAGCTCATCCATTCACTTGAAAAGAGGTTGTTCACCTCAGGAAGGGAATCAGCCAGGGTATGAAACCAATAATTTACAGAGATGGCAGGCCCAGATAGGCCGCGAACTTCGTGCCACCAATGTTTGGGAATAAAAAGCGCATCAGTTTCACGCATATGAACATGGTAAGGCGTTGCTTTTCGATGACTGCTCGCATAATCATCAAGCACATCAGTGCCTGGAATACGACTTCTGTGAACGTTTCTTAGCCAAATATGTTTATCTGGTTTATGTTGAAAAAGAAAGCGCGTGTCAGTAGGAGGGAAAAGCGTTATGGATTTTTGTCCATAAACCTGAAGGAAAATATTATCAAGCTCATCAAAATGCAGTTGCGTGAGTGTGTCATTTTGACCACACCATAGATGAGGGGCAAATTTGCTGAGAGGAATTAAATCACAGAATGCGGGGGGGGTAATTTGTTCTCTAATGTCTGCAAATGCATCGAGCGGATGGTTTTGTAGGTAGAATCTTCCCGTTAAAACGTTGGGCGTGGCATCATCAATAAATAAGGCCATCATTTGTTGTATCGTTACCTTAACTTTTCTTAAGCTATAAAATTGATTGCTTACATTGTCCCCTGGGCTCCATATTGACAGAGGGACTTCTTTTTCCCCAAGTACTTTGGAGAAATATTCAGGCGTCCATGTTTTTGCGGCCCTTGTATCCTTGATAGCCCCTCTGACGACGATGGGGCATTTTCTATTATAGAAATTCGTGATGAATGCTGCGGGATCTAAATCGAAAACTTCCTCAACGCGCCTCGCCCCATGATAAGGATTCAATGCCAGTCGACGTAACCCTTGTTTGTTTGAGAAGCGAGCATTGAACTCTGATTGTATTTCTTGAATACATCGCTCTGTGAGAGCTGAATTTCCTGCTAATTCAACCCGTTCTAAGTAAGGGTTGATTCGTATTAGCTCAGCAACTCGGTAAGCTCCCCTGTCAGTTAATTTATTCCAATTGAGAAGGAGCGAGTGGACTTTTGTATTATGAGTCAATGCATTACAAAGAGGCTCTATTTGTGCATCACCAATATCACAACAACTTAAATTGATGACTGCCTGCGTTGGATGATTATTTTTTATTGTTTCAATTAGATTGGCGTCAAGCATAATAGACTTTTAGTTGTGAAGATAAATCAGTAGGAAATTCTGCATGAAAAGAAGCGTAAAGGCCAGGGCAAAATCATGTGTGATATAAAATAGATCACACACATTTATCTATTATCCTATTTAATAAAACGTGTAGGGCAAAGGAGCGATAAGCGACATGCCCACCAGATTCAGCACAAAGGTGTGCACGCTGCGCTTTGCACACCCTACATGATATTTTGTAAGCACATATGATTTTGCCCTGCGGTAAAGGCACTGGATTTAAAAATTGATTTCATTTACAGTAAAATCCCGTTAAATCTTGGTTCAGTGTCGATAATGTCCGGTATACATGTTTATTTAGGCCCTTCATTAGATAGGGAAACGGCGAAGCAATTATTACCAGAGGCCTGCTATCACCCTCCCGTGCGGTGTGGTGATTTGATTAGCTTATTACGCCTCTCGCCTAAGAAAATAATTATTATTGATGGTTTTTATGAGACTGTGCCTGCTGCTTGGCACAAAGAGATTTTATTGGCAATGGAATTTGGTGTTGCTGTTTGGGGTGCTGCGAGCATTGGTGCTTTGCGTGCAGCTGAATTGTATCAATTTGGCATGCAAGGGTTCGGACAGATTTATCATGATTTTAAAACGGGTATTTTGTCGGATGATGATGAGGTCGCCGTATTACATGGGGATGAGAAAAATGGATTTCTGGCCATCAACGATCCGATGGTGAATATCCGTTATACTTGTCAGTACGCCTTAGAAAAACAAATCATTTCAAGTGAAATGAAAGCGCGGTTGGTGGCTTACTGCAAAGCACAGTTTTATCCCTATCGTTCGCTCATGAATGCCGCGATACAATTGAGTAGCGAGTATCCTCTCATGGGTGACCAATTTATCCCTTGGTTGCGTCAACAAGGTCTTGTTGATATGAAACGACGTGATGCCATCACTGTATTAAGTCAACGGGCTGCTCATGATGCTTCTGATAAACCAACCCTTCATTATAAAACACCCATGACGATGTTTCTAAGAAACACCACCTATTACGCGAATTTAACGCCATTTAAATATGATTTTGATGGGCTTCCACCGATTGAAAAGCAACTTCAATCTTTGTATCGTCATTCGATAGATGAGTATAGGCTTGTTGGAGAGTTGGCCCATTTTTCAAGGTGTTTGTTTTCGCTGCAGATCGCCGATACCTTGTTAATCGAGCAAGCCTCGTTGATGGCCTATATTCAGGCTCACGCCCTCTATTCGCCAGAAATAGATTTTTCTTTTTACAAAACACACCCTCAGTTTTCTGGAATCTATGCATTGGTTTGTCAGTCAATTTGTATGGATCACATCACGAACGAAAAAATTGAGCGATATTTGCCTATCATTGCGCATTATTATGATCTTGATCCTGAATTAACCACGCGTAATAAAAATATACTGCGAATCTTGTTGGTTCTTCTTTTTTCAATCGAATTAAAGTTCGATATGCGTGATGTACAGATCTCGTCGATGAATCTTAAGGAGCAGTTAAGAAGCTTATTTATAAGGCGCGCATATAATAAAGAAAAGCGGGAGTCTTGGTCATTTCCCCGTCACGTCAATGAGACCTTATTTTATGATTTTTTGTCTAGGTATTTTAAAGTCACTACCGTCTATTATCCTGAATCGCCTGTAGGGTATTATTACTTTAAATGGATATATGATGCATTTAATGTTTATGTTTCATCCGTTTCAGAAGACACAAAGGCTCTGGTGGATAAATCACTGCCTGCTCTTCAGGGAGCATGACAGTGTATGTTATCAATGCATACGATATCATTGAGACTCACTCAGCATCTTATATTTTGAGCCGTGCGCTGGGGGCTAAAATTTCCTCCCCAACATTGATGCAAATTTTAATGGGTTTGAATCAGCAGGATAAGCGTGAAATCACGGAAAATAGCCTCATCGACCTGGCGCTACAATATGAAGTTGATATTGAAGACCTTAAACAGCTTCTCATATCAAAGCTTCATGTCTTAACCCCTCTATTATCCAAAAAAATCCCATTTATTTATTTGAACGCTGATGACAGCCTGGTTGAGGGGCTGCTATGCGATACATTGAAAACGGAATATAAGGTCCAGTGTTGCCCAAGGGATTGTGTGGATTTTCAAACACCGGCACTGGTTATTTATTACCGACAAAATTATTCCGACTCAGATTTTAAACAAGTTCATCAGGCGCTGATGGATGGTGTTTATTTGATAACCTGCGGTGTGCTTCATCACCAGCTGGTGATTGATAATCTGTATTTTAATCACAGCGGACTACCAACACACGATTCTAATTTACATCATTTGATGAAGGATAACTCTCCTGATGGTTTTTTGAGAAAAAATGATAGTTTATCGTTTTATCGCCGCTTTATTCAATGTCAAACAGAGGCATTACCAACGTTGTCATTGAGCCCTTGTCAACGGGGTTACATTGCATACGCCATCTACCAATTTATTGCGCCTTTTGTTAAATTTGATGGTCAACCAACACCCCATGATGCAATCAACTGGCGTTGGCACGTGGATTTATTAACCTTTGGCGTTCAAAAAGAAGTAGCCATCTTAGCGGAGCCAGTTTTTAATAAGGATAGTGCGTGACCACAGAGACAATGCGGCCTGATGCGACAAGCTTGCTAAAGACCGCTATCGACCCGGCAGTATATAACGATATTTTAAAAACACACGCGAAGGAAGCCTTAACCTTCATCCCCTTTGGCAATATGTGTTTGAGCCCTGTTAATCCCAAAACCATTGCATCGATAGCCGCATTCGAACCCACCTTTCCCTCAGAGGGCAATACAACGATAGAACTATCTTCTGCATCGTCATGCGGGGGATTGAATGAACGAAAATCATCACTACGTCAATTCTCCCAAAAAATGCTTGATTTTGCAGACATGAGTACCTTATTAATCAATTCTTTTTCACCGAATCATTTAGGACATAGGCCCTACCCATCTGCAGGGGCCTTATACCCGATTGAGCCAATCCTTTTGATATTTAAGGAGCGCGTCAAACATGACCAACCCCTTGATTCTGGTTGCTATCATTTTAAGCCGGTCCATCGAACATTGGAATTAATAAAAAAAATGGAGATGTTGCCCACGATCAACCGACTATTTCATGGCCTTGTGGAAGTGGATGCGCCGCCTAATCTGTGTATTTTGTATTTGGTGCACATTGGAAAAAGTATTTTTAAATACCGATATCGTGGGTATCGTCATGCCCTAATGGAGGTGGGCTCGATGTATCAGCAAGTGGCAATGGTGTCTCAGTCATTGGGATTGGGTAGCACGGTTTGGTCAGGGTTTAATGATTATCAATTGATGGATGAGCTCGGATTAAACCGTCGTATTTTCTTGCCAGCTACGTTGCAATTTTTGGGTTACCGTTAAATCATGAAAAGAAATTGCCTGTTGTTTTGTTAGTTGATAAAAAAGACCTTGAGATTGCAATAGTTGATTTGAGGTTCCCTCCTCAATGATCCGTCCTTTGTGTAACACCATGATTTTATCGGCGTATTGAACGGTAGACAGTCGATGGGCAATTGAAATACAAGTGATGGGTAATCCTCTAATAACGGTTGCAATATGATGTTGTGTCATGGGGTCGAGCGAGTTAGTGGCCTCATCTAATAACAATAACCGAGGCTTACTGGCTAACGCTCTTGCAATTAATATTAATTGTTTTTGTCCTCCAGAGAGCACATTGACTTGTTGTGAAACCATGGTGTGCATTTTCATGGGTAATGATGCAATAAAATCTTCTAGGCCAACCAAGGCGGCAGCTTGCCATGCCGATTCTTCTGTCATGCCGGCGGATTCGTCGATAAGGTTGGTTAATAGGGTTCCGGCGACAAGCTTGCTGTCTTGAAAAACAACACCAATTTGTTGTCTTAAGGCCGATAAATGGAGGTGTTCAATAGGCTTGTCATCAAATAAAATCTGCCCTTGTTGGGGCAAATAAAATCCGAGTAATAATTTGAATAGCGTTGATTTTCCGGCCCCTGATAAGCCTACAATAACGAGGTGTTCTCCGGCTTGGATAGTGCAGCTAAGCCCATCCAGAATCAATAGCTTTGACTGGGGATAACTAAATTGGACGTTTTTAATGGAAATGGCGCCCGCTAACTCGGTGGATGATTTGATGCTGTTGTTTTGATCGCCATGCTCTTCGATGGGCGTTTGTAAAATAGGCTTTAAGCGGCGAAACGCGCAAATTGAAAAGGCAATTTCACTCAATTGCATTGAAAAAGAAACCAGCGCACTCATAAACTGAATGAATGCGGTATAGAAAATGATGTAGCTCTCTAGTGGTAATTGATGTCGTTCACATTGTGTCGCTATGAAAAAAATAATGATTAAAGTAAATAAGAGAATATTGTTAGTCATTGTAAATCGCCACATACCTTTGCAGTAAATGTGGGATAATTGTTGTCGCGTGTTGCTATATAATTTTGCCCATGCGGCTTCTGCAAATACATCGCTACAAAATACTTTAATTCGGCTCATTCCGCTGTTCATATTGAACGTAAAAGCTGCGGTCTCACCTGATTGGCTCATATATTTTTCAATATGGGGTAATTGTTTTTTTATATTAAGCAAAGAAATAAGCAGATAGATGTTATAAAGCGGAGGTGATGGGTGAGCGATTACAGGCTCTGAATCATCAAGTGTCCCTGTGTATTTATAATGAGTTTTTATCATCAGCGAATGCAGACGATAGAATACAAGCATACGATTTAGTCCTTGATGCAACGGATAACTATCAAGCAAGATACCTTCTTAATGCGGTCTGTAGGGCTTTAAAAAAACCATTGGTTTCAGCAAGTATTTATCAGTTCGATGCGCAAATCAGTGTATTTAACTATAAAAATGGCCCTTGTTACCAGTGTCTGTATCCAGAGCCTCCACCGGCTACTTTGACGCCTAACTGTGCTATTGGGGGTGTTTTAGGTGTTTTGCCTGGTGTTGCTGGAACAATTCAAGCGACTGAAGCCATCAAAGTGATTCTCAATTTAGGTAAAGTGCTATCTGGTACCTTGCTCAGCCTCGATTTGTTAAGCATGCGATTTAATCAATTTGAAATTGTCAAACAAAATTGTTTGCATCATCCGACGGTCCTATTCGATGCGCCCAGTGCGCCTAGATCATCTCATGAATTTGTAGCACTTCGTGCAACAGAACTGAAACAGCTTCTGCTGATGAATGAAAAGATTCAATTAATTGATGTTCGCGAGTCTTATGAACGTGATATTTGTCATATTGGTGGAGAACATATTCCCTTGTCTTTATTAGAGGCCCACATGGACCAATTGGATAAACTCATGCCGGTCGTGGTTTATTGTAAATCAGGTGGGCGCAGCGCCACAGCCTGTCAGAAGTTATTCGATGCGGGGTTTAAGCACATCAGTCATTTAGGTGGTGGGATTTTGGAATGGATCGATGTGGTTGATAATCAGTTGATGAGGTACTAAGCAGGATGCATTAGTGATATGGATTTTGGACCAGTATCGATCTAATTTGAGCCCGCCCGAACCGGAACAATTTATATTTTAGTTCCTATTTTGTCCAATCATCGCTTGACGCTACCATAATGGTAACATATACTGTAGATATGAGAATAATTGCTAAAAGCCGATTGATAGAATACTGGGAAACGCCAGGAAATGAAAAATCGCAACCTTATTTAAATGAGTGGTATCACTTTTGTTACAAACAAAAGTGGAGTACACCTCAAGATATAAAGAATATGCTTCGAAATGTATCTTTTGTTTATCATGATCGCGTTGTTTTTAATGTTAAGGGAAATGAGTATAGGGTTATATGTGCGATTGATTATCCAAGACAGGCCATGTTCATTAAATTTGTAGGTACCCATAAAGAATATGATCGTGTTAAGGCTGGGGAGGTTGAATAAAATGATTAAACCTATTCATAATGAGGAAGATTATAAAAAATCTCTGAGTCGGGTAGAGTCTCTTTGGGGTGTTAAACAGGATACGCCTGAAGGGGATGAGCTGGATGTTTTATTAGTTTTAGTAGAAGCTTATGAGAGTAAAAACCATCCTATGCCGAGCTCTGATCCAGTAGATGCCATTTGTTTTTTAATGGATCAGATGAACTTGAATCGCAAGGATTTAGAGGCATTTCTTGGCCCTAGAAGTCGCGTAAGTGATGTACTTAATAGAAAGCGTAGTTTAACTTTGCATCAAATTATTAGCCTTCATAAGGGACTTCATATTCCTTATGAGAGCTTAATTGAAGAGCGCCGTTACGTTTAATGGCGTGCGCGCAGCATAAATATCAACCGCCTCTAGAGAACTCAATAAAAAACCGCTTTAAAGGCAATAAGTGATTGCAGGCTTGAATACCAAGTCCACGAAGTGCTGTAATGGGCGGTAATGGATTGGCAAAAATGGTTTTTAATCCCTCCATCAAGGCAATCATTTTCCAGACCTCGACTTTTCGCATGCGTTGATAGCGTCCAAGGGCTGCGGTTGAGGATCCAAGCGGGCGTTTGTCAGCGTCCATCAAGCTAAGCCATGCAGCAAGATCCGCTAATCCTACATTAAGACCAAGTCCCGCCAAGGGATGAATCGTATGGGCCGCATCGCCCATTAATAACCAACGTGGGCCGCTATACTGTTTTGCATGGCGCATGTGGAGTGGGAATTGATGTCTAGGGCTTAATACTTTACAACCGCCCAATTGGTGGCTAAATGCGGTGGCAATCGTCTCTGCAAATGCATCCTCTGAGAGGCCTAGTAATGTATTCGCCTTTGAGGGGGTCGTTGACCACACAATGGAGCATTGATAAGGACTAGCCAGGGGTAAAAAAGCCAATGGTCCATCGGGATTAAAGACTTGAAATGCCGTTTGTAGATGGGGTTTTTCTGTTTGCAGGGTTGTTACAATGGCTTGCTGGTGGTAAGGCCAACTTGTGATGGACACCCCTAATAATTCACGGGTGGCAGAGTGAGCCCCATCCGCTATGATTAATAATTTACCCAGGTACTGGGTTGTCCCATCACTGATAAGAATCTCATCAGGATTGGCTTGCACCTCGGTTATCCGGCATTGAGGAATGATGGTCACAGAACGTTCGCTGATACACCGCTTTAAGGCCTGCTTGATAATTGATTCTTCAATAATGCTTCCTAGCCTATCCACTCCCATCATCCGAGCATCAAAATCAATGTGTGCCCCATTGGAAGCATCCCATACGTGCATCCGTTGATAGGGTGATACGCGTGCAGACTCTAAATAAGCCCATGCACCCAATGTTTGGAGGAGTGACTGAGAGGCCTGATTGATGGCATAAACGCGTGAATCGATAGGGTGTGTATCAACCCTTAACGTGCCTGCATCCAGCAGCGCTACCGAGAGATGACGCTGGCTCATGGCGATGGCTGCACTCATGCCCACAATCCCTCCACCAATGATTAGCACATCATAGGCAGCACTCATGATAATCGCTCCACTTGTAATGGAATTCCACAAACCAAATCAGGAATAACGCCTGCAAAACCGCGGGCATAACGGGCTAATAAATTTTTTAAGAAGCCTACATTGTCTAAGGCAATGAGTCCTGCCCCTCGCGCGATGGACAAACCTGGGAGTCGACTCATGAATAACTTAATTAAACCATCAGTCAAGTGGGTAATGGCCGCTTGATCATATCGACGGGCTTGTTGGTAACTTTGTAACATCTTAGGCTCTAATCCCTCTTTTGCGATGCATTGAGCCAATAAGGCGATATCACGTAAGCCTAAATTAAATCCTTGACCTGCAACAGGATGCAGGGTGTGGGCTGCATTGCCCACAAAAACAACTGGGCCAAGCACTTGTTCTGGCATAATGACTTGTCGCAACGGATAAAGGCTGCGTTCGCCCACCTTGATAAAACGTCCTAGTCGGTAACCAAAAGTGTCCTGCAGGGCCCTTAAAAAATCTTTATCAGGACACGCCAATAAGGCTGTCGCGTCATTCGGTGATAGAGCCCAAACCAATGATGATCGTTTTCCGGTCATGGGCAATAAAGCCAATGGACCTGAGGCGGTAAACCGTTCATAAGCTTGATATTGATGGGCCCGAGCTAAGCCAATATTAGCCACCAAGGCGACTTGATCATAAGTTTTCACTGTGGCGGTTAATCCACACAAACGTCGCACCGAAGAATTGACACCATCAGCGGCGATAATCAATCGGGCCTTGAGCGTGCTATCTCCTTTTGCATCACGAATGATTGCTTGACCTTTTGTAGGGTCGAGTTTGATGAGCGTGGCGGGTGCGATGATCTGTTGTTTAGCAAGCAATTGGTGCAGGGCACGATTAATGTGTTGCATTTCAACCACGTAACCCAGTGGATTCTCCTTATCGCCCTGTAATCGGGCACTACCAAAACATTGGCGCTCAGAGACATGGATGGTTTGGATAGGGGTGGCATCGGGGATTAGCAATGGCATAATGTTCAGCATTTCTAAAATGCGTACACTAGCAGGCGCCAGCGCCAATGAACGTGCATCAAAATCGGCATGAATGCGATTAGAAAAAGGTGCGGCTTCAACCAATAAGGTACTGTATCCCAAATCAGCCAAGGCCAACATCAAGGTAGCGCCAGTTAAGCCCCCGCCAATGATCAAAATATCCACTGCTTGTTCAGCCACAGATTAAGGCCTCGATAGAATCTACGTCACGCACCAGTGCTTCTGATAAATTGGTATGTCCTTCCAAGGTCACTTGTATGTCATCCTCAATGCGCACCCCAATGCCCCACCAACGCTTGTCAACGTTTTGCATACCCGCACTAATATATAAACCTGGCTCAACGGTCAAGACCATTCCTGGTGCTAAAGGCCGCCATTGTCCTTCGAGTTTATAGGAGCCCACATCGTGCACATCCAAGCCCAACCAATGGCCTGAATTATGCATATAAAAAGGCTTATAGGCCTCACGCAGGATTAAGTCATCAACATTACCCTGCAACAATCCCAATTCAACCAAGCCTGTTGTTAAAATTTGCACGATGGTTTTCTGAACCTTATCCCATAAGCAACCGGGACGAATACAGGCAATGCCCGCCTGTTGAGCGCGTAAGACGAGCTCGTAAATTAATCGCTGTTCTTTAGTAAAATGGCCACTAACCGGAAAGGTGCGTGTGATATCAGCGGCATAATTTTCACATTCAGCTCCTGCATCGATCAAGACCAAATCACCTTGATTCAAAGGCTTGTTGTTTTCTGTGTAATGTAAAACACAGGCATTGTGACCACCGGCAATAATTGAATCATAGGCCACACTTCGGCTTCCAAGGCGTGTGAATTCGTACAATAGTGCCGCTTCTAGCTGATATTCATGGGTGGCTTCACGACAAGCACGCATGGCACCTTGATGGGCTGCAACAGAAATCTCAGCGGCACGCTGCATCAACGCGATTTCAGCAGGGCTTTTAAAAAGCCGCATCTCGCTTAAGAGGGGTGCAATATCACAAAACGCCTCGGGGGATTTAACCCCTCGCCGAACTTGCCCTTTAACAACTTTCCAGGCAGCTAATAAATGGGCCTCCCAAACAGGATAACGGCCCATAGCATAATAAACAGCTTGTTTTCCTGCCAAATATTCAGGTAGCTTCAAGGAAATTTCAGCGATAGAATGCGCTGCATCAATCTCTAACACCGCTTTGGCCCCTTCTTGCCCTAAACGGGGGCCTGTCCATTGTTCTTCGGCAGGGTGTCGTGGACGATTAAATAAGATGCTTTCTCCGGGAATGCCGGCCGTGATCAACAAAAGGGCATCAGGCTCGTTGAAGCCGGTTAAATAATAAAAATCACTGTCCTGACGAAAACGATAATGAGCATCTCCATTGCGCAAACATTCACTGGCAGCGGGAATCAGTGCGATCGATCCTGAGGGCAATTGCTTTGCTAGCTTAGAACGTCTATTTTGATATTCTGTCTGGAGAATCATTAGTCTATCCTTAATGTGCGATTTCAGATTGACCATCAGAGGCCAGTAAATCACTGTGGATTCGCATGACGGCTATCCGCGCATACTCGGTGACCTCCACCAATGAACGTTCATCTTCCTCATCGGAATTTAAAGTCTGACAATCCAGTTGTGCAAATTCTGTCATATTCTGCAAGGCTTCTTGCGCCTCTTCATCTTGTAATTGTTCATACCCAATGCCCGCCAAGGTTACACCTTGGGTAAAGCCCTCACACCATTCCGTGAAGGCCTGAGCCCTCTCAGCCAGTGGCTCATCATCATCAGGTAACATGAGCTGGAATTCAAAATCAAAGTTTAGCAATTGTTGCTGACTGATAGCATACACACCAAACAAAGCCAATGCGGCATTGCGTAAGCCATTATCTGATTTATTGGTCATCAAAGCACGCAAATAAGCCTCACCTTCACTGGTCGCGCCTGCACATAAATAACCACACATCATCCCATGCACCTCACTTCCGGAAATGGGTAGCGCTAAGATAGCGATGGCATACATAAAATCATGGTAATTCGGCAGTTGCAAACGCGCATTGGGGGTCGACATAATAAACTCTTTAAAACTAAAGGGATGAAGGACTGGTCGTCACATCTAAAGCCGTTACATTTTGTAACCCGCGTGGTAGACGATTTCCCCGACGGCCTCGTTCGCCTTGGTAAGGGACTAAATCAGCATGCTTTAAAGTGAAATGACGTTTGCCAGCGCGAACGGTTAAGGCATCCTGCTGGGTGATCAGCTGGATATCAATAATAAACTCCTCTCGAAGTGATGCTTTGGCTGAAGGGATACTGATTAATTTATTCCCTTTCCCACGCGATAAGATGGGTAGTTCATTGGCTGGAAAGATCAATAAACGACCGGCATTTGTGACGCAAGCCACTTGTTGAGTGTCTTTTTCTGTCACGATTCGGGGCGGGAGCACTTGGCTATGGGCTGGTAATTTAAGACAGGCCTTCCCATTGCGGTTTTTCACATAGAGGGTTTTTAATTGGGTTAAAAATCCATACCCTGCGTCATTGCTTAGTAAAACCCAATCGTCTGGCTCACCGCCAATTAACGTGACAAATATAGCCCCCTCGGCCGGATTTAATTTTCCCGTCAGCGGCTCGCCCTGGCCGCGGGCTGATGGCAATACGTGCCCTGGCAGGGTATAGACTTTACCTTCATTGTCAAAAAAGACGACCTGTTGATTGCTGCGTGCATTGGTCTGTGCTTTAAATTCATCGCCCGATTTATAGCCGAGCTCACGGCCCTCGATGTCATATCCTTTAGCCGCTCGTGCCCAACCTTTTTGAGATAATACAACCGTGATGGGTTCATTGGGGAGGATGTCTTCCTCTCTCAATGCCTGTGAGTCCTCACGAAGCATAATGGGCGAGCGTCGCTTGTCACCATATAAATCTCTATCTGCTGTGAGTTCATCCTTTACTAACAACCGCAGGCGATCCTCACTGGCTAAAACAGCTTGTAAATCATCTCGCTCTGTATGAAGTTCATCAAGTTCAGCACGTAATTTAAATTCCTCAAGTTTTGCTAAATGTCGCAGTTTCATTTCAAGAATGGCATCAGCCTGCCGCTCACTTAAGCTAAACCGTGCCATTAAGGCTTGTTTTGGTTGCTCTGCTTCTCGAATAATGGCAATCACTTCATCAATATTTAAATAGGCAATCAATAGCCCTTCTAGGATATGAAGCCTGTCGAGTACTTTATCCAATCGATATTGCAGTCGTCTTTTAACGGTACTTAAGCGAAAAATCAACCATTCATTCAATATGGTCAGCAAGCCTTTAACCCGAGGCTTGAGATCTAAACCAATCATGTTGAAATTAACGCGATAACTTCGTTCCAGATCGGTTGTTGCAAATAAATGTGACATTAAACCCTCGACATCCACTCGGTTTGAACGAGGAATAATCACCAGGCGCGTGGGATATTCATGATCCGATTCATCGCGCAAATCCTCGACCATGGGTAATTTTTTCAGTTGCATTTGGGCTGCAATTTGTTCAATGATTTTGGCGCCAGATACTTGATAAGGCAGGGCCGTGATCACAATATTGTGCTTTTCTTCGTTGTAAACAGCCCGCATTCGAATCGATCCATTGCCTGTTTCATACATCGCAAGAATCGATGCGGGCGGCGTGATAATTTCAGCCTCAGTTGGGAAATCGGGACCTTTAATAAAACGGGTGATTGCCGCTAATGAAGCATCAGGATGTTCTAATAAGTGAATACAAGCATTGGCCACTTCTGTTAAATTGTGCGGCAATATGTCAGAGGACATCCCAACGGCAATTCCTGTCGCGCCATTGAGTAGCACATTGGGCAATCGAGCGGGCAATAGGGAGGGCTCCTGCAAGGTGGCATCAAAATTATCGACCCAATCAACCGTACCCTGCTGTAATTCGGATAACAAGGTCTCGGCATAGGCTGATAAGCGGGCTTCTGTATAACGCATGGCGGCAAATGATTTAGGGTCATCTGGTGAGCCCCAGTTGCCTTGCCCATCGACAAAAGGATAACGATAAGAAAAAGGCTGTGCCATTAAGACCATCGCTTCATAACAGGCGACATCTCCATGTGGATGAAATTTACCGAGCACATCGCCCACGGTACGAGCTGATTTTTTATGTTTAGCCGTTGATTTAAGACCCAGCTCTGACATGGCATAAACAATCCGTCGCTGAACGGGTTTAAATCCATCCGCAACATGTGGCAAAGCACGGTCTAAAATGACATACATAGAATAATCAAGGTATGCTTTTTCAGTAAATTCTGTCAGCGGTTGGCGTTCGGTTACAATACTCATAGGGGGGGGGGTCTCTTTTCTTAAAAGAATGATCTTAGTACTCATTGCCAAGGGATATGATGCCAAACAATCATATCCCTTGGCAATGAGTACCAGTGTAAATCGAACCTATTAAGCAAAATTATTTTCAAAATAAAAAAATCTGTTGTGTTAATAACCAGTATGGCTGCATGTGAATAACTTTGTTGACTTTTAAATTGAATGCAAGATAAAAAAATAACCCATTGATTTCACTATATTATTTAATGTCAATTTGTTCATAATGAGCCGTAGGGGTGTGGATAACTTTGTGAATCAATTGTTATATAAGCGGGCTAAGCTGTTGTAATTAATTAAAAAACAAGTGTGAACGTACAGTGTTTTAAGTCGGTGGCCATGATGAGAAGAAAATCATCATGGCGACTTCATCCGATAAGCAAGCCGCATTAAGTATCTATCGCAAATGAATGATGCAGGTTGAGCCTTGGCCTAATGGCACTGCCTTAAGCTATTTTAGCCGTCATTGCGAGCGGTTAGACAGGGGCTGGAAAACGTGGTGAACTAACTTTTTGATTTATTTTTGATCATGGTGTAAAAGGGTGGCGGGCGATTACGTTGAAGAGGCCGACTGCACATTGGAGCTAAA
>CANJHO010000018.1 GCA_947474165.1 Legionellaceae bacterium
TAGCAATGAGGGGTCAACTTGATAAATAGAACATTCAACATCAAGATGGTCTATGTTTTCGCCAATAAATGAGCAGAGTAGCGTTTGTTGTTTAACGGTTGCAAGGGGATATATTTTTACCGAAACGGGGGCTTCAATCCGTTTTTCTATGTCTTTTTTAATGATCTTTTCAAGTTCAGTGGCATTTTTAAAATGGGTGTTATTGAAGGAGTTAAAGTAGAGTTTTAATGACTTGGATTCAATCAGCATGGGTGAGCTGCAATCATAGATGATTTCAGCCATTGCAACCATGGGCTTTCCTTTTTCATTGAGCCAAGACACCTCATAATGATTCCAGCAGTCAAGCCCTGAAAAGGGAAGGTTTAAGGGATCAATCCCTATCTCTAATCGTTTGTGGGCCCGTGGGATAGGATATAGTTTTTCTGGATTGTAGGTGGGATCATAGTCTGATGTTTTGCCTAATTCGGATTGATAGGCTATTGGTTCATGGTTTTTGTGTTGTTCACTCATTGTTTCTATCTCTAGTGGTTAGATAGGCCTGCTTATTCCCTTCTCTCCAGACGGGTACTTTTAGTGCTGGCCACACCGTGGCTGAGCTGCTTACTTAATAGAGACAAAAAAAAAGGCATGCGAAGCATGCCTTTTTTAAAATCAATTACTTATTTCTTTGCTTCTTCTTCTTTTTTTTCTTTGTGGGTTGAACCGCCCATTTTTTTACATTCTTTTTTGCTCAGCATTTTCGCGCCATGCTTATTGCAACCTTTTGCATCTTTGTCTTTGCAAGCTTCTAGACCGTAGCAAGCATGTTTGTGACCATGGGCATTGGCTGTAACAGGAATAGTAACAAAGGCTATAACGGCTGCAGCTGCAATCGCTCCAAAAAATTTATTCTTGATCATGAAAAACTCCTTTTTTATTATTAAATAGGCTAACTTTTATCGGCAACATTAATCCTAGCATAGATTTTAGTGTTTGCCAAAGATTATTTGAAAGGGCAGGGCAAACAGATATTGAGCCGAATATTTGCACAATCTATCTAAAATTGGACCTTTAGGAAACGGAAAACTTTGATGGTTCATAAAGCACCACTTCTAAGGGTTGCGGCTCAGATTGGTCGAGGTACTGTTTTTTTTCATACAGCCTTGTCTAATGTCCCAATTATAGGTATATACTGATCCATTTGTGATGTATTTATTTATGCGTCTTATTTATACTTTATTGTTATATTTACTAACCCCATTTATCCTATTGCGCCTTTATTGGAAGGGTCGTCGTTTGCCCGCGTATCGACATCGTATTCTTGAGCGCTTTTCCTTAAGCCCTTCTATTTCATCAGAGGCTGTCGAGGTCTGGTTGCATGCCGTCTCTTTGGGTGAGGTGGTTGCAGCGACTCCATTAATTGAGGCCTTATTGTTGAAGCAATGGCGAGTCCTGGTGACCACCATGACGCCCACAGGATCTCAACAGGTGATTCAACGGTTTGGCCGACGAGTTTCCCATCAGTATGTGCCCTATGATTTCCCTTGGGCTTTGCGCCGGTTTTTAAAAAAATATCAACCCCATTTGTGCATCATTATGGAAACGGAGTTGTGGCCAAATTTAATTCACCAGGCAGCGCGGGTGTCTTTACCCCTATTGCTGGCTAATGCTCGTTTGTCTGATCGATCGTTTAAAAGCTATGAAAAAATGAGATGGATGTTTAAGCCCATCCTTCAACAATTCACAGCAATACTTGCTCAAAGTGAGGAGGATGCAAAACGATTTGTGGCCTTGGGTGCTCCTTTGACATCAGTCCAAGTGCTCGGCAATATAAAATTTGATGTGCCCTTAACAGGCACTTCTGAGAGCAGTGTTTCACCATTAGGGGTTCAGTGGGCCAAGGATCGAATCGTTGTGATGGCAGCAAGCACGCATCATGATGAGGAGCGCCAACTCTTGCTGCGTTTAAATCAGCTTAAGTTAGCGATCCCCAATGTATTATTATTGTTTGCGCCCCGTCATCCTGAGCGATTTCAAGTGGTTTATCAACAGTGCTTGGCTGAGGGGTTTAGAACAGGTGTTCGGAGTTCTCCCAGTACCATTGATTCGAGCATCGATGTATTGGTGATTGATTCATTAGGCGAACTACTCAGTTTTTATCAACACGCTGATTATGCTTTTGTTGGGGGAAGTTTAGTGCCGGTTGGTGGGCATAATGTGTTAGAACCAATTGCAGTGCAAGTTCCTGTTTTTTGTGGTTCTTATATGATGAACTCAAAAGAGATTTGTAGGGACTTGTTAAAGGCAAAAGCGATGGTGATGGTGAACAATGCGGATGAGTTAACCGCTGAAATCATTGCGATGCATCAAAATCAACCCCGAAAGTTTCAGCAAGTTGAAAATGCAACGGCTGTGTTCGTTGCGAATCAAGGCACTGTGGCACGTTATATGGAAAAAATAGAATGGGTATATGCCCATTCTATTACTGTTTCCATGTGCGTTAGCAAGTAGCGCCCTGTTTTAAGTTCCACTCCCTGATGGTCATGGTTCGGATTAACTGAGCCTAAATGTTGACGAGGCACTAGCCACCCTGGTTTTGGCGCTCTTTGATTTCTGATAGCGTTTTGCAATCGATACACAGTGTTGCTGTGGGGCGTGCTTCAAGACGACGTAACCCAATTTCTATACCACAGGCCTCACAATAGCCAAAATCATCATCACGTAAGCGTTCTAGTCCATCTTCAATTTTTTTAATGAGTTTTCGTTCGCGGTCACGCGTTCGTAATTCGATGCTAAATTCCTCTTCTTGGCTGGCACGATCAGAGGGATCAGGGAAGTTGGCCGCCTCATCTTTCATATGAGAAACCGTTCTATCGACCTCTTCCATCAACGATTGACGCCATGCTAGCAAAATTTTCTCGATGTGGGCGAGTTGTTTCTCATTCATGTATTCCTCACCAGTGATTTCCTGGTAGGGGGCAATACCCATGCTGCCAACGGCGTCATTTTTCACGTTGTTTGTACTCACTTTGGTTAAACTGATTGATTGTTTTGGCATAAAAGCCTCCGGCTATTCAATGACCCCTTTTCAATAATCCCTAGTAGAATGATGATTGAAAAGGGGTAGGTATATCAAAAAATAGGTTATTCATCAACTATAGCTTATAAAAAAATTTTTTGAATAAAAAGTGGTCTATTTATTTTAATAGTTTCCGCGCCACCCCGCACTGACCCGATCATGTCCTTCTGTATCTTGCCAACAACCAATGCGTTCATAGCCATTGTCAGAGAGCAAATTGGATACGGCCAGTCTTTGATCAAACCCATGCTCTAGCAACAATAAGCCATTAGGCAGTAGATGATCATAACTCGCTTTGATTAAATAAGTTAGTGATTTTAAACCATCCACCCCACTCGCTAAGGCATTTTGGGGTTCAAAGCGAAGGTCACCTTGATTTAAATGGGGATCATTGTCAGCAATATAAGGGGGGTTGGATAAGATGGCGTTGAATTGTTGAACAGGAAGGTCGGCAAACCAATCTGAAATATAACAATGGACATTCGATAAGCCAAGCTTCGCTGTGTTGTCTTTTGCGATGTCAATGGCGCCTTGACTGATGTCTGATGCCATAATGTTCCATGTCGGTTGTTCAACGGCAAGGGCGAGCGCAATGGCCCCGCTGCCAGTGCCTAAATCGATAAGGGATGGGTTTTTTATTTTTTTTAGGAGTGATAGGGCGACCTCTACCAGTAATTCAGTCGCGGGTCTTGGGATGAGGGTGTTTTTAGAGACTCGTAATGGAAGAGACCAAAATTCACGACACCCTGTTAAATAGGCGATGGGCCAGCCTTCAGCACGTTGGGTAATGAGGTATTCATAAGCTTTTTGAGAAGCGGCCTCTAATGGTTTCTCAGGATGGGTATATAAGAAGGTGCGCGAGGTATTGAGCGCATGAGCCAGTAAGACTTCTGCATCCAGTTGTGCGCTAGGGCTTGTTGCTTCTAAAAGGTTTATCGCGTTTTTTAATACGCATTGAATATTAATCATGACGCCCTAATTCAGCCAGTAACTCGGCATGGTGTTCGCGCTTTAATGCATCAACGACAACGGACAAATGGCCCTCCATCACGTCATTGAGTTGGTAAAGGGTTAGATTGATGCGGTGATCAGTCAATCGACCTTGTGGAAAATTATAGGTTCTGATTCGCTCGGAACGATCCCCGCTACCGACCAGTGATTTACGTGTTTGGGCTTCTTGTTGGCGTTGTTTACTCTGTTCTGCATCCAATAATCTGGTTTTTAACAAGGTCATCGCTTTGGCGCGGTTTTTATGTTGAGATCGTTCATCTTGGCATTCCACGACGACGCCTGTTGGTAAATGCGTGATACGAATGGCTGAATCTGTTTTATTGACGTGCTGTCCTCCAGCACCTGATGAACGATAGGTATCGATGCGTAGATCATCACTGTTGATTTGAATCTCATCAATTTCATCGACTTCTGGCATGATGGCAATGGTGCAAGCAGAGGTGTGAACACGACCTTGGGATTCAGTTTCAGGCACGCGCTGAACGCGGTGGGTGCCTGATTCAAATTTTAATTGGGCATAGACATTCTGGCCACTCACGCGTGCAATGACTTCCTTAAAACCGCCATGCTCACCAGGGTGCGCTGTCATGATCTCCATTTGCCAGCCTTGTGTTTCTGCATAACGGCTGTACATGCGGAATAAATCACCTGCAAAAATGGCGGCTTCATCGCCCCCTGTTCCTGCGCGGACTTCTAAATAAATATTACGCTCATCGTCTGGATCTTTGGGGATCAAATGCCATTGTAAAGCTTCATCCAGTTCATTGATGGCATCATTGGCGGCATTCATTTCTTCAGCGGCCATTGCGGCTAATTCTTTGTCATCTCCCTCCATGAGTTCTTTTAGGGAAGTTAGATTGCTTTCAGCTTCCAGATATTGGCCATAACAGGTTGCGACAGGCTCCAGTTGGGCATATTCCTTGGACAATGATTTAAATTGGTTTTGGTCTGCGATAACAGAGCCCTCAGATAGCAGCTGTCCGATTTCTTGGAAACGCTCAAGCAATTGCTCGAGTTTTAATTCAAGTGATTTTTTCATAGGGGGATTTGTCTAATAAGTATTGAGCCAGATCAAGTAATTCCTCACGATTGTCCCAGGCCGCATGACGTAAACCCACGGTTGGGGTATGGGTGAGTTTATTGACCAACCGCTCACTGAATTCAGTTAAGACGCTATATTGACACTTTCCTATAGAAAGTTTTTGTATAGCCCGTTGTAATTCTTGTTGTGCTATTTGTTGCATTTGACTACGGTAATCACGAATAACGCCTTTGGCTTTAAGTGAACGATTCCAGCGGATATAATTATCTAGTTCTGCCTCGATTAATTTTTCAGCTTCAATGGCTGCTGTTTGTCGTTCATGCAGTCCTGTTTCGGTGACCGTTTGTAGATCATCGATGTTGTAGAGATGAACGTTCTTTAAGTCTGTGATGTTTGCTTCAATATCTCGTGGGACGGCTAAATCTAGAAAAAACATCGGGGCGGCGTTGCGTTGATTCAGGGCATACTCGACCAACCCTTTGTTGATAAAGGGGAGGGGACAAGTTGTGGCGGAGATAACGACGTCTGCTTCTGACAAATAGCGAGGAATATCTCCGATAGACACAGCAGTCCCTGCAAGGGTTTTTGCGAGCTGTTGGGCATTGTCATGCGTTCGGCTTGCGATGATAAACCGTTTGACGCCTTCTTTCTGTAGATATTTTGCAACGAGCGATGCAGTTTCACCTGAGCCGAGAATAAATACAGTTAAAGGGGTATAGTCTTTGAAAAGCTGGCCTATCAGGGAAACGGCTGCATAGGCGATGGATACAGGATTTTTTCCAATGCCACTTTGATTTCTAATGCGCTTTGTCGCATTAAATAAGTATTGGAAAATAGGTTGTAAGTTGGTTTTGATGGTGCCTGCTTCGCACGCTTGTTGATAGGCTTGTTTCATTTGACCGAGTATTTGGGGTTCGCCGAGCATCATAGAATCCAAGCCGCTAGCCACGCGCAGTGTATGTCGGATGCCGTCATGGCCTTCATGCATGTAAAAATAAGGCAGCAGCGCATCGGGTTTGAGTTGATGCGATTCTGCTAGCCAGGGGGCAATCAATTGAGGCTCCATCGTGTCACAATAGATTTCTGTGCGATTACAGGTTGATAAAATGGCCGCCTCATGGATGCCTGGCAAATCGATTAATTGGCCAAGCAAGTTCTCTTGCATCCCGTTTTGTAATGCTACTTTCTCACGCACATTGAGCGGGGCAGTTTTATGATTGAGCCCGCAGGCGATAAACACCATTGAATAACCATTCGAAAGTTAAAGCAAGAATTGTAATCTATTGCTGAGAAATTCTCCAGTGACTCTGCTGAGTGACCAGGCATTGCTGAAAGGGGCTTCTACGAATAGCACTCATCAGCACTTTTCTAAAAAGCACATATTACGCTCAAGTAGTTTTTATTTATGCCGTTAACCCAATCAAAGATGAATGTAAAATTTACACATATTGATTTATTGGAGGGCTTTGTATGGAAATTATTTTTCAAGGTAGGCATGATAGTGAGGAAGCCGCTGAAAGTTTGTTGAGTGTGCTTCGTCTATTCAAGGATCGATATCATATTGGCCAATTTCGAGAAATGCATTTGTCCGTTACTTTGGTGGATGCAGAGGGTCAAGATGTAGAGCTGATTGATAGCAAAACAGATGAGGCGTACCGGGTGTTTGAAGTTTGCCGTGAGGGCCATGGGCTAGGCAAAGCATTTGGAAAACCGGCATTGAAATTAGTGATTGATAATACACAGTAAGGGGGGGGGTGTTTGATGCTTGTGTTGTGGTCATTGTTGGCAATTGTTTTAAGTTTATTATTGGTTGTAGGGCCTCATGAAGTAGGTCACGCTTATGTCGCCCATCTATTTAGGGTGGGTATTAGCCGGATTTCTTTTGGTTTTGGTAGGCCCTTGTTCCGATGGGATGGAAAAAAAGGGTGTCAATGGGTTTGGTCATTATGGCCCCTGGGTGGTTACGTTCACTTTTTGAATACTCGTACTCAAGTGGTTTTAGAAAAAGACCTGCCGTATTGTTTTGATAAAAAATCAGTTGGAGCACGGTGTTTGATCTTATTGGCAGGTCCACTGCTGAATTGCACGATGGCATGGCTTGCTTTGGTATTCATGCTGATTTTGGGCTATCAGCAACAACTTCCTGTCATTGATACCATCACTCCATCGAGCCTCGCTTCTAGCGCAGGCTTGGTTAAAGGTGATCGAATCATTAGCCTTTCAGGAGCGCCTGTGTCTTCTTGGCGAGTGTTTGGTATGCAATTTATCATGGCTTTGGGTCATGATAACGTCGATGGCGTTGTGGAAACTTCCGAGGGAAATCAGCATCATTTTCGGCTTGATTTAAAACACCCTGCATTAGGAAAGGGATCGTTGTTTAAGGCGATAGGGATTCAGCCTGATTCATCCATTAAGCATTTACAGGCGGTTCAAGGTCTCCCTTTTTTGAAGGCTTGTCAGGGGGCATTTTTTCAATTAATGGGCTTGGCTTATTTTTTTCTGGTGATGTTAAAGCAGTTGCTCACAGGCGTTATCCCTCTTTCAATGCTGTTAGGTCCTTTGGGTTTGTTGAATGCGATGGCTCATTCATTCTCTCAAGGGTTCGCTGTATTTTTAGATTTTATTGCGAATCTTAGTCTTTCTGTCGGTTTATTTAATTTACTTCCTATTCCTGGCCTTGATGGAGGAGGGATTGTTTATGCTGTCATCGAAAAAATTCGTGGTAAGCCCTTTTCTGTTGCTTTTGAATTATTAGTGCAAAGCTTAATGTTCATTGCATTGTGTTTATTGCTAGTCCAGTTGCTAATGGGTGATGTTCAACGCTATTTAAGTTTGAGTTAACGATACTGATTTTTAACATTGCAAAAGAAGCATCGCATTCCCTTTTCGCAACTGTTCCTGTCGTTCGGATGAAATATGTAAATCAGTCAACATTTGCCTGGAATAGTCATGCCAGGTTTTTATGTCCATTTGGCTGGTTTGCCCCAAATCCGAGCTGTAAATCACCCGTGGCAATGAACTTAAGACGGCGGCAAAATCGTCTTGGTCTTGATAGCCCAACACGTAAGTCAGGGTGGTTTGTTCAATCCATACAAATGTATGTTTGGCTAAATCGGCTAATTCCGGGGCTTGTAAACCGGTTAAAGGATTGGCCGGCTGATTAAGCAGCAGGGCTGGCACTTGATGCTGGATGCAGGCCTCTATCAAGGCATACACTTCACACTTGTTGGCATGACCTGTTGACAGAACAATGGGATAATCATTCGCCATTTTCAGGATATCGATAACCGCCGACCGTAATTGATGGTTATCATCAAATAGGGTTTCACCCACAAGGGTATGGGCATTTAAATGAGGATGAGCCATTTGTCTTTGCAGGCGTGATTGAATCTTGCGTCCGGTGATGGTGGGAAAGTGGACTATCATTTTTGCCGTCAGCATAGGCTGATATTCCGCTAAAGCACGCAAGACAACTCGATAATCAATACCGCCAGCCACGTGATTCAAGGCTAGTGAGGCCAATACAGGCAGACCCTCGCATTGCGCAAGCGTTGCCTGCACACTGGTGGCTCCCAAATGGCTATTCAGAACCACAACCCCATTGAGTGCTTGATACGCTCGTCCGGCATCAAGTGCCTGCAAACGCCGATGATAGAGATCAGGGTTTGCGTGGTAATGGATATCGATGAATTCAAATTGATCCAGTGTGGTCAATTTGATTCACCACTTAACCAGGGTTTCTCATAACGATACCTTTTGCGCGCCAGATCCAAACGAGCCCCCCCATGCACAGCGTTGATAATATTTTTTTCAGTCTGTTGAATGGCAAGCGCTTTCTGAATAACCTCATCAACCAGATGAACCGGAATAACAATAGCACCATGATCATCAGCAAAGATAATATCGCCCGGAGAAATCGTTACGTCATTGATAATAATTGCGCATTGCTCGCCGGTTTTGTGTACGCGATTTTTTCCCGAGCGCATGAATTGATCAACACACCATAGCGGATAATTTGCCTGACGAATCTGGTTTACATCTCTAACCGCACCATGAACAATCGTTCCGGAAATACCCCTGATTAGTGCTACTTGGGTTAAAATTCCTCCCCATACAGTGCAATCCGCTCGTGCCTGATTATCAATCAGAATCACCGATCCCGCCGGTACGTTATCAATATAATCGGCCGCAGGCCTGAAACCCTCGCTTGTTTTTTCATAAGGCGCGTATTGAATGGTATAGGCAGGCCCTATGAGTTTCTGGCCCGGGTTTAATGGTTTAATATGTAACAAAGCACCTTCAACACCACACGCGTCCAATGCATCGGAAATCTCAGTGGAACTGAAGTGGTCTAGTTGCGCCATGGGATGGCGATCGCACGCTGTTGAAATAATGGCTTTTGCCATATCATCCGTTGAGCTAGAACCACCCAAGTCATATGTCAAATAACGTCCCTGTTGGATAACCTGCTTCACAGCCTGTTTTATTTTTTCAGCCTGCTCAATATACCCAAAATGTTTTAATAACAGGCCGATCGTCAAAAACATCGCGCTCGGGTTTGCACTGTTGGTCTTCATTCGCGGCCCGCTGCCGTGCACTGGCTCAAAATAACAGCCATCGTGGCCAATATTTGCACTGGGAGCAAAGCCTAAACCTCCCATGACGGCAGCACCTACATCAGACAGCAAATCACCAAACATATTTTCTGCAACGATCACACCAAATGCTTCCGGGCGCTTTATCATCCAGTATGCGACTGCATCCACATTGAGAATATCGGCCTTTAGATGAGGGTATATAGCGGCCACAGACTCAAATAGTTCACGTGCAAAGGCACTGCTTTGCCGCAGGACGTTGGGTTTGTCTGCAAATGTAACTCGGGACAGGCAGTGAGTGTCTGCGTATTGAAAAGCAAATTCAAAGAGACGCAAAAGCCCCTGTTTGCTTTGCAATCGCAGGGTACAGCTTAAATCTTTAGGCTGGATGGCTTGCCAGCGTTTTTGTTCATCAAGCAATGATTTAAGCGATGCAGGCACGGGATGAAAATCAAGACCTGCATATAATCCTTCAGTATTTTCACGAATAATGCAGAAATTAAATGATTTTTTATCATCGATGTTATCACCAGCAAGGCTAAAACAGGGCCGTACGTTCGCAAACAGATCCATCTGTTGTCTTAACTGAATCAACGGAGACACGTAAGTTCGATTATCATCTTGCAGCACTGGTGCCAGGTCAAGCCATGCCTCACGTGCAGGTTTGCTGGTGATAGCACCCACCAGCGTGGCATCAGAATCACGAATCAATTGCCAGGTTTGCTCAGGAACTGGATCACCGTTTTTTTGCCAGCAAGACCACCCTATATCACCTATAGTTAATCTCACGGGCACATCTAACGCTGCAAAAATTGGCAATGCTGCTTCCATGACTTCACGGCCTATGCCATCTCCCGGTAAAACAGCGATATGGATGACCCTATTCATGTTCACAACACAACTCATCCATAATCACCTGTTTACAGAATAATAAATTATCTTGTAATACACGCATGCCAGCACCTGGAACCGTGATTAATCGTCCTGTTTGTGGGGGGGTTACGTTTTGAGTGTTGACTAAATTTGAGCGCTCTCCAATCAAATGCAAATGATTCACCGTGGCTGTTTTTACAACATGAGATGAATCGGTGTTCAACACTCGCTTTAGCCCAGTGATTAATCGTACACCAGCATCTGCTGGGTTGATATTATTCCAATCACAACAGAGTATGGGCTGTTGATGGGGATAATGGACCTCTTTGTAAAGCTTGTCCAATGCCTCTTTAACCTGATTTTTTTCACACAACTCAATCACTTTCCCGAGCTTTTGCTTTAATGCGTCATCAGCGCGGGTTGGTGTAGAAAATAAAATGATGGGGATATGTTTATTTTCAAACAGTGGGAAACATTGCTGTAAAATAACACCGCCAAAAGAAAAGCCAATGAAGGCATCATATTGGTTGAGTACAGCAGCCAGATAGTGTTGCCAAGCAAGATAATAAGCTTTGTTTTCCAGATTGATATCAATAATGGGCAGTGGATCCAGAAAATCCATGTTAAAATCAGGCTTAAGAAAAGCCAGCGTACTGGCAAATAGCTCTATTTCCGATTGTTGCGGCATGACGGGTGCAATCACCAGGATAGTTTTACTCATGTTTTTTTCATATTAATTTTCCATCCACCTGAAACTGTTTAACTTCAGCCGTAGACAGGTCATGAATACCGCGGACAAATTCATCCATGTCAATGAGTTCCTGGCCAATACTCAAAGCCTGGCGGGCATAATTGGCCGCATCGAGAATGCATTGTAAATTGTGTTTTTTAATTTTGTTCGCATGTAAATAAGCAATGAAAAACTCTGTTTTGAGGTTGCCTATCCCTTTTCCCATTCCCCCCAAAGAAGCATCAATATACTTCGCGCCTGCACCAATAGCTGCCAAGGTATTCGCCTGCGCCATACCAATGTTATCGTGAGCATGGAAACCGAATGCTGCTTCATAGCGCTGGGTATATTTTTCATAGATGTATTTGACCCTCTCAGGCATGAGGCTGCCATTTGAGTCTGCAAAATAAATGATATCGGGTTTATGTTTCATAGCTCTCTCAACCACAGCATCGATGTCTTGTTCCAGATATTGCGAAGCATGAATAAAATTAACCGAAACCTGCAGACCCACGGCTTTTACCATATCAATTACAGGACAAGCTAACGCAACGCCTCCACGAGGGATACAAATACGAATCAAACCCACCCCTGAATCTTTTAACTCCTGCATATCAACTTCAGATACATTTGCAGGGTGTACCATAACAGCCATCATTGTTTTTGTTAACCATGAGCGGCAAGCATCAAGGTAAGCCTTGTCACAAAGGCCGGCTCTACCGATGTTGGCTATGGGCCGAATCGAGCCATTACGATAGCCAATTTCAATGCAATCTATTCCTGCATTATCCAGTAAGGTTAACATTGCCTCAAGAGTAGTGTTTTCAAAATGAAAATTGCTCCGATGACCGCCATCTCTCAACGATACATCTAATATACTTACTTTATTCATACAATCACCTTGACGAACAAATACAGGGCAATCAAAAGAGGTAAAGCCATCAAACTCCTGATATATGGCGCTGTATTTTTATTTTTATATAGCACATAAAAATATGAACCGGGATGGCGATAGATAATAGAGCGAATCACTTTACCAGTAACGCGAGTGGGCTTACCATATTGCGGGTTTTCATGAATTCGAATACTGGGATTTGGATTGACTTCAATAATAACACCATCAGAATGATGGGTAATGGGTGTATCCAGATCAACACACTCAACGTCAATACCGGCAATATTTAAATTAAGTAATGAAACTGTCTTAATAAATAATTGACGGTTTTGTTTGCACATTTTAGAGCTTAAAGCTTGATAGGTTCCGCCTCGGCTTGCATTAGAGGTGTAGCATAAAATAACAAGCTCCTGTTGTTTTGGAATATATTCTGGTGTTATTCCCAGTTTCCTGAGCCTGATATGACACTCATTATCTATCACAATCGGCGCCAGTTCATCACCCGACTGTTGACGTTCAATGTTCATTGATGCAATCAGCTCAGTAATGGTGTGCTGTCCATCACCCAATACACGGGCGGGATATCGTTGTATGACACCAATGATTTTTTTATTAAGCACCAGAATGCGATAAGAGTTCATATTGCCATGAAATTCTTCCAGGGTCAGCAAGTCGTTCGTTGAAAAAAGCCGGGTCAGTTCAATGGTAAGCTGGTCCATGTCAGTAATATTACAAACCACATCTATCCCCAGAGCGCCAAATGTAGGCTTCACCACAAGCGGGAAGGTTAAATCAGCCATTATCTCATCCATTAGCCCCAGCTTAAACGTATCAATATGAATAGCAGCCGCTTTGGGGACGGGTATACCCCCACCCTCAAGTACTTTATTAGCACAATATTTGTTTTGAGCCAGACTCTCACTGCAGCTATTGTTCAGCGGTGTTATAAATCCTCTAAAAAAATAGTTTTTTTTGCCTAACTGAAAGAAAAAACCTTCAATCGAGTCAATGATCTCAACAGGTAAGAATAATTTTTTTGAGCTTTTATAATAGTGTCCTGCATTTTTATTAAAGATAAATTCCATATTAGCTCCACCACAGCAATTAATTCGCTCGCGTATCCATTACAAATCAATATCTCACATCATCTTGCATAACTCGCTCATAAGCTTCATTGATAATGAATATCAGTTAACACATTATAATCACCGACCTCTCGACTCTCAAAGGAGAAAAGCGTTAACAAGGCTTTTTCCTTGAGAGCAGCATCGCCATGAACTGGATATCATGCCTTGTGGTGTTTTTTTTGTTAAGACTATATCATGAAATAGGTGCTTATTTTGATCACACATAATTTAGCCCTGGGTCATGACCGTTCAATCAATTCCATAGGGATAAAGATAACATGATAGTAACCCAAAACATCAAATACAGTGAAAACAACATCCATTTTCTGGGCTATCTGGCCTATGATAATCAACTCCCCCTCCCGCTGCCCTGCGTGATGATTGCTCATGACTGGAGCGGGCGAAGCGAGGCCATGTGTGAAAAAGCAAGGCAACTGGCTTCCATGGGTTATGTCGGCTTTGCCATCGATATGTATGGTGATGCTCAACTGGGGCATGATAATGAACAACGGCGAAAATTGTTGACGCCAATAGTAGAAAATCGTCAAATGCTGGCCAATCGCATGCTGGCGGCGTTCAAAACCATCTGCTCTCTGCCTCAGGTCAATGCAAAAAAAATTGCGGCCATTGGGTACTGTTTCGGTGGTATGTGTGTGCTTGATCTGGCAAGAACGGGTGCAGCACTCAACGGCGTAGTTAGTTTTCATGGGTTATTGACAGAACCTGAAGGTGTTCCTGCTAGCAAAATCCAGGCTCATTTACTGGTTTTACATGGCTATGATGACCCATTGGTTATGCCCGAGCAGGTCACACTTTTTGCAACAGAAATGACAATGAAAAAAGCAGACTGGCAAGTGCATATGTATGGGTTAACAGCTCATTCATTCACGAATCCTGAAGCCAATGACGATGCAATGGGACTGCATTACAACAAAACAGCTGATCATCGTTCGTGGATAACGGCGTGTACATTTTTTGACGAGGTGCTTTAATTGGCTCAAAGTCATGATAAAAGTTAGTGGTTGATGGTGACTCTGGCGCAGCACCACACATCCACGCATTTCACGCCTTGTTGTTTTAAGGTTTTTGCGAGGGCATTGATGGTGCTGCCGGTGGTGATGAGATCATCGACTATCGTCACGTGCTGATAGGGTACTGGGTTTGAGTAAAAGGCTTCCGTTAAATTGTTCCCCCGTGCTTTCGCACTTAATTCAGCTTGAGGGATTGTATTGATAATTTTTTTACAAAAAGAGAGCCCATAGGGTAATTTGAGGGCTTTACTTAGGTGTTTGACTAACTCCGCTGCTTGGTTAAATCCTCGTTGTTGTATGCGTTTGGGGTGTAAGGGCACGGGAATGAGACATTCTGTTGTTAAGGCTTCTGCTGGGATGTTTTTGATGATAAGGGTTGCTAAAAAAGAACCTAGATACAGGCCTTCTTGGTATTTAAATTCATGCAGTAACGATCGGAGCGGTTCTTCAAAAGGATAAGCTGCCATTGCATTATCCACGGCGGGTTTTTTCTTGCAACAATGGCCACAAATCAAAAAATCAGTGTTGGGTAGCGGGAGGGCACAATGCTTGCATTGAGGGCCAAGAGGAGGCAGGCGATTGATGCATGCCATACAAACGGCGATGCGTCCGCGGTGGTATTGATTGCATAATACACAGATAGCGGGCAGCCGTAGCCGCTGTGATATACTGGCTATTTTATGGCGCATGCGCGTTGGATTTCCTGAGTAGAGGTTGGTTCGCATCATGAATGTGAAATCTGAAATTTGCAAAGCTTTTAACACCCATGCGGGAGAATATGAACAAGCCGCAAAGGTGCAGCAGTTGATTGGTGAACGATTATTTGAACGCCTACAGTATTTAAAAATCAACCCCCGATATATTCTCGATCTAGGGTGTGGGCCTGGTGTTTTTTCAGCCCAATTAAAAAAATTGTATCCCAAGGCGCAGGTGATTGGGTTTGATTTGGCTTTTGCGATGTTGCACCAAGCCAAAAGCAAGCAAGGTTGGTTAAAACAATGGGGATTAGTGAATGGGGACATGATGTCCATGCCCTTTGCCACAGGTCTTTTTGATTTGGTCTTTGCAAATCAAGTGATTCATTGGTCATCCTCGTGGCCGATAATGATGCGAGAGCTCAGTCGAGTCATGAATGTCAATGGCTGCCTCATGTTTACAACACTTGGGCCTGATACATTTGCTGAATTGCGGCAAGCGTTTGCATCAGTCGATAAGTATGCGCATACCAATGTATTCAGTGACATGCATGACCTTGGTGATATGCTCTTGGCCGAGCGTTTTGTGGATCCGGTTGTGGATATGGATAAAGTCTACGCACATTATTCCACCTTGTCGCAGTTAGTTCATGCCTTGAAAGCGCAAGGGGTTCGAAATGTCAATGCCGACAGGAATCCTGGATTAACTGGCCGACAAGCTTGGCGCGATTTTGAAGCGGCGTATTCTAAGTTATGTACCGCAGAAGGAAAGTTCCCTTTAACTTATGAGGTGGTCTATGGTCATGCTTGGAAAGGGGCGCTACGACGCATGGAGAAAGGCACCGAAACCTTGATTTCTGTGTCGGAGTTACGCAACAATCGCACTATCTAACAGTCATTCTCAACATGGAGTTCATTTTTTAAACACGGATTGAGTTTTGGGTTATTAGGTTAATTATAAAACACGCTATACGCATCCATGCCGCTCTTGAAAGCCATCCATGGCTTTCAAAAGTTTTATAATTAACCTAATAACCCAAAACTCAATCCGTGTTTAAAAAATGAACTTAATGTTGAGAATGACTGACTATCTAACATGAGGAGTATACATGACATTTGTTAGCCGTTATGTGTCGCATCAACCCGATGAGCAGGGGTTGATTCAATATTCTGATGCAGAGCATCGGGTGTGGCAATGCCTTTTTTTGCGCCAACAAAAAATATTACCTGGCAGGGCTTGTGATGCGTTTTTGGAAGGCTTAAAACGACTGGGTTTAAGTTCAGAGTGCATTCCCCAATTACCCACGGTTAGCAAGCGCCTTCAAGAGGCCACCGGTTGGCAAGTGATGCCAGTCCAAGCCTTGATTTCTGCACGGGCTTTTTTCGAGCTCTTGGCTGAACGACGATTTCCTGCAGCAACGTTTATTCGTGTGGAAGAAGAACTGGATTATGTGAAAGAGCCTGATATTTTTCATGAATTATTTGGTCATTGTCCCATGTTAACGGACCCAGTCTATGCTGGTTTTATGCACGATTATGCCGTTAAAGTATTAACTTATCCTGAGTCAGACTGGGCGCTGTTGCAGCGACTTTTTTGGTTTACTGTAGAATTTGGTTTGATTAAAACGAGCCAAGGTTTGCGGGCTTATGGGGGCGGCATTTTGTCTTCAATGAGTGAAACCGTGTATAGCGTTGAGAGTGATTTAGCGATGCGCGTTCTTTTTGATCCGGTGGTGGCTTTTCGGACACCTTATCGGATTGATAGGCTTCAGCCAGTTTATTTTGTGATTGATGACTATCAGCAATTGTATGACTTTGTTAAGTCCAATATCACTGAGCTAATGCAGCGGGCGCGATCATTGGGTGAGTACGCTCCATTGTTTCCTGTGGATGAAAATAATCCTAATATTCATATCCATGCGTGTTGAATAGGAAGTTTGTGTTTTTGATAAAAATAGAGCCATATATTGGGTGGGATCACCCCAAGGCTTGTGAAGCGAAATAAAACACCTCAAAATGGCATTGTAATGATTAGTCACACTTGTTAACATCAGTGCACCTTTTGTGTTCATTGGCTTTGCTGTCAAGGAGCATCGTTTGATTAGAGTATTAATTGTTGATGACCATGCGTTGGTACGAATGGGGATCCGGCGGTTATTAGACGAGCAGCCTGATATGGAGGTTGTCGCTGAAGCCGAAAATGGGGAAATGGCCTTGGCCATGGTGAAATTGCATCAACCGGATGTGGTGTTGTTGGACATGAAAATGCCAGGGATTGATGGATGGGAAGTCACTCGACGGCTTAAAAAAACAAGCCCTGAGGTGAGTGTGATTGCAGTGACCGCACTGACGAATGAACCCTTGCCCAGTCGCGTGCTGCAGTTA
The DNA here is from genome assembly GCA_947474165.1 of Legionellaceae bacterium. GTDB lineage: Bacteria > Pseudomonadota > Gammaproteobacteria > Legionellales > Legionellaceae > CANJHO01. The sequence goes on from CANJHO010000018.1 coordinate 17,443, forward strand.
GGGGCCATGGGCTATCTTACCAAAGAATCAAGCCCTGAAGAAATGGCTGCAGCGATTCGAAAAGTGGTCAAGGGTGAAAAATACCTGAGTGCCGAAATAGCACAAAAAATGGCAATTAGTAGTTTGGAGGCCCCTCACGAGACCCCTTTTGATAGGTTGTCTGAACGTGAAATGCAGGTGATGCTCATGATCACCAGTGGCATGAATGTGCAAGACATTGCTGAACGATTGTTTTTAAGCAGCAAAACAATCAATGGCTATCGTTACAGCATGTTTGAAAAATTGGTTATAAAAAATGACGTTGAATTGACCTACTTGGCCATGAAACATCGTGTGATTGAGCATCCCATCGATGCCGTGCAAGATGAGCGAGTGGATGAATGAATCAAGCAGCCCCGCAGATTTAACAACCTTTCTCGCCAATCTCACGAGCTTGCCTGGCGTCTACCGCATGTTGGATGCAAGTGGAACCGTGCTCTATGTGGGTAAAGCGGCCAATCTTAAAAAAAGAGTAAGCAGTTACTTTAAGCAACACATCACGGGCGCTAAAACCCGTTCCTTAGTGAGCCAGGTTGCAAACATTGATGTCAGCATCACGCGCAGTGAAACCGAAGCCCTTCTTTTAGAGAGCAGCCTCATCAAATCGCTGCGGCCAAAATACAATGTGCTCATGCGAGATGACAAATCATATCCCTATCTTCATTTGTCTCATTCTAATGCATTTCCCCGTCTTGAGATGATTCGATCGAAGAAAAAACCGCAACAAGGGGCCTATTTTGGACCTTTTCCCAGTGTGGCCGCTGTACGAGAAACTTTAAATATGATTCAAAAAGTATTTAAAATTCGCAACTGTAGTGATGGATTTTTTAGCAGCCGCACACGTCCTTGTTTGCAATACCAGATTAAACGGTGCAGCGCACCTTGCACAGCGTATATTTCAGAAAAGGATTATCAGCAATCCGTGGCAGATGCCACACGATTTTTACAAGGAAAATCCCAACAAATTCTCGAAGAATTGGCAGTGCGCATGGACGATGCTGTCGCTTGTCTTGATTTTGAAAGCGCAGCGTCATTGCGTGATCAAATTAAAAATTTGCGTTTGGTGCAAGAAACGCAGGGGGTTGTGCAATTGCGTGGGGATGCCGATGTGATAGCGATTGAAGTGCGTCCTGGAATGGCTGCCATTCAATGGGTGAGTGTGCGAGAGGGGGCTGTGATTGGGAGTCAAAGTTTTTTCCCTTCTGTGCCTAATAAAGGATTGTTTGATGAGGAGCAAGGGCTTTCATCCCTTTGGCAAGAAGTGTTTGAGGCCTTCGTGGCTTATTACTATATTGACACGCCAGAACGCATCCCGGCATTCATCATAACCGACCAAGCGGTGGGGGAGCCTCAATTGATGCAAGCGATGTTGAGTGAATTGCGGGGTAAAGCCTGTAAAATTCAATCGCGCCCCCGGGGCATCAAAGCGCGATGGCTTGATTTTGCCCTTAATAATTTGCACAGGGCCATTGCTGAGCGGATGACATCAGCCGCATTGATGACCACGCGCTTACAGGCGTTGTCCGAGTTGCTTCAAACCACCAAGCCCATTGTGAGGATGGAGTGTTTTGATATTAGTCATACTCAGGGGCAGGACACGGTGGCCTCTTGTGTTGTTTTTGATGCGATGGGTCCCTCTAGGCGGGATTATCGTCGCTTTAATATTAACGGGATTACACCGGGCGATGATTATGCTGCGATGGAGCAGGCCATTATGCGTCGGTTTAAACGGTTAGTCGATGAAAAAAATTTGCCTGATCTCTTAATTCTGGATGGGGGGAAAGGTCAAATAACGGTGGCGCGGCGGATTTTTTCAGCATTGAATATTGAAGGTGTAAAACTACTGGGCATTGCAAAGGGCCCTCGTCGCAAGGCAGGCTGGGAGCGTTTAATTTTAGTGGATGAGGCGCGAGAAATAACGCTCCCATCAGATTCTCCCGCACTGCACCTGCTCCAACAGATAAGAGATGAAGCGCATCGTTTTGCCATTACAACACATCGAAAAAAGCGGCAAAAAGCGAGCCTTGATTCGTCATTGGATAGCATCGAAGGCATTGGTGCAAAACGGCGCCAAGCATTGCTTCGACGATTTGGTGGTTTGCAAGAATTAGCCAAAGCACCCATTGATGAAATAGCCAAAGTGCAAGGCATTAGTCAGGCTTTAGCAGCGCGCATTTATCATTATTTTCATTAATTTATACGATTCATATGCATTATTCTTTATTTAATCTATATTCATACTATGGGAGTACTAAACTTTTTTAGAAAAAGGCCGAAATGATGATTATCAGTGAGGCTTTATCAGTCGAAATAGACTGCTTGTCTCCTGAGTGGATCAATATAAATTGGGGATCATGAAATGAAACGATTCATCGCACTGCTTGTCTTATGTTTACCTATCGTAGCAATAGCTGAACCCCCCGCACCTGAAAAGCCTGTTTATTATGGGACAGGTTTGTGTGTTTATCCTGAATATGAATGTATCAAAGTTCAGAGTGGACAAACGTGGGAAAATTTATTTCCTGATGAAAAACAACGCGATTTAGTGCAACGGATTAATCGTTTTTATAACTCAGTCTGGGCTGGAAAAGAAATTGTGGTGCCTAAAGATTTGGCTCATGCAACCTTATTGAGTCTGTCCCCATTCCCAGATCGCATTGATGCAGAACATGAAAAACAAATTATTGTTGATCAAGATAAATTGGCTTGGGGTGCTTATGATGCAACAGGTCAGTTGGTTAGTTGGGGCCCTATCGCATCCGGTAGTGATAAATGTTCGGATAGCAATAAACCGTGCCGCACGTTAACCGGAATTTTCCGGGTGTTCAGTAAAGAAAGCGCCAGTTGCAAATCAGATATTTTCCCTATCGGTAAAGGGGGGGCTAAGATGCCCTACTGCATGTATTTTCACAAAGGTTTTGCTTTGCATGGATCAACCGATATGCCAGGGTATCGCGCCAGTCATGGATGTGTTCGTATGTTTGTCCGTGATGCAAAATGGTTAAATGAGGAATTTGTGGAAATATCCAATGAAAAAAATGAGTACATGGGAACAGTTGTTGTGGTTCGCACGGTGACTGGTAAGCCCTATAGTCCCTCTAAAGCGGCATTCGGCGCTGTTGAAAAAAGAAAAAGATATGCACCGACGCAAGGGTCATGGGTCAATCCTGATAGTGCTTCTTCAACTTTAGCGGAGAGGAAACGATGAAATATCTTCAATCAAATGTAAGCAGTGTCTCCCTTCTTCTCTTGTTGCTTGCAACCCCTAGTATGGGGGAGGCCATGGTCGAGAAGGAGGATAAGTCTCCTTTAGGTTGTCGTGATGTGGGGTATCAATTCGAATTGAAGACCCTCAAGTTGTTGCCCAAGGAGGCGGGCTCGAGACAATCTCTTTATTTTATATTTAATACACGGCCTAAGAATGTAAATTTGTATCAAATGTTAAAAGATGACAGCACGCGGAGCATGTATTTGAATCATGTGATTACTGCACGACAATGGGCGGTGTTGTCTACCAGTGAGAAAGAGTTGAAATATATTTGCACAATCGATGATCCCAAAATGACCTACGGTAAAATTGTTGATTGTGCTGAAAGTCTTAAAGTGTGTGAATATGCCCGGGTGAAATATGGGATGAATAACACTGGAAATTACTGGTTAGTGAACAGCAATACCAGCGGTGGCGCCGTCAATGAAGTGCTTCATTACGGCATTATTCCTCGCTAACAATAATAATGAGGGGACAAACCATGAAAGTGCAACGCCTTCTACTGCCATCGTTATGTTTAGTGGCCACCGCAAGTACATCGCTCTGTTATGCTGAAAAGGGATTGGATGCTTATCGTCAAGGCAACTACGCAGAAGCTGTGGCCTCACTGAAGGATACAGACAAGGATCCCATTGTTAATTATTACATGGGTCGTATGCGTCTTTATGGTTATGGTCAATTGAAAAACAATAAAGCAGCGCTACAATATTTTACGCAGTCAGCCGAAAAAGGTTTTTTACCGGCACAGCAGTTGTTGGCACGTTACGCTTTATTAGAAGAAAAAAACCCTGAGCAAGCTTTATATTGGTTTAAAAAATCAGCCGATCTCAATGATATTCAAGCACAGATGTATTGCGCTGCTGCTTATTTATTTGGGGTGGGGGTGAAAAAAAATACAGAGTTGGCTAAGCGTTACTATATTGCGGCAGCCAAGGCGGGCGATAGCCTAGCACAATATACCCTGGCCATGAATTTTCTTGATAGCCGTGATGGTTCTAATCAAAAATTAGGCTTGCTTTGGTTAAATAAAGCGGTGGCTCAAAATAATCCAGCAGCACAGGTAAGCTTGGCACAATTGTATATGAAGGGTAGGATGGCGCCGCTTGATTTGGTTAAAGCCAAAGAACTGATTGATATGTCAGTGTCCCAAGGGTATGTCCCTGGCATTTACCAGATGGGTGAGCTCATGCGCCAACAAAATGATTTGATGGCTGCAAAAGGCTGGTATACGAAAGCAGCAGCAGCGCATTACGCCCCAGCGGAGGTAGCCTTAGCCAAACTTTATACCGATCCAAAGAGTGCTTCATATGATCTTCATGCGGGATTTTTACAGATGCTAACAGCGGCCCAAAATGGATCGAGTGAGGCTCAAGAAGCCCTGGCCTTGATGTATAAAAATGGGCAGGGTGTGGAAAAAAATGAAGTATTGGCGAAAGAATGGCAGACTAAATCTGTGGCGTCTGCAAAGGAGGACCTTGATGTTTCTGAGGCCCATGCTGCGGCATGGTTGAGTCAGGGGAAGGTTAACACATTGGCCGCTGCAGGGTTTCAGCTGCGGGGTATCTTAAGAGATTGGAATAATCCTGAGGCTTTAAAACAAAACAATTACAATCAACCCCCACAAATGGAGCTATTGACGCGCGAAGCCCTTTATAAACCCAAATTTTTGATGACCAATCCCAATGAAGTGCCGATCAGTGAGTATTATGATGCCCTAGCCGCAGCTTTAGGGGGAGGTAACCAACAGCTTGCATTGCCTCGGTATTCACTGGCCAAGTCTTTGGTCTCATTAAAATCTGCCAGCAATCCTGAGTTGGTTAGAAAATTAGAGGGGCGCGCAGTACTTGGTGATACCACGGCTCAATTTAGCATTAGTCAATTGTACCAAGATGGGATTGGGGTTAAAAAAAATGTGCAGGATGCGATTAAATTCTATGAGCTAGCCACAGCCCAACAAGATTTACGGGCTGAATATAACCTAGGCCTTATCTATCTTGAAGGGCAAGGGGTTGCCGCTGATTATACAAAAGCCGTGTCTTTGCTGAGAGATGCTGCTTTTAAAGGGAATGATCATGCGCAATATGCCTTGGCTTGTCTTTATGAGCAAGGCTATAAAAATGCGGCAGGTGAGTTGGTTATTCAGCCTGATCATGAGCAGGCTATTGGAATGTATTTTCTTGCTTCGGCCAATGACTATGGCCCTGCGCAATATCGCTTAGCTGAAATGCTGGTGCGTGAGAAACAAGCAGAAGTGGTCGACATGAGTGTCGTTGGTAAACAAAAACGCCATCAGATGGTCAAACAACTGTATCAAGGGGCATTGACTGCAGGCGTTAAAGAGGCTGCTTTGCCTTTGGCATTTTTTAATGCAATGGATCCCAAGCTTATAAAACAAGCCGATGCGTTTAGGGTCGCCCAAAAAGAGGCGAACGCTGGGAATAGCGTGGCAGCCTTGTTGTTGGGGCTGATCTATGACCGCGGTATCGCCACGGTAGGGAACCAAAGCGAGGCGTTGAAATGGTATCAAAAAGCGGCTACAACGCCTGTGGGTGGTTTTTTACTAGGGACTTATTTGAGTCAAGGCATTGGGATTGGCCAAGACAGGGTCAAAGGAAAGGCTTTGTTGCAGAAAGCGGCTAACGCAGGATTTTCCTATGCCCATCTTAATTTAGCCATTATGAATAAAGAGAATAAAGAGGATTTTTTACCTGAGTTAGATAAGGCGGTGGTTCTCGGTAATAGCACAGCCGGGTTATTGCTCGCTGATTATTATTTATCACTTGGGAATGATGCGAAGCAATTGCAACAAGCGCATGAAATATATCAACATTTTGCTGAAAAAGGCGACAAAAATGGTCAGCTTAAATTGGCTTATATGTTGGACCATGGGTTGGGTGGGGTGGCTGATGCTAACCTGGCAGAGAAATGGTATCGATTGGCGGCTGATCAGGGGCAGCCTGTTGCACAATATTTGCTAGGCAACTTGTATCAGTTGGGATATCTAGACCAACAACCTGATTACCTGGAAGCAAAAAAATGGTACAGCAGTGCACAAGGCAGTTATGCGCCTGCGGCAGTGGCTTTGGGGTTTATTTATGACACGGTGGATGATAATTATCAACAAGCACTGCTCGGCTATCAACAGGCAGCCGACAAGGGTTATCCACTGGGACAATTTGACTTGGGCTTGATCTATGAAAAAGGAAAAGGCGTTCCGGTTGATTTGGTTAAAGCAAAAGAACTCTATCTAAAAGCAGCTGAAAAAGGGCATGTGCAAGCGATGGTGCAATTAGCCGGTTTATATTTTAATGCGGGGGCGAGTGCTAAAGATCAGGAAATCGCATTAGATTGGTATAAAAAAGCGGCTCAAAAAGACGATCGGGATGCCCTATATCAATTGGGATTGTTATCAGAAACAGGGGTCGCGACCCCGCTTAATTTTCCTGAAGCGCTTCGATATTATCAAAAAGCTGCGGACCTTGGTGATGCCAAAGCGATGCTTGCCTTAGCCCGAATCCATCAATATGGTCTAGGGGGCGTTAAAAACAATCAACAAGCAATAAGTTATTATAAAAAATTGGCTGCCATGGGCAATGCCTTTGCTCAATACCAATTGGCCACGTTTTACTATGATGGCATCGATGGTAAACGCATGCCCCAAGAAGGCAAGCACTTGCTGGAGCAAGCCGAAGCCAATGGGAGCTTGCAAGCCACCCGAGTATTGCAATGGTTGGATACGCAAGGAGAACCTCGCAAAAGTTATATAGAGCCAGTACTGATCGCTCAAACCCCTATTCTCACGCAGCCTGTTGACCTGATGTATTTGGATGCACTGAATGAGTGGAATCGAGGAGATGAGGGAAGCTCTAGAATTATTCTAGACAGAATCTTAACTCAATTTCCTCATTATGAACCGGCAAAGCGTGCTTATGAGCAGTTGAATCAGCAGTTTATGCCATCAGATATTAGTTGATATCCTTAAGAAAAATGGACAAATTGAGTTTGTTGAGGTGATGGAGGTAATGCCCCATGAATACTAAATTTAATGATACATTGGATGCTTTGATAGAGACAAAAAAGGTCTGGGATACCATGACTTTTGGTGGTTTAGTTCATTCTTTAAGAATAAGTGATGAGATCTCTCAGGTTGTACTAGCAAAGAAGATTGGCGTTTCCAAACAATTTCTTAGTGATGTTGAGCACAATAGAAAAGATGTGGGAATTGGCTTTGCTAAAAAAATAGCGGAAGCACTAGATTATTCTATAGAACCATTAATTGAATTATTGATTAGAGATCAGTTAAAGCGTCAACATCTTAATTACATTGTAGAGCTTAAAAAAGCTTCTTAGAGGAATCTAAATTTATCGTTTACCACCATTAATTAGTTGCTGGTGCGAAACTCATTTTACCTCTTAAATCGACGTACCGCGGCCATATCATTACTCATAAGTATAGGAAAATGATATGGCCGCGGTACGTCGGAACCGAGTGAAAACCAATGACGCGCCAGCGATTAATTACATACTTACTCAAGACATTGAGATCCCTCGTTGCACTCGGGATGATGTACCTCTGAAATTACGATTAATTCTGATTTTTCTTTAAATAGAACCTAAATAGTACTATATTATACATAGAGGTCGTGCTGGTTCATTTGCCAGAATCCCCAGTTGTTATGTCGATTATATCAAATCAAGACCTAACTGGTACTAGATTATTAAGAAGAGGAATGGTATGCTGCGCATCAGTAAATTGGCCGATTATGGAACAGTTGTCATGGTTTATCTTGCCAAGCGTTCACAAATTCTTTGTAACGCGCGTGATATTGCCTTGCACACGCACCTTCGGGTGCCCACAGTCAGTAAATTGTTGAAACGTTTGACTGCGGCAGGCTTGTTGATTTCTACGCGGGGGGTTGCAGGTGGATACCGTTTGCAACGGCCTGCGGTGGACATTTCAGTCACAGAGATTATCTATGCCTTGGATGAGTATCAAGGGCTAACGGAATGTAGTTTACAACCGAATGCTTGTTCCTTGAGAGGCTCTTGTCACATTCAGGGCAATTGGCAGTTGATAAGTCAAGGCATTGCTGCTGCATTAGACAGTGTGAGTTTGGATGATTTGGCAAAACCTGCCCTGTTGGCGGTTGATCTCGATCGCATTAAATCCTTGGCGCTAGGGGGAATTCATCGTGGCTAAAAGTAATGATCAAATTGATACCCTGCTTGAGCGAGAATATCAGCATGGGTTTATTACCGATATCGAAGTCGATACCTTCCCGCCTGGGTTGGATGAAGACGTTATCCGTAAATTATCGGCCATCAAGGGTGAGCCTGCCTTTATGTTGGAGTGGCGCTTAAAAGCGTTTCGTCATTGGCAGACCTTGACTTGCCCTGAGTGGTCTAGCGTGCATTATCCACCTGTGGATTATCAGGCCATCTCCTATTATTCTGCCCCAAAAAATTTAAAAGATGGGCCTAAGAGTTTGGATGAGGTTGACCCGGAATTGCTGCGCACCTATGAAAAATTGGGGATCCCGTTACGAGAACAAGAAATGCTTGCGGGGGTGGCGGTTGATGCAGTTTTTGATAGTGTGTCGGTTGCAACGACCTTCAAGGCAAAATTAGCTGAAAAAGGCGTTATTTTTTGTCCGTTTTCAGAGGCTGTGCATGAGCATCCCGAACTCTTGCGGAAATATTTAGGATCAGTGGTTCCCTATCGGGATAATTTCTACGCGGCATTAAATTCGGCCGTATTCAGTGATGGCTCTTTTGTTTATATTCCCAAAGGGGTGCGTTGCCCTATGGAGTTATCCACCTATTTTCGTATTAATGCAGCATCGACAGGTCAATTTGAACGCACATTAATCGTTGCCGATTGTGACAGCTATGTATCTTATCTTGAAGGCTGTACGGCACCCATGCGGGATGAAAATCAATTGCATGCGGCAGTGGTGGAATTGGTGGCCTTGGATGGGGCACAAATCAAATATTCTACTGTGCAAAATTGGTACCCTGGTGACAAAGACGGTAAAGGTGGAATCTATAATTTTGTGACCAAGCGGGGTGCTTGTCGGGGTAAAGCGTCAAAAATATCATGGACGCAAATAGAAACAGGCTCGGCCATTACTTGGAAATATCCCAGTGTTATTTTGCAAGGGGATGATTCAGTGGGCGAGTTCTATTCAGTGGCGGTGACCAATCATTGTCAACAGGCGGATACGGGCACAAAGATGATCCATTTGGGCAAGAATACCCGCTCGACGATTATTTCAAAAGGCATTAGTGCCGGCCGTTCACATAATGCTTATCGTGGGTTGGTGCGGATTGCGCCAACGGCTTTGAATGCTCGTAATTACACGCAATGTGATTCGATGTTGATGGGGGGCGCGTGTTCTGCGCATACCTTCCCCTATATTGAAGTGAAACATCCCTCAGCCCAAGTCGAGCATGAGGCAACCACCTCGAAAATCAGTGAAGAGCAATTATTTTATTGTCAGCAGCGGGGTATTGGAATGGAAGATGCTGTGTCGATGATCGTGAGTGGTTTTTGTAAACAAGTGTTGAAAGAGTTACCGATGGAATTTGCGGTGGAAGCCACCAAGTTGTTGGGCATTAGTTTGGAGGGGGCAGTAGGCTGATATGTTAGAAATTAATCAATTAAATGTTGCCATTGGCGATGAGCCAATTTTAAAAGGAATCGATCTTCACGTCCGAGCGGGCGAAGTTCATGCCATCATGGGGCCCAATGGCTCCGGAAAAAGCACGCTATCTAAGGTGTTGGCAGGACATCCCGCTTATCAAGTGACGGGGGGGAGCGTTCGCTATTTGGGTAAAGATTTACTCGCCTTGGCGCCCGAAGAACGTGCACAGGCAGGATTGTTCATGTCGTTTCAGTACCCTGTTGAAATTCCTGGGGTCACGAATATCAGCTTTATTAAAGCGGCGGTGAATGCGGTTAGGCAAGGGCAGGGTAAAGGATCATTGGATGCGATCGATTTTTTAAGTTTTATCCGTGAAAAATGTAAATTGGTTGAAATGGATGAAAGTTTTTTATATCGCAGCATTAATGAAGGCTTTTCAGGCGGTGAAAAAAAACGAAATGAAATATTGCAAATGGCAGCCCTTGAGCCCAAATTGGCCATTCTTGATGAAACCGATTCAGGCTTGGATATCGATGCCCTGCGCGTTATTTCAGAAGGGGTGAATGCATTAAGACAACCTGATCGGGCGATTATTTTGGTAACCCATTATCAACGCCTCTTGAATTACATTGAGCCTGATTTTATCCATGTATTGGCGAAGGGTCGAATTATTAAATCAGGGGATAAATCTTTAGCCCTTGAATTAGAATCAAAAGGCTACAGCTGGTTGGATGAGGCGGAGTCAGCATGAGCGAGCTGGTTAATTTTTATGAGCAAGCAGCGCGTGCCCAATCGTCTACTATTCCTTGGCTCGCCGATCTACAAGAAAAAGCGTTGGTTGATTTTTCGCGCATGGGTTTTCCTCATCGAAATCTGGAAGATTGGAAATACACTTCAGTTGATTCATTTTTAAAAGAGCGCTTTGTCAGTCCATCGCCTCAAGGCAGTCTGGCGATAAAAAGGCCATCGGATGTGCCCTTAGGTCTTTCGATTGAATTGAACAATGGGGTCTTGCAGTCCCTTGAGTCACTAACCCAAAGTTTGCCTTTGGGCGTGATTATTCTGCCTTTGGCCGAAGCGCTGGTGTTGCATGCGGATAAGATCAAACCTTATTTGAGCCATATCTTACGCCAACAACATGGTTTTCATGCATTGAATACCGCCATGTTGCATTTTGGCTTGTTGATTTATCTTCCCAAAGGCGTGGTTTTGCCCACCCCTTTGTGTCTTTCGCATTGGCAGGATCAAGCCCATCAAGCGACCCATCTTCGTCATTTGGTGATTTTAGAAGAAGGCAGCTCGCTTAGCCTTATCGAAGATTATCAAGGTGCACCAGAGTCTATTTATTTTACCAATACGATAACAGAAGCTCATTTGGCCGCCAAATCCAGCTTGACACATTATAAATTGATACGTGAAAGCAAAGGGGCCTACCACGTGGGTCAACTTGCTGTAAAGCAAGGTGCTGGGAGTCAATTGCACAGTCACGCCTTTAGCATTGGGGGACAATGGGTGCGGAGTGATATTTCAATCGCCCTACAGGGCCCTGAGGCTGAATGCACCATGAATGGGATTTATGCACCCAATGAGGGTCAACACATCGATCACCATACGGTTGTGACCCATGAAGTGCCGCATTGTCGGAGTGCTCAAGATTATAAAGGTATTTTAAGCGGGAAATCACGCGCTGTATTTAATGGACAGGTGATTGTGGCACGACAGGCGAATCATTCTGAGGCCAAACAACAGAACAAAAATCTATTATTGTCACCCAATGCTGAAATTGATACCAAGCCTCAATTGGATATTTATTCTGATGAGGTTGTCTGTACGCATGGGGCCACCGTAGGGCAGCTTGATGAAGAGGCTTTATTTTATCTGGCCACGCGTGGCATTGATAGGATACTTGCTAGTCGCTATTTAGTGCAGGCTTTTGCCACAGACAATTTGAAAGCCTTTGGCAATGAGGCACTGAGCGAATTTTTAAGCACACTTTTAAATCAACAATTGGGATGACACCATGAATAAATCGATGGATTTGATTCAAACATTGGATATAGACGCGATTCGGCGCGATTTTCCTGCTTTAAATCAAAACGTAAATGATCATCAATTGATTTATTTTGATAATGCAGCGACCACACAAAAGCCAAAAGCGGTGATCGATGCCATCACAGCTTATTATAGCCATGACAATGCCAATGTGCATCGCAGCGTGCATGCCTTGAGTGCACGGGCGACAATTCAATTTGAAGCGGCACGTCAGAAAGTACAAGATTTTATCAATGCGAAAGAGGCACGTGAATGCATTTTTGTGCGTGGAACTACGGAGGCGATTAATTTGGTTGCCATAAGTTTTGTAATGCCGCGATTATTGCCTGGGGAAGAAATTCTAATCACCCACATGGAGCATCACTCGAATATCGTACCTTGGCAGATGGTTTGTAAGAAAACAGGGGCCGTGCTTCAAGTGGCACCTATTTCCGTTAAGGGTGAAGTGCTGCTGGATGAGTTTGAAAAAAAATTATCAAATAATACAAAATTTGTAGCAATTAACCATGCGTCCAATGCCTTAGGAACGATTAATCCGGTCAAAAAAATGATTGAAATGGCCCATGCCCATGGTGCATTGGTTTTGTTGGATGGTGCACAAGCGATGGCGCATTTACCGGTTGATGTGCAGGATCTAGATTGTGATTTTTATGCATTTTCAGGCCATAAAATGTATGGCCCTACAGGCATTGGCGTATTGTGGGGCAAGGAAAGCCTGTTAGAGAGTATGGCGCCTTATCAGGGTGGGGGTGAGATGATCAATTCCGTTACCTTTGATGCGACGGAATATGCGCCTCTCCCTTATAAATTTGAAGCAGGTACGCCTGATATTGCCGGTGTGATTGGATTAGGGGCCGCCCTTGATTATTTATCAACCTTAGATATGGAAGCGATTGCGGCTTATGAAGCGCATTTGTTGGCGTATGCAACGAATGCGATGAAGTCTGTCAAAGGTTTTAATTACATTGGTACGGCAACGCACAAGGTGCCTATTTTAACGCTTGTTCATGGGAAAATTCATGCCCATGATGTGGGCACTATTTTGGATAGTGACGGCATTGCTATTCGCAGTGGCCATCATTGTGCAATGCCGCTAATGGATTTTTATAAGGTGGCGGCGACCAGTAGAATTTCTTTGTCTTTTTACAATACGACGCGTGAAATTGATCAATGTGTTGATGCGCTACATAAAGTGAACGAGGTATTTGCTTGATGATGCCCTTGCGTGAGTTGTACCAAGAAGTGATTATTGATCATAATCGTGATCCGCGTAATTATCGAGAAATGGCGAATGCCACCAGTGAAGCGCGCGGGTTTAATCCTTTATGTGGGGATAAATTAACCGTGTATTTAGCGCTTGATGGGGGGGTGATTCGTGATATTAGTTTTATGGGATGTGGGTGTGCTATTGCACAAGCCTCGGCTTCACTGATGACTGAAGCATTAAAGGGTAAAACAATCGATGACGCCCATGCTTTATTTGAGCGCTTCCATGGCATGCTGACGCGAGATGAGGCCCTTCCGTTGTCTTCTCTCGATAAATTAACAGTCTTGGCCGGCGTTAAATTGTTTCCAGTTCGTGTTAAATGTGCCACCCTGGCATGGCATACCATGGAAGCCGCGTTAAAAAAAGAGCCACTGACGGTCAGCACGGAGTAGAAGGCTATGTTCGGTTTTAAAAAAAAACAAGACAATGATGCATTAAAAGAGGCGGTGATTAACGCACTGAAAACGGTGTTTGATCCTGAAATTCCAGTGAATATTTATGATCTGGGCTTGATTTATGACGTCTGTATAAATGAGACGCAGCAGGTGCATCTTCAAATGACCCTGACATCCCCAGGTTGCCCCGTGGCGCAAACGTTTCCAGGCACTGTTGAGCAAGCGGTGAATCTAGTGGAGGGGGTTTCTGATTGTCATGTTGAGCTGGTATGGGAGCCCCCATGGACTCAAGAGCGGATGAGTGAAGTGGCGCGTCTTGAACTGGGGATTTTTTATTAGGATAGACAGATTATGACGATTCGTGTGCTTTCATTTGACTTTGATGGTTGTTTGTTTAATTTACATTATATTCGATCAACCGAGCAAAATGTCATAGCATCCAATCAATCTTTGTTGGATTACTTAAAATCTAAAAACCATCATTATAGCGAAACCATTGTGATGGTGGGATCAAATCGACAATCAAAGCATGTTGATGAGGTGAATCATCCTCGTAAAGGTTCCTGTTTTCCCGCGATTAAAGAAGTTGCCGACTACCTTGATGCCAAGTTGGATTTATTTTTATTAGCCGATCTTCATGGAGATTTACCCAATGGAACCTCCTTTTTACGAGCCATTAGTGATTTACCCGGCGAAAAACGCAAGTGTTATCCTGAGATAATTCAGCATGCAACCTGGGTATTTGACGCAAAAAAAATTACGCTCCTTTATGCCCAACTGCACAAAGTTTCGAAAGATTACCCCAATGAAGACATTGTATTTTATTTTTATGATGATAAGGGATGTCAATATCAGCAAGGGATTGATGATATTCTTGAAGGGTTACATCAATTTTATTTCAATTATACTGACTTGATGCCGAGTCACGTTAAGTTAATTTTAAATCATTATGCAGGGTGGCGCGTGACCCCCTTTAATGAGATATATGGCACTGGTTTTATTGATGCAACGTATGTTAAAACCGTGAAAGAGATGTGTGGACAAATGACAGCGGTATCCCCTGTGGCTTGTGCCCAGGATGCTAGCTTAACCCGTTGTTTGATTAAGCCTGAGTTACTCAAAGCGCGAAGCGTATTTATCCCCTGCCCAGTGGTGAAACCGGACCCTAAATCATTACCCGTGGTGGTGAGTTATGCGCTATTTCCACCTCGGAGGAGTTTGTTTCAAGTGGTCGCAGCGCGTGAAAAAGTCCTTTTTGAAGCGGTTGATCGAGATGACACTCACCAAATTCGGCAATTGTTTCAACGCGCTGTCAACCTGAATGCAAGAGACTGTTATTTAAGAACCCCGATTTTTATAGCCTCAGAATCCGGTAAGTTTGAGGCGCTCAAATTACTTTGTGAGCTGGGTTCAAACATCGCGCTGCCGGATCAGAATGGCCGCTCACCTCTCTTTATTGCCGCTGTTTTTGGAGAGCTTCTAGCGATTAACCTGCTGATTGCATTTGCTGAAAAGCAAGGGAAGAAAGAGGTGATTATTAATCAGCAAGACAACAATGGGCGAACCCCAATCTATGTTGCCGCAGAATATGGCGAATTGGATTCAATGGAAAAATTAAATTCATTGGGTGCCAATTTAGAGCTACCCGATAACGAAGGAAAAACACCGTTTTATATTGCTGTTGAAAGCGGACAAGTCGATGCGGTTATTCTATTGTTTCATTGGCGTGTCAATATCACTACCCCTGACCTTAATGGCATAACGCCCTCCTCCCTCAAAGGCATGCCCAATGAAGCAAAAATGAAAAGCATCCTTTCTCCTTTATTGAAGCTATATCATAAACGATCCCTTAGAGAGCATTACATGGAGGGTTTCTCTATGTTTAGTTTACTGCTTGAAAGGGAAGCCATTTTAGAAAGCACAGCAGCGTGTGATGAATCAGTGGCTGAAACAGAAGGCGCTTCGGCCACTGATTCATCCATAGGCAATTTCAAAGAGAGTCCCCTTTATTATTCGGGCTTAGACAATTTTTAACAGGTAATACCCTATGAAACAGATTGATTGGCAACCTTCGGCCACGATTGATGCGTTGCGTCAACGTGCAGAGGTGCTCGCTGATATTCGAGCATTTTTTAACACCCGGGGCTATTTAGAGGTTGAAACACCTGTGATGGGTCGTTTCGGTATTACCGATGTGTATTTATCCAATATTAAAGCGCTATTTCGTAATGAGTCTTATTGTCTACAAACTTCCCCTGAGTATCATATGAAGCGTTTATTGGCAGCGGGTAGTGGTCCTATTTTTCAATTGGCGCGCGTTTTTCGTGATGATGAGTTGGGTCGATGGCACAATCCTGAGTTTACTTTGCTGGAGTGGTATCAACTGGGGATTGATCATCATGCTTTGATGGATGAAATGGATGATTTTCTGCAGCGTATATTGAAATGTAGCCCAATGATTAAAAAAACATATCGGCAGGTTTTCATGGAAATAGCTGCGATTGACCCTTTTAAAGCAACCCTTGCTGAGTTTCAAGAAATATTGATTCAATTTGAATTAGACAAGGTATTGCCTGCTGATGAACAAGACCGGGATCAATATCTCTTTTTATTGATGAGCCATGTGATTGAGCCTGCACTAGCCCATGAGCCCACCCCTGTTGCCGTATATGATTTTCCTCTGTCGCAAGCAGCCTTGGCACAAGTCAAGGATGGAATCGCTTCACGCTTTGAAATTTATTATCGAGGGGTCGAGCTTGCCAATGGATTTCACGAGTTAACGGATGCTGATGCACAACGAGCGCGATTTTGTAAGGACAATGAGCAGCGCATTGCTTGTGGCTTAGAGTCAAATCCACCGGATGATTATTTACTCGCCGCATTAAAGCACGGCCTACCGCCTTGTAGTGGTGTGGCCTTGGGGATTGATAGGCTTTTGGCGCTTAGGATGAATGAGGCCTCGATTGCATCAACCTTGGCGTTTGATATGGGTAGGGCTTGAGATCTTTGGTTACGTACTAGCCTGATCAGTTTGCTCTCGGCACCATTTTAGTCAGCATACTGATCGAAATGATGTCGCCCATTCGCTGGGATGCCTCTTGACACGGCTTTCTCTTAAGATAACCTGTCATCAGAGGCAATGCCTCGATTTTCCAATCATTGGACACTATCTAAGTTTCGTAACTCCCCAGCTACGTCATCCTGAGCGCGTCTTTTTGCGCGAAGGATCTCCCTGCAGTGGCAGATATTTTTGAAAAGTAAAATTCTTTTGGTTTTAATTGATGACCGTCTAAATAGTTTTCCAAATAACATCAAAAAACACTTGA
>CANJHO010000019.1 GCA_947474165.1 Legionellaceae bacterium
CAGTATGTTGTGAATGAACAAGGCCTACCAATGTCCGTATTTGAAAACAAAAATAGAACATTCTCTATGGTTATTTAATTTTTCCGCTCCCTAACGGTCACGGTTCGGATTTCTGCGCATATATTGAGCCTTTAAATGCAATCGCCGTGGCCTGAAATCACAACGGGTTGTAATCCTTGAAACTCGCCATTATTATAGAGGGCAATAAAACCAGTTAAAGGAGTAACAGGGTGAAAATTAGGGCTCATTTAATGAATTGGCATGGTGTTTTTAGACACATTGATATCATGCTTGAAAATAGATCGGCATCGCCCACCACTTACTATTATATTAATCAATGGGCAAAACCCGCTCTACGGTTTGAACGTCATCTTCAAGTCATTGCTGCATCAGAAGTCATTGAAGCCGATGCATCGGAGATCATCAATGCCTCAAGCTCGACCTATGTATTTGATATCGAAGCCTGTCCTCTGCAAATCGCTAATGCTTGGGTTGAGTACTATCACAACACAGCTGACAAAATATCCGACAATCATTGTGCCACTGCCGCTCAATGGTTTTTAAATACGTTTGCAGATATTCCCGAGCCGAGTCCCATTTCATCCCCCATCAATCTCCATCAATTGGCATTAGGGCTCTTTATTTCAGGGTTTAGCCCAACAGGCATTAACTCGCCAGGACGGATCATGGACAATGCTAAATTTTATATAGAAGCCAGAAAAACCCCTGATCTAGCTCAACACTACGCCACCCTATTGTTGCAGGTATGCGCAACCCTTAGCAGGCTAACCTTAGCAGACAACTTAACGGGCCTTATCGAGGCATCAAGCTGCCTATCCCCGCTGAGCTGCACACCAACTCGGTTCGGTTTATTTAAATCTACCAATGTATTGGCCAGAAAAGAACACTTGATGGAACTCAAAGAACCTTCAATGGCCATAACGTAGTGAAACCTGGATTCAAATCATACGTGCAAACTCCAAATTAAGGATGGGTATGATAAGTCGCCTCGTAAACAGTTAAAGCATCTTCCGCGGCTTTTCTCAAACCCATCATCAAATTAGCTCGATAAACGATCGCCAAAGCAGGTTTTGCGCTGGGGGCTTGAGGGTAGGTTGTAATGAGATAATTCGCTCGCTCTGCTGCTGCCACATACATTTTTCGTTCATAGTAATAGTTGGATGTATTTAATTCCCGTTTTGCAAACACATTGCGTAAATAAATCATCCGCTGCAACGCATTGGCCTTATAACGACCATCAGGGAATTTTTGTACCAAGGTTGCAAAATCAGAATAGGCTTGAGATTGTGTTCCCGGATCACGCCATGACTCATCAATGGGTAACAAGTTAGCCATGGTGCCACGGGTTTGTTGAAAATCAGACAAGGCCTTCATGTAATACGCATACTCAACGCGCGTTGATCGGGGATACAAATGAATAAATTGATCAGAGGTTGCGGCCGCTGAGGGATATTCCCCTTTTTTATAATAAGCATAAATCAAATCAATTTCAGCCTTTTCTGCATAATCATTGAAAGGATACATTGTTTCCAGGGCTTCCAAGCGTTTAATAGCGCCCGAATATTGTTTTTTAGCCATTTCTTTTTTGGCTTCAGTATATAATTGCTTCGCAGACATCCCTTCAAATGGATTATGATCATCGTCTTTACTCCACCAATTGTTACAAGCCGATAAACCCAACAAAAGAACCAATACCAACATTAATTTAATTTGTTTCATAACACACCTTATTTAAAAAAGAGCCTTAGTCATCGTTTCGTTAATGAAACGATGACTAAAACAAAAAAACCATTTGCAAACAACATTGTGTTGAGATAATATCTCGCACGGAGAGATGGCAGAGCGGTCGAATGCGGCGGTCTTGAAAACCGTTGAAGGGTAACCTTCCCAGGGTTCGAATCCCTGTCTCTCCGCCAACCCACCCTCATTAAACATTAAATAAATACTCCACCTTCTTTAACCACCCGATCAATCGCTTTCAAACTTTGTAATAAAGCCCGCATACTGGCCAATGGCCAACTATTAGGCCCATCACTTAATGCATTATCCGGATCAGGATGTGTTTCCATAAAAATCCCTGAAATACCCGCTGCAACGGCAGCACGAGCAAGCGATGGAATAAATTCACGTTGTCCGCCAGAGACCTCATTTTGACCCCCAGGTAGTTGCACTGAATGCGTTGCATCATAAACCACAGGACAACCTGTTTCTCGCAAGATGGTTAAGGATCGCATATCAGACACCAAATTATTATAACCAAAGCTCACACCGCGCTCACACACCATAATCTGTTCGTTGCCTGAGGCTTTCGCTTTAGCGACCACATGTTTCATGTCCCACGGGGCTAAAAACTGGCCTTTTTTAATATTCACCGGCTTATTCAATGCGGCTACATTTTGAATAAAATTCGTTTGGCGACAAAGAAAAGCTGGCGTCTGGAGAACATCCACCACACTGGCAACCTCGAGAAGCGGGGTATCTTCATGCACATCGGTCAACACAGGCACGCCAATTTGTGCTTTCACCTTTTCAAGGATCATTAACCCCTTTTCAAAACCAGGCCCCCGATAACTATTTATCGATGAGCGATTGGCTTTATCAAATGATGATTTATAAATAAAAGAAATGGACAGTGCTGAACACATTTCTTTAAGAAAACCGGCTGTTTCTAATGCAAGCCCTTCACTTTCAATCACGCAAGGACCTGCGATCAAAAATAAAGGCGCATCAATGCCTACCTCAAAACCACATAATTTCATGAGCGTCCCTTGTTATGATGATAATCTCTTCCCGCAGTCACAAAAGCCTTGAATAAGGGATGGCTGTCTCTAGGGTTGGATGTAAATTCCGGATGGAATTGGCAGGCGAGAAACCATGGGTGATCAGATAATTCGATCATTTCTACCAAACTCCCATCCACGGATCGCCCCGAAATAATAAGACCTTTCTGAACCAGTGCCTCGACAAACCCATTGTTCACCTCATAGCGATGCCGGTGGCGCTCAATCAGCTGGTCTTTACCATACACCAAACGTGCCAGCGTATTGGCCTCTAAATTACATCGTTGCGCACCCAAGCGCATGGTCCCGCCGAGATCACTTTGTTCATTGCGTACATTAACACGACCATCTGCTGCCATCCATTCACTAATGAGTCCAATGACAGGATAAGCGGTGCGTTGATCAAATTCTGTGGAATTAGCGCCGGCCAAGCCCACAACATGTCGGGCAAATTCAATCACTGCTGTTTGCAAACCTAAACAGATCCCTAAAAATGGAATTTTTTCCTCACGAGCATATTGAATGGCTTTAATTTTTCCTTCAACACCCCGCACACCAAATCCACCAGGAATTAAAATGGCATCCACGTTCTCTAATAACGAGGGGCCATGCTTTTCAATTAATTCAGCATCAATGTAGACAATGTCCACCCGCGTTTCTGTATGAATACCCGCATGAAGCAATGCCTCATTGATTGATTTATAAGCGTCACTGAGTTCGGTATATTTACCCACCATGCCCACTTTAATCGCCATCGTTTGAACTGCCTGGGCTTTAACAACCTGCTCCCATTCACTCAAATCAGCCGGCTTCAGGGTGAGCCCTAATTTTCGAACCACAATGTCATCCAATCCTTGATCATGTAAAATCATGGGAATTTGATAAATACTCTTTGCATCTTGCAGTGAAATAACACCCTCTTTTTCAACGTTCGTAAACAAAGCAATTTTAACCCGATCATTTTGTGATAAAGGTTGCTCAGAACGGCATATCAACACATCTGGCTGTATCCCAATGGAGCGTAATTCTTTGACCGAATGTTGAGTGGGCTTGGTTTTTGTTTCACCTGAGGTCGCAATATAAGGCACTAAGGTCAGATGAATAAATAGCGTTCGTTGTACCCCTAACTCCATCCGCATTTGCCGAATGGCTTCAAGAAAAGGCAGGGACTCAATGTCGCCGACTGTCCCCCCAATTTCAACCATCGCCACATCATAATTTTCAGCACCTAATTTAATGCAGCGCTTAATTTCATTGGTGATATGGGGAATCACCTGGACCGTGCCCCCTAAATAATCCCCACGGCGTTCTTTTTTAATGACGTTTTCATATATTTTACCGGAGGTAAAATTATTAAGCTTGGTTGTGGTTGTTCGAACGAACCGCTCATAATGGCCGAGATCCAGATCAGTTTCAGCACCATCTTCGGTCACAAACACTTCGCCATGTTGAAAAGGACTCATGGTACCCGGATCGACATTGATGTAAGGATCAAGTTTGATAAGCGTGACCCGAAGGCCTCGCGCTTCGAGAATGGCCGCAAGCGATGCGGCAGCAATCCCTTTACCCAGTGAAGACACGACACCACCGGTAATAAAAATATAATTTGTCATGTTCAATTACACCAATTTTTTTAAAATAGCGACCATAGAAAGCGCACAGTCTACTGCCTCTACGCCCTTATGGCCATGATTACCACCCAAACGATCCCAGGCTTGTGCTTCATTTTCAGTGGTGAGCACATTTAAAATAACCGGGATATCAAAATCCAAAGAAACGCGTAAACAACCTTCCGTGACCCGCTGACAGACCGACTCATAATGCGTTGTTTCACCGCGTACCACAGCACCTAAGGCAATGATTGCCGCATATTTATTTTTTTTCGCCAAACACTGCGCAAGCAAGGGAATTTCACCCGCACCCGGCACTTCAACCACCGTAATGTCATCGTCCGTAAAGCCCAAGGTCCTTAACCGTTGCAAAGCCCCTTTTTCTAATTCATGACTAATCTCTGCGTTAAACCGACTAACAACCAAAGCAATTGGAAAAGGGGCTTTTATATCACCCGGCTCAACTTTAATGTACTGCATGCCCAACCCCTATTCTATGGCCAATAGATGGCCCAATTTTTCTTGTTTTGTCTTTAAGTAAGCACGATTTTCATCCGTAGGCAGAATCGTCAATGGAATGCGTGCAGTCACTTGAATGCCATAATGGCCCATGGCCTCAACCTTGGAGGGATTGTTGGTTAATAAGCGAATTTTTTCAATACCCATGTGTTTTAAAATTTGAAATGCAACAGCATAATTACGATCATCGACTGGCAATCCGAGTTTCACATTGGCCTCCACCGTGTCATACCCTTCATCTTGCAATGCATACGCTTTTAATTTATTGGCCAAGCCTACCCCGCGGCCTTCCTGCCGAAGATAAATCAAAACCCCGCCTTCAGCCGCAATCAATGCCATTGACTGCTCCAACTGTGAGCCACAATCACATTTGCACGATCCAAAAACATCGCCTGTAATGCACTCGGAATGAATCCGCACCAAGGGGGCCTGATGAGGAATAAGAGCCGCTTTAGTTAAAGTAAAATGTTCAGCTGTATCTATCTGATTACTATAAACAGTCATGCTAAAATCACCTCGGTCCTTCAAGGGGACAGATGAGGTGGCAATGGCCTCAATTAAGGTCTCATGTCTTATGCGGTATTCAATTAAATCTTTAATCGTCACCATGGGAATATCATATTGCTTCGAAAATAAAGCCAGCTCATCCCGACGGCTCATGGTGCCATCTTCACTAATGATTTCACAGATAACAGCCGCAGGCCGAAGCCCTGCTAAACGCATCAAATCGACACTGCCTTCAGTCTGCCCAGGCCGCTTGAGCACGCCGCCGGCCTTCGCACGCAAAGGAAACATATGCCCTGGTGAAATAATATCAGCAGGACCGCTCTTTTCATCAATAGCAACCTGAATGGTTCGTGCGCGATCGCGTGCTGAAATGCCTGTGGAAATACCTGAGGCCGCCTCAATGGAGACGGTAAATGCCGTTCCAAATCGTGACCGATTCGTATTCACCATCATCGATAGCCCTAATTGATCAATCAGGCGCTCCTCCATCGGTAAACAAATCAAACCCCGCCCAAATCGCGACATAAAATTAATGGCATCTGCCGTAGCATATGCCGCTGCAATGACGAGATCCCCTTCATTTTCACGATCCTCATCATCCACCAATATCACCATGCGACCCGCTTGTAACTCGACGATGGCTTGTTCTATGCTGGCAAAAAGATATGTCATCATTTATTTAACCTCATTAACTCTAATTGGTGCACAACCAGTCGGGTTAAATAATCAAACTCGACATTCATGCGCTCTCCAACTTGCAACTGACCCAGCGTTGTGACAGCCAAGGTATGCGGTACAAGCATGACTTTAATACAACCTTCTACGACCTCATTAATGGTTAAACTAACCCCATTTAATGTGATACTTCCTTTGGGCAAAAGATAAGCCTCAGCCGGTGTAAGAAAGTCTCCCACGGCCATTTCAATATAATCACCTACCGGGGTCAGCGACATTAAACACGCGCTTGTGTCAACATGACCACTCACATAATGTCCACCCAAACGCGAGCTGGCTAACAAAGCGCGCTCAATATTAACAGAATTACCGATCATTAGGGTGCCAAGTGTTGATAATTTAAGTGTTTCTGGTGAAATATCAAAGGCTAAATGCTCGGATGGATCTGGCACATACGTCAAACAAACGCCATTCACAGCAATACTCTCGCCTGGCTGCAAGACCTCATCAAATGGTGAACGAATCAACAAACGATTCGACACATCACCACAGTGATTCAAAAGAACCTCTCCTTGTTGCTCAATTAAACCGGTAAACATCAGCGTTCCTCCCAGGCGAGTGATGCTAGCACATTATCACCCATTGGTTGCCACCTTAGTTGACTGGCATGATTAAAAATATCTGCCTGATGATAGGCTGAAACAGCTTTATTGCCTAAAACGGCCGAAGAGATATAAATATAAGTTTGATTAACCAATCCTGCCTGATGCAACGCACTAAACAACACCCCGCCCGCCTCGACCCAAACATCGTGATAGCCCAAGCCCCCCAAATGCTGAATAATCACATCAAGCCTTAGCTTATCGCCCTTGGTGGGCATGGGATAATAAGTACAATGATCCAATTCAACGGGCGGGTTATGACGTTCATCATAATAAATATGGCAATGCGACGCCGTTTTCAAAAGGCTGGCTTCAGAGTTTAAGGTGAGATGCGCATCCAGAATCGCCACAGGCTTCGCCACCTCATCCTGATTCAAACGCGCGGTTAAGCGAGGATTGTCTTGGTTAACGGTGCGTGCTGAGGTGAGGATGAGATCGCTATGAAGGCGCTGAAGATGTGTAAATTTAGCGCATTCGGCATTGGAGATCTCAACCCGTACACCCCCTGGTCCTGCAATTTTCCCATCCATTGATTGGGCTATTTTAGCGGTGACCCAAGGTTGATGGGTAGCGGTCCAATGTTGATAACTTTGATAAAACGCATCAATCGCCGCCAATGGCCAATGAATCACCTCAACGCCTTTTTCAGCCAGTAATTCCGGGGTATTATTGGCCATGACGGCAGGGTTTGGATCTTTATAGCCATAGACCACCCGTAAAATACCGTAATCAATAATTGCATCAATACAAGGCGGGGTTTTTCCCCAATGGTTGCAAGGCTCTAGGGTGACATAAAGGGTAATATCTGATAAATTTTTAGGAAGTTCAGCCAATAACAATGATTCTGCATGGGGGGTACCCGCGCCACGATGCCATGTCTGTGCTATAATCTGTCCATTGTGTACGGCAACCGCACCAACGCTGGGATTAGGCGCACAACTCCCACGACCTAACCAAGCTTGGTCTAAGGCTGCCAACAAAAACTGTTCGTGCATAGTTCAATCACCCTTGAAACGTGTACATATGATAACAAATTATTCAATTTTTGAGTAGCCCAATGACCTTATTTCGATTAATGTCTGTTATGACCACGAGACTTCTACTCAGTTTCTTATTGATCATTCCATACAATACATGGGCCTACACACCCTATTCTACAAAGGAATTGGAACAATTAGAGAAGGAGTTTGTTGAGCAGATCAATCAATCAAACAGTGTTATCCGCAATCCATTAGCCAACCAGTACATCAATCACCTGGGGAAAATTTTAGCACGCAACAGCGGACTACCCCAACCCTATTTTTTTATTGTGAATTCTAATGAAATCAACGCGTTTGCAGGGCCTGGTGGCTATATTGGTGTTAATTCACAACTGATTCTTGCCACCGCCAATGAAAGTGAGTTAGCCGCAGTAATGGCCCATGAAATGGCCCACGTGCGCTTACACCATCTTTATCAAATGATTGAACATCAAAAACAAATGCGAATACCAATGCTTGCGAGCATGTTGGCATCGCTTGCCCTAGGGATTGTCAACCCGGTACTGGGCAGTGGCGCTTTAATGGCCTCTCTTTCAGGTTTTGCACAAGACAATATCAATTTTGTGCGCTCAAATGAAAAACAAGCGGATAGCATTGGGATAGATATGCTGATCAAATCAGGCCTTGATCCCCGCGGCATGGCCGCTTTTTTTAAGAAAATGCAGCAAAGTGCGAGATATTATTACACAGCAAACACACCGGCCATCTTGCGCTCTCACCCATTGGATGAGGACAGAATTGCCGAAGCTGAAAATCGTAGCCTACATTTGGGTATAAAAACCCCTGTGGATACCCTCGACTACCATCTTTTTAAAGAATTAATACGCGCAAGCGTCATGACCGACAGTAAGCAACTGATTGATTATTACCGACAACTTTGTCATCGCTTTAATAATTCTGTGGCTTGCGAATATGGCAATGTGCTCGCCTTAATGAATATCAATCAATACCCACAAGCTGAAGCACGCATGAGTCCACTGCTTCAACAAAACCCCGACAATTTATATTTCACAATCACCATGGCCCGCGTGGAGATTGGAGAAAAAAAATATGATTTGGCTATTAATCGGCTACGAGAACTGCAAAAAAATTACCCCGATAACTATGCCGCCCTGATTAGTTATGCACAAATTCTAATCGATGCCAATCAACCAGGACCTGCTGCAAAAATCCTACTTGAGGGCACACGACTGTTCAATCGTGACTTACCCATGTGCCAACAACTGGCGCGGGCTGAAGCGGCCAATCATCACAAAAGCTATGCCTACTTCATAGAGGCCCAATGCAACTTATTACAAGGACAAAAAAAGGCCGCCATCAGCCGATTAAAAACCGCAAAAAATCTAGCCCAACAGGATCACATGCTGCAAGCACGCATTGATGCAAAAATGGATGAAGTGAAGTATCTATTGGAGAAATAGCCCATTAAAACAGCACGCCGACCCTATCGATATGATCGAGCAACGCTTGATTATCTATTTGATGCCGCAGTGATAAATCAATATTCCAAGGCAATAATAAATCATCAATTTGATTTTCGATAATGGATAATTCTGTTAATCCCAGCGAGGGGCCATCGATACATAAATCAATATCCGAACCTTGCCTATAAGTCCCTTTTGCACGAGAACCATATAAAATAACGCGATCAATCTGAGGATAGGCTTTAAATATGTTTTTTAAGGCCTTAATGGCATTTAAAGGCAGTCCATACTTATCCGCTGTGGGTTTATTCATTGTGCTTCAACGCGTCCATTCTCTTTAAAAATGCTTGAAATGAAGGGGTATAACGTTCAACGATTTGATTAACAATCGCATCAGCAACAACCTGGTTATAAGTATGTGAGCTTTGATTGCGGCTTTTAATCATTTCCATCCAAACCTCACCCTGCTCAATCACGCCTTGATGAAAGGCCTCGCGCGTTGCATCCCTTGATCCAGTAATATTAGAATGACCTTGGAAAAAAAAATAATCTTTCATCACGTTCCAAGCCAACTCATGGGTAAACTCAAAAGCCTGAATAAGTCCTTGTTTTTCAAGATCAGTGAGGGGTCTAGTTTTCAAAAGGGCGACCCCTGAGGCTAATTGGTGTAAGGCTTTAGTATAATTAGCCAATCGTTGGTGCCAACGTATATCACTGTTTGTCATTGTAAAGTCCTATTATAACCATTTTTTAATTTTAAAATATTTATACGGCAACCAACCTGATAAGCACATCAATAAGATAGACAACGGGTAGCCAAAGTGCCAATTTAACTCAGGAATGGCATGAAAATTCATGCCGTAAATGCTTGCGATCAGGGTGGGGGGAAGAAAAATAACAGCGGCAATGGAAAAAATTTTAATAATATTGTTTTGCTCAATATTCACCATCCCCAAGGTGGCATCGAGTAGAAAATTAACTTTAGAGGTTAGAAACTTAACTTGATCCCTTAAAGCCAGGATATCTTTGGTTAAGGTCATTAATCTGGATTGTAAGTCCTCATCAAATTTTGAGGCAATCACTTGTCCAAAAAATCCATTCAATCGATTAAAGCTTACCAAACTTTCCCAAGCTTTTGCATTCAAATCACCATTTGATCCGAGCGCTTGTAAAAGTTGTTTATAATCCAGTTTAATTTTTTCTGCGGATTGGGTTCTGAAAATGGTTTGGGAATAATCATCTAAGGAGCGACCCACGCGTTCTGAGATATCGGCTAGCCTATCCACCGTCACCTCCAGCAGTGCAACGATTAAATGGGCCCCGTGATGGCAGTCAACCGGGATTTTAGGTAAGAGTGCGATAAACAAGGCAAAGGACTGGGGCTCTATAAAACGCACCGTGATGAGTTTATCCTCTTTTAAAATCAGGGTGATCGCATCACTTTTAGGCTCAGGCGAGGTTGATTTGGAAATCACAGTCGCTGTTAAAAAAAAGGTTCCATTTTCTTTATAAAGACGACTAGAGGGCTCAATGCCTTGCATTTCCTCACGTGAACGAATGTCTAGATCCAACATTTGTTCAATCAGTTTCTCTTCTTCTTTGGTCGGATGCAGCAAATCAATCCAAACGGCCTCATGAAGCAAGGATTGATTATTAGCGGTGATTTTTTCTGGCATAAGCCGGCCTTGGCTTAGGTAGGCAGTAATCATCAGCACTCAATATAAAATTCACGATTAGAATATTGTGCGCTACCTTTAATGAAAGGGCAACGCAAGGCCACCCTTTAAAGCGTATCGAAATAACAATATTAAGTACAAATAGCCTCGACTGAATCAGAGCCCATGTTCACCAAGCTAACCGTGGTACCCGGCTCAGCACTGACCGTGATGCGCTCATGATTTTTCACATTAACCGACGTGGCTTGCCCTTTGGTTAAGTGTTTGCCATTCACCTTGCAAGTATTCTCCACAACACTCACCAAAATTTTACTTTTTCCCTGAATATTACAAGTGGCGTTGAGTGTCCACAAGGCATGATTCGTCAATGATTTGGATTCATTGGGGTTGAGTTTAATCACCCTATCTGCATAAACCGGTGAACTCATGATACTAAAAGCTAATCCTGCTATTAACCATGTCTTTAACATTGATAATCCTTAAAAAAATGTTTTATTAAAAAGCTAACTGTATTTATTATACACACCAAACCTTAAGGATATCTTAGGTGTTTGATATCCAAGGATGACCGGCTTATGGGAGAAACTTGACAATTAAGGATAGGGTAGACTAAATTTTAAGTATGATAATCAGCATAAAATAGGCCATCATGAGCGTTGATAATGAATGTAGTGGCCTGGTTTTACCTTGGATGTCATTGAAAATATAAGCGCTTTTTTAATTTTATTCATAGGGCGTGTTGACAATTGGTATTTGCAAGCCCAATTGTCAACAGCCCCTAATCAATTGAGGTATAAAATGAGTGCTCCTTCAGATGAAATCGCGAAAAAAGCTGCAGAGGCGGCAGAGGCGGCAAGAAAACAAGCTGACGCTGAAGAAGAGCTAGAGGAGGAAGAGGAGCTAGAAGAGGAAGAGGAGCTAGAAGAGGAAGAGGAGCTAGAAGAAGAAGAGATCTTCGAGGAAGAGGAAGAGGAAAAGAAAAAAAAGGCTGAGTTGATCAATGCAGCGAATGAAGCTGCTGCTCAAGCGCTTAAAAAACATCAAAACCAAAGTTGTGACTGCCAACCAGAACCAAGCTCCGATATAGATAAGCTTATCAATGCTTATAATGAAACATACAAACCTCAAACTGCTCAAACAGACGCAAAGGGTAATGTCACCATGCCTTTTAAGAGCAAAGAAGACGCCGTAGACTTTTTTAAAAAACAAGCTGATGGGACTAAATTCACGGTTAAATCGCTTCCCCCTGATAATTTTTGCCTACATTCTGATGGAACAAAAGACAGTTTTGTTCAAGGGACTAAGCAGGAAGTTGAGGCATACCTTAAAAACAGGAGCGCATATACGCGGGGTGAGGATGGAACGTTAACAAAAGTGCCTGGGCAAACTCAACAAGCAGCCCCGGAATTAAAACCCATTCCTGGCCCAGGTGCTCCGGCGCTCAATCAGGCGCTTGCTAATGTACCCGCACCAGAAAGACAAGACCCAGCGTCATCACAAGAAAATAAAGAAGTCCCTAGCAAAAAATATTAGGGGCTGTTAAAAATTGCTCTACAACGCCTACGTGACGCGCTTTATGCGCGGTACGTAGGCGCTTTATTGGGTTTACAAATACCAATTGCCCTAGAGCGTGATGGTTTACATTGGACTCATTAAGAAAAGGGCATCGGTATTTATTCTTAATATTTTAGGAGATGAAAAATGGCTTTTATGATTCCTGTTCTTGGAGCGGCTTGGCTTGGATGTAAGCTTATAGTAAGCGCAGTTGAATATTTTGAGGGCAAGACGCCTTCTTCGAAAAAGAAAAAAACAGACCCAGACCCAGACCCAGTAAACTCTAATGATAATCCTAAATCTGTCGTGCCTCAAAGCCCACCTAAAAATCCATCAAGCACTACTGCCGATAATGGTATTAAAAAACTTGCGAATGCTTATAATGAACAAAATCCAAAACCGACTTCCCAGGCCAATGTAGACAAGCAGGCCGGAACAATAACCATGACTTTTAACAGCATGGAAGATGCCGTAAAGTTTTTTAAAGAACAAGCCAATAAAGGGTTTAAATTCAATGTCTCGGCCCCCCCCCCGGGTAACTACAGCATGCAGTCTGATGGCACCAAAGATGGGTTTATTCATGGTACTTCTCAAGACGTTGCGGCATATAATAGTAATAAAGGTGAGTATACTAAGAGCACAGAGGGTCTCCTAACAAAAAACCCTGCAGTAAAAGCGACCCCAGCGGCCCCAGAACCAGTGCCCCCAGCTACAGGTACAGACCCACTAAGGGTGGGCATAGCAACGCCGCTGAAAAAACCAGAGACAGCAGCACCGCCACTAAAACCTGCGACAGCCGCAGCAGCAGCAGCACCAAAACCAACAGCAGCAGCGACAGCGGCGGCAAAACCACCAGCAGCAGCGACAGCGGCGGCAAAACCAGTACCACCAGCAACAGAACAGGGGGCGAGACAACTACAAGAGCAAAAAGATCGATTGTTAGCAGAGCACTTGCAAGAGAAGGAACGGAGGACATCGATACAACAGAAAGCAGCTTCTACTTCTACTGCCAAAGTTCACTTTACAGCCGCTGCACCAAACCAGGCAAAAACCAATACAAAGGGCATTTCTGAGCTTATAGACGCTTATAACAATAAATTCCCAGCTACCCCCGCCAAAATAGACCCTACAACAAGTACAGTGACCATGAGTTTTAAGAGCATGGATGAGGCTAAGAGTTTTTTTAAAGAACAAGCTAAGAATGGTATTCAATTCACAGTTAAATCGCTCCCGCCTGCTGCTCCTCATTGCATGCATTCTGATGGAAAAGGAAATTTTTATGAAGGGAAAGATGAAGCGGAGATTAAGAAACAGGTACAGGAGGCTGCTACTCGTAGTGCAGCACCTGCAGCACCTGCAGCACCTGCAGCACCTGCAGCACCCGCAGCACCTGCAGCACCAGTAAAAAGCGCAGCAGCAGCACTACAAATGAATACCTTAAGGTTGTTTACTAGTACACCAGAGGTCAGTGCTGATCTTGGAAAGGCTTATCGTGAGGAATTGGCAAAGATAGGTAACGCAACGTTCGATCCTGTAAATTTTTTTAAAGAACAAGCTAAGAAGAATATTCGATTCACAGTTCATTCAGCCCCACCTGGGGATTATTCCCTGTGTTCTGATGGAAAGGGAACTTTTGTTCAGGGTACTAAAGCACAAGTTGAAGATTACGAAAAAAACCCAAGTGGTTTTGAATTTAATTCTGAGGGAACCCTAACAAAAAAAGCTGCTGCTAGTTCACCACTCCAAATGGCTCCTATCAGAGGGAATTCTGCTCCCATTCTTCCACTTCCAGATTCCATGCCCGGTGATAATGCTAAACCTGCAGACACGGTTGTTCCCACGCTCGATACGAAACCTAAACCAGGGTAATAACCACTCACAAGTATCCATAACTGCCTAACACGAAACTAAAACCACTCAACGCGCTTTTGCAGGGACAGCAATCTAATTGTTGCCCCTGCAAAAGTGCGTGGGCCAACTCAGCAATAACAACCGATAAGCTGATTCGGTGGGTCTGCTCACAAGCCATCACAAAAAACCAAGATCTTCCGATAAAATCGGTATATAATGCTGAAAATTATGACATAACTCACGGGATTTTCTTGCGCTTATTTATTTTTATTGCTTGCCTCATCACGTCTTCCCTAGGGTTGGCAAACAAGCCCGCGACGCGTTATCAGGTGGATTTGATTGTATTCTCACACCGCAATACCCAGGTTGCCACTGAGCATCCCTTAACGCTACTGAGCTCACCGACGCTCTCTAATGCTATTCCATTGCAGCGTCATCAAGGCAGCAAGACCCCCTTGGGCTTTTATCAACGATTGCCTGCTTCAGCATCTCAATTGGCTAGAGAATACTGGGGCTTAACCCACCAACCCAACTACCACGTATTGTTTCATTATACCTGGTTACAACCCAACAAAAACGAAAAACGCATTGCCTTGTCAGAGGTGACTGCAGAAGATTGGCATATCGAAGGCACCGTCTGCGTTAAACAAAGCAATTATTATCTACTCAACACCGAGCTCATGTTTTCAAAACCCAATAGTCCCCAATCGGCGTTTAGGTTTTCCCAACAACAGCGTTTAAAACCTGAAGTCGTCTATTATCTAGATCATCCCCAAGCGGGGATGTTAATTAAAATTCACGCGATGTCTTAATTTCTCATGAGTATTTCTTCTTATTCTACTGTCAGCGCATCAAAACGCACTCGCATTTGGCTTGTCGGCGTCTCGTTTGTCTTATTCCAATTTTTTCTTCAACTCTCCTCAGGCGTGGTCATCGGTGCCATCATGATAGACCTGCATTTGTCTGCATTAACCGCAGGCATATTAAGCAGTGCGCTCTATATTGTATACACCACCTTACAAGTACCCGTCGGCATTCTTTTTGATAGAAAAAATACACGCTCTCTTATGGCCATTAATGCCCTCATCTGTAGTCTGGGATGTTTTCTCTTTGCGACAAGCCATGGTTTAACAGGCCTATTTCTCGGCCGTTTACTTATCGGGGCTGGATCATCTTTTGCATTTATAGGATTATCTCATTTGTTACGCCAACATTATCCTTTAAG
Source organism: Legionellaceae bacterium (assembly GCA_947474165.1). Classification (GTDB taxonomy): domain Bacteria; phylum Pseudomonadota; class Gammaproteobacteria; order Legionellales; family Legionellaceae; genus CANJHO01. Next base: position 15,545 of record CANJHO010000019.1, read on the forward strand.
GCAATTTGCCTTCATGATTGGTTTATCCGAAACACTGGGGTTTCTTGCGACAGTCGTTGGGATGATCGTATTAGGTACACTAGTCACTCAATGGGGATGGCGGGGTTTTATTAATATGGCAGGCATCATCGGCTTAATTATTTCTTATTTATGTTGGAAATACATCCCTGATACCCCAGCTTTCGCCCCCAGTGCCCCCCACTTTGGCCCACCCCTGGTGCGTCTTCTTAAAACAAAAACAGCCTGGGTAAACGGCCTATTTGTAGGCTTAACCTTCATGGTCGTAACAACCTTTGGCGCCCTATGGGCCGCACCGTTTATTCAGGTAAAATTAAACTGTAATCTACAACAAGCGAGCTTAATTAACGCCATGTTTTTTCTTGGAACCGCTTTAAGTTGCCCCCTATTTGGCTTTCTCTCCACCCAATTAAAAAAGCGCAAACCCCTTATTTTAAGCTCCTGTCTATCAACAACCTGCTTGCTCTTTATCTTGCTTTACCTACCCACCACAAGCCACACCTTGGTCGCCTGCTTAATGTTCATGATAGGCGTTTGCTGTGGCGCCTACATGCTAGCCTATACCATCGCCAATGAACTATCGCCCGCAGAATCCCGCTCTACCTGCACAGGATTTACGAACATGCTGGCCATGATCACCACCCCCATATTACAACCCATGATAGGTTTTCTACTGGACGCCTTAAGTAAAAACGGCCTATATACCCTAAGTAATTATCAAACCGCACTACTCGTCATTCCTGGATCTTTAATTTTAGCAGGCATATTGGCCTGTTTTTTACCTGAAAAAAAGAGGCGTTCTGAATAAAAAGTCGTGCCCTTAGGGAATGAAAAGATGTTGTAACCTGCCTAATACGTGTCATCCTGCCGGGTGGCCACGCGGCGACATGCATTAGAAATGTTTTTATACAGAGAGGTGTCCTCAGCGTAGCCCACAAGCAGGAGAGAAAGCTCCAAGCTTTTAATCTCGACTTTAGCCATTTTTTTAAAATGATTTAAATTCCGTCATTGCGAGTGAAACGAAGCAACCCAGAGGTTCGAATAGAGCGATTTCATGTCTTATAGTTACTCACTTTGAACTCCTGGGTTGCTTCGTTTCACTCGCAATGACGGAATTGCAAAAAATGGCTAAAGTCGAGTTAATCATTGCAGGATTAACATTCAAATCGTTAACAAACACAGACACCCTAAGCAATAACCCCTATTTCATCCTTACTCACCATACAAAACCCTGGCATCGTGCCTTTCGCAACAAAGCCTGCGGCCACCACCGTATTTTTTTGAAAAAAATCTGTCATCACCAAATGAAGGCTGGGCGAAGCAATGCGAATGTGCCAAGGACCTTTTTCATTCTCTTGTTTGACATTAATAAATTGAGAAATCAAGGTGGGAGTCCCCTGCTCATCTCGAAGGCCTGCCACCGCCCCCCTGAGTGCATCTGATTCATGCATGTTCACTGAGTAGAAACCACTGCCGTCATTAAATCGACACAACACCCCAGTGAAAGGATACACTTTGGCTTGGGTGTCACTTAACCATACTTGCCTAAACCAGGCGTTGTTTGCCGTGACAAATTGCTCTTGGCGAGCATCTCCCACTTGAACGTGCCCGTTTAAATGGCTTGTTTGGCTTACTAACAATTCAACGCCTTGGCGTAAATCTTGAGTCACTGGTATGTTTTCAGTTTGTTTTAACATATCGACTTTAAAATTAAAGCCCTTTTTCTCATGATTTTGTAAGCCAAAGATCCAACTGTCATTAATGGGATTAAAACGCAAAAAAGCCCGCCCAACATGCCAGTTGTATGACGAAATATCGTGAAGGATGGCATCACTCTCCTCAAGCACAACAAGGGCCTTGGTCTGGCCATCAATCAACGCTGCCATTGCATGAAATTGCTCACCATCGCGTTTCATTTGAAAGAAATAGCCGTAATTTTCACCACTTTCACTGGTTACCACCCCAGAAAAAGCCCAGTTGGCATGCAAGGCATCAGTTGGTAAAAAACCAAGCGGTTTTTCTGTAGAAACCGCTGCAAGTGCACTAGCACTCAATATCATGAAACAGAAGATCCTTCGAGTCCATTGAACGAATATCATTTTAATCCTTGTAATTGTTGGTGCGTCATGAGTGCATCCCAAAATTTATCGGAAAGATGGGCTTCCACTGGTAAAAAATACATCGCCTCCGTGGCAAATGATTCACATTTTACCGCATCTTTTTCAGTCATCACCACTGTTTTTTCAAGCCCTAATAGCTCGTCTTTTTGAAAACAATGGTGATCGGCAAAAGGATAGGCTTTAAACACCATCCCCATGGCCTTGAGCAGTGCAAAAAATCGCTGTGGATTGCCGATCGCTGCAACCGCTGCAATAGGACTTTTTAAGGCGGTTAATTGCGTCGCCTGGCCGGTTATGAGTTGTGTCAGCGCGCCGGGTACTAGGTCCATTCGAAAAGCCCGAGGCCATTCGCCCCCATTGACCACAATAAAATCAGTGCGGTTCAACCGCGCGACTCCCTCGCGAAGAGGGCCTGCAGGCAAACACAAGCCATTGCCTAAACCTCTAACCCCATCAATCACAACGATTTCTATTGCACGGCCCATGCTATAATGCTGCAATCCATCATCACTAATGATGAGTTGACTTTGGTGCTTTTCAATCAAATATTGCACCGCTAAATTGCGTTTGGGTGCAATCACAACAGGACACCCTGTTTTTTTCGCCAATAATAAAGGCTCATCTCCCACCCAGTGAGCCCCCTCATCCTTTTGCACCTCATGAGGAAACACCCTGACCCTTGCACCATACCCGCGGCTAACAATCCCAACACGCAAGCCTTGCTCTTGAAATTGACGCGCCAAGGCGATCACCAAAGGCGTTTTACCCACCCCACCCACTGTCAAATTACCCACCACAATAACAGGAACTGAAACATGTTGTTGGCTGTAGCGTTGTAAATAACAACAACGAAGCGTGGTTAAAACCTGATAGACCATCGCAAAAGGCCATAATAGCCATCGCAAAGGATGGGATCGATACCATAATTTATCAATTAAGCGATGCATTATAAAAGCACAGCATCAGATTCCATCTCGAGGGGATGCACCTGATACAGCTTAGCATAATGCCCTTCCATTGTGAGCAGCTCATCATGAGTCCCTTGCTCGACTATAACCCCCTTCTGCATCACAATAATTTTATTCGCCCGTTTGATGGTTGACAATCGATGCGCAACCACTAACGTGGTCCTATTTTTCATCACGTGTTCCAGTGCGACTTGAATATATCGTTCAGACTCACTATCAAGTGCTGAGGTTGCTTCATCGAGAATCAGAATGGGTGCGTCTTTTAATATGGCGCGAGCAATGGCAATCCGTTGACGCTGACCGCCTGACAACTGCAAGCCATTTTCACCAATCCGAGTATCATAACCAAGGGGCAAATCTTGAATAAATTCATCAGCATAAGCCAATTGTGCTGCATGGATAATTTGCTCTCGACTCACATCAAATTGACCATATGCGATATTATTGGCGAGCGTATCATTAAATAAAGTCACGTGTTGACTAACCAATGCGATTTGCTGTCGCAAACTCACCAGTGAGCATTCATTGATCGGGATCCCATCCAGAAGGATTTTCCCCTGATTAATGTCATAAAAACGAGGCAACAAACTCGCGATGGTCGTTTTTCCACTCCCAGAATGCCCGACCAAAGCGACCGTCTCCCCTGCATTAATCTTGAAATTAAGATCATGCAAGATGGTTTGTCCCTTTCGGTAAGCGAAATCCACATGCTGAAATTCAATCTCACCCCGTGAACGTTCTGTTAATTTTTTTCCCCGTTTTAGCTCAAGGGGTTCATCCAATAAAGAAAATACACTTTCGGCCCCCGCAAGCCCCCGTTGAATGGTGGTATTTAAATTAGTCAAAATTTTCATAGGACGTATCAATTGCAACATGGCGGCAATAATTGCAAGAAATGATCCCGCCGTGACGGTAATCACCGATACCAATTTGATAGAAACCAATACAATGAGGGAAATCCCAATGGCAATGATAGTCTGAACACCAAACACATTAATCACCTTGCTCACCGCAACTTTCATGTCATTTTTTCGAGAAGCATCGGTTGCTTGATTAAATTTCTTGAGCTCATAATGTTCGCCACCAAAAATACGCACAACCCGGTAGCCATCAATCACTTCGGCTGCAATTTCAGTGATCTCACCCATTGATTGTTGAACTTTATGACTAATACGACGCACTCGCTTGTTTGTATAGTTCACAATCAGGCCAATAAATGGGATAGTCAGCAAGAATATGCAGGACAATTGCCAACTGATCACCATCATCACAGTGAGCAAACCAATAACCAAACACGTATTTTGAACAAAATCAGTCAACGCATCCGCACTCACTTGAGCCACCTGTTCCACATCGTAGAGTATTTTTGACAACAATTGACCTGAGGTGGCCTCATCATAATAATCGGCAGGTAATTGTATGATGTGAGAAAAGACCCGTTGTCTTAATACATTAACGACCGAGCGCGCCACCCAGGTCATGGAATAGCCCCCCACGGACAACACCAAACCACGCAATGTTACCCCCAGCAAGACATACAATGGAATTTTTTTAATAAATTCCATGTCGATATCAATAAAAGTTTTATCCAGCAATGGCCTAAACATATAAGTAAAACCAGCATCGAGCGCAGAAGAGCAAGCATTGGCCAGCAAACCCAGTAACAATACAGGCCAAAATGGCTTAACATAGGCCAATAAACGGCGATAAATAGGGCCTGCTTTTCCATGGGATTTATTTTTCATAGTTTATTACAACACGGTTGAATTTAATTTTTACGAATTGTACCTCTTATCGTCCGAGAGTGCCAATGACTTAAGATCCGGCCTGTTAATGATTGCATCCACCAACTGACTCACCAATCCCGGACCTTGATACACTAAGCCCGTATAGAGCTGTAACAAAGTCGCGCCTGCTTCTAATTTTTCAACGGCCACCACCCCATTATCAATCCCGCCCACACCAATCAATGTGATATCGTCTCCGACGACGGCTTTAAGAACCTTTAAACAATGCGTTGACTGCCGCGCCAAAGGTTGACCACTCAAGCCCCCTGCCTCCCCCCCATGCACCATGCCTTTCACTGCCTGGTGAAAACAAGTTGTATTGGAAGCGATAATACCATCTACCCCCTCTGCAAGCATCACATCGCACATGCGTTGTAGGGTTTCATCTGTTTCATCTGGAGATATTTTAACAACCAGGGGCACATAACGTTGGTGCTTATCGGATAAATGTAATTGTTCCTCGCGAAGTGCACTCATCAATACTTGAAAATACGCCCCTGCTTGCAAGGCCCTCAAACCTGGCGTATTCGGTGATGAAATATTGACCGTGACATAGGAGGCCTGTAAATACACCCGCTGTAAACAATATAAATAATCATCCACGGCTTTATCCATCGGGGTGTCTTTGTTTTTACCAATATTAATCCCTAAAATCCCCTCATAAGAAGATGCTTTGATATTCAGAACCAGCGCATCAACCCCCTGATTATTAAACCCCATGCGATTTAACAGAGCAGATGCCCGAGGGATTCGAAATAGGCGGGGCTTAGGATTGCCTTCTTGTGGTCGCGGGGTGGTGGTGCCCACCTCAATAAAAGAAAAACCAAGCTTCGATAAGGCATCAAGATGCTCGGCATTTTTATCCAAACCGGCCGCTAATCCCAAAGGATGCGAAAACTCAAGCCCGAATGCGCTAACTCCCAGGGCTTTGGGCTTGGAAAAACAGGCTTCTGGCAAATAATGCAATAGCTTCAAGGTGAGATGATGCGCTGTTTCTGGATCAAGCCGAAACAACAAAGGCCTCAACAGTGAATACATTGAAAGGCTCATGTCAACACCACTAACCATTGTAAAATCCACAACTCATAAAGAAATAATTGATTGGGCATTTCATTTAAAAAAGAGTTCAATTCAGCCAATGTCAGCACCCGATTATCTGCCACATAACGAATCAATGCCTCTGAAACCCCCTCACTTTGCCAGGCACACCCATTAATGAATAACTGCATGCTGGTCTCATCATAAGCTATTCTACAGGTCGCATCGCGCAAAAATCCTGGGCTTTTTTTAAGAAAAGCAATAAAAGCGGGTAAAGTTCCGCGCTTTTTTTCTGTTAAGGGTAGCGGCATATGTTGCTCCCCTGCTGAATCAAGGCGGGTCGCAAAACAACCAAACCAGGAGCGCATGAGCGCATCATCTGCCAATACCTGCTGCAATAATTCTTTTGCACGACGCCATGCGGTCTCTGGGATCCCTGATGTGGTTTTTAATTTAGCCCAATTGGGATCTTGATAAAGGGCTGTAAAAAAATGATGTTCAGACAAATAGTCGCCCATACTATCCCACATCTCCTGGCCTTGATAACTGCGATAACCAAAGGAGTAGGTCATACAGTCATCCTCTAAAGCTATCCCGTGATGGCCCACATGAGGGGGAAGATAGAGCATGTCTCCTGGTAACAACGTATGGACTTCCTCGATTTCAAATTGAGCCATGATCCGTAGATCAACACCCTCTAAACAATTGGTTTCGTTGCAATTTTTGGTGGTCAATGACCATTGTCGTTGCCCCTGAGCTTGGTATAAAAATACATCATAGTTGTCATAATGCGGCCCCACAGAACCCTGCTTTACCGCATAACTTATCATGACATCATCAACGCGCCATTGGGGAAGAAAATCAAAGTGTTGAAGCAACAAAGCAACCTCAGGAATCACCTGATCAACGGCCTGCACCAATAAGGTCCAGTGACTTTTTGGCAAGGCTTCAAAATCAGCGGCGGTAAAAGGCCCTTTCTTTAAGCGCCAATGAGGGGGTTTTTTAGGTGTTTCAAAGACTATACGGCTTTCAATATTCTCATCCATTGAAAGTCCTGCCAATTCATCTGCACTCAAGGGGTTAACAAAATCAGGCAATGCCTGTCGAATCAACAACGGTTTTTTTTGCCAATATTCATTTAAAAAAGTGGCCGCATCAATGGAATTAAAATGAATCATGTGAATCCAAAGGACAAAGTTGTGCCCAAACCCGCAACATCGCATTGCCCTTGGGTTGTAAGTGATAACTAACCTCACGGACCTCAACGCCAAAATTCGCTTGCTGCAAACCCAACAACACAGGCCCAAGAAAGGGCGAGGGTTGCCCATGCCTATCAATCAACGGAAAAATCCGCACTTCTTTAGCGACCCGGGCCAATTCCTGAATCACCTTCAAATGAAAATCAATGTCTTGATCATCTAAATCTGCAAATAAATAATGCGAACTTAAAGCCATATCAAATTCAAAATCCTTAAACGGCAATGCATAATCCGTTACAGGAAGATAGCGTTTTTCTTTTTTCCCCTGATCATAATCTGAAAAAAATTCAAGCATCCCCTGTTGGCGACTGGCGATTAAGTCCTCGAAGCTCCCATCATGACTAAAATCAAATTTATCTTTATCGCGAAATATATGCGCGGCCATGTCATGAAAAATCAAGGCCGTTTTTGTTGAAAGCGTGCCTTTATCTAAAACAAACAAGGGATCACAGCTCATGATCTTCGTTGTATCATGAAGTTCTTTATTCACAGCACTAGGCCCACAGCCATACTCTAGAAAACTATTGTTTAAAGAGGACGCTGATAAATCGAACATTTCACGATACTCATCCCAATGATGGCCCCACAACACCAGTTTACGCATTCTTCCACTCTCCCATTCATGCTATCTTCACAACCAGGGCCCAATCATGTGTGATCAAAATAAAAACATCTTTTTAAGCCCGGGATCTTTTGATTATTTTATAAACCTTTGAAAGGCATGGATGCCTTTCAAGAGCGACATGGATGTGGCTAGCGTGTTTATAAAATAATCAAAAGATCCCGGGCGTAAAAAGATGTTTTTATTTTGATCACACATGATTTAGCCCTGCTATCTTCACAACCACTTTGATGAAGGGTATAGTCTAGCGTATTTGTTGAAGCAACGGGAAGTAATCTATGCATAACGGATTGCAACATCAACTCGGCGAAACCCAAGACCTATTACGTGACACCGTATATCATTTTGCGCATCGTGAAATAGCCCCTATTGCTGCACAAATTGATATCGACAACACCTTTCCAACGCCTCTCTGGCGAAAATTAGGCGACATGGGTCTGTTGGGCATTACGGTTAGCGAAGAATATGGCGGGGCTAACATGGGTTATTTGGCCCATGTCATTGCGATGGAAGAAATTTCACGCGCCTCGGCTGCTGTGGGATTAAGCTATGGTGCTCATTCCAACCTCTGTGTGAATCAACTTTATTTAAACGGCACCTCTGAACAAAAACAACGCTATTTACCCCCGTTGATCCGGGGTGATAAGGTGGGTGCTTTGGCCATGAGTGAAGCCAACTCAGGCTCTGATGTTGTCAGCATGCAATTAAAAGCCATTCGAAAAAACGATCATTTTATCCTGAATGGCACCAAGATGTGGATCACCAATGGCCCTGAAGCCCATGTTTTGGTGGTCTATGCCAAAACAGATCCACAAGCTGGCAGTAAAGGCATCACCGCCTTCATCATTGAAAAAGGCTTTCATGGTTTTAGCACGGCCCAAAAATTAGACAAGCTTGGCATGCGGGGATCAAACACCTGTGAACTCGTCTTTCAAGACTGTGAAGTCCCCGTTGACAATGTACTCGGACAAATCAATCAAGGGGTCAATGTCCTCATGAGCGGCCTTGATTATGAGCGCACCATTCTTGCTGCAGGCCCTGTGGGTATCATGCAAGCGTGTTTAGATGTTGTTTTACCTTATGTTCACGAGCGCAAGCAATTTAATCAAGCCATTGGTGAGTTTCAATTTATTCAAGGCAAAATAGCGGACATGTACACCGAACTCAACGCCTCACGCGCCTACCTTTACGCCGTGGCCCGGGCCTGCGACAATGGCGTTGTGAGCCGAAGAGATGCCGCCAGTGTGATCCTCTACACGGCTGAAAAAGCAACCCAAATAGCCTTACAAGCCATTCAAACATTGGGCGGCAATGGCTACATCAACGAATACCCAACCGGACGCTTGCTTCGCGATGCAAAATTATATGAAATTGGAGCAGGAACCTCTGAGATCAGACGGATGCTAATCGGTCGTGAATTATTTAAGGAATATGCCCATGAAGCCAGATGATATCGTGATTGTTGCAGCAATGAGAACACCCTCTGGGGCGATGTTGGGGAGCTTGTCTACCCAAACAGCCCCAGAATTAGGCGCCAGCGCCCATCGTGCCGCGATGCTTCAAGCAGGACTTGCAGCAGATGCGATTGATGAGGTGATTAGTGGGTGTGTTTTATCCGCAGGCATTGGGCAAGCACCGGCGCGACAAGCGGCCATCAAAGCAGGAGTCCCCACCACTGTGGGGGCTACAACAATCAATAAAATGTGTGGATCAGGAATGAAAGCCGTGATGCTGGCACATGATCTCATTAAAGCAGGCTCAGCAACAATTGTGCTTGCAGGCGGCATGGAAAGCATGAGCAATGCACCCTATCTACTCAACAAAGCTCGCACAGGCTATCGCTTAGGCCATGGTGAACTCATTGACCATATGTACCGTGATGGGCTAGAAGATGCCTATGAAACAGGAAAATTAATGGGCTGCTTTGCGGATGCAACAGCAGAACAGTTTAATATTACCCGCGAAGAACAAGATGCGTTTGCCATTCAATCCATGACCCGTGCCCTAGCCGCGCAAAAAGAAGGTGCGTTTGATAATGAAATTGCGCCCATCACGATTCTCGGGCGCAAAGGTGAAACGACCCTGGTTAGCGTTGACGAAGGCCCCAATGCGGCAAAATTAGCTAAAATTCCTCAATTGCGACCTGCATTTCAAACCAATGGAACAATCACTGCCGCCAATTCCAGCAGCATCTCTGATGGGGCTGCGAGTCTTATTTTAATGACAGCGGCAAGCGCCATGCAACGCGGACTTAAACCATTGGCTAAAATTGTGGCACATGCCACCCATGCAGCCGCACCCGAATGGTTTACCACAGCGCCCATAAAAGCCATTCAAAAAGTATTAGACAAAGCAGGATGGAGCGCGCAAGATGTTGATTTATATGAAATTAATGAAGCTTTTGCAATTGTTGCGATGGTGGCGATCCGTGAGCTTAAGTTATCAGTTGAACAAGTGAATATCCATGGAGGGGCATGTGCCTTAGGCCACCCCATAGGCGCCTCAGGCGCTCGAATATTAGTCACACTGATTCACGCACTTCAACGAAAACATAAAACCCGTGGTGTGGCCGCCTTGTGCATTGGTGGCGGTGAAGCGACAGCACTTGCCATTGAGATACTTTAAAAGGAACACTATGTTTAAACAAGGCATCATTTATCTTCTATTGAGTATTGTGGTTGTACTCCTCGCAAAATACGCCAATTTACTCATTATTTACATTGATCTAATTTATACCCACATCAATATTATCTTGGTTCCTATTTTTAGCAGCAGTGAATTGGGCATCCTCATCCGTAAAATCATCACACTGGTCATGATTCCTGTGCTCATTGCCGCCATTCCAGCACTCGTTTATTATGCTATCAAACGACGACAGATGCCCTATTTTATTCAGATAACATGGATTTTATGGCTTGTTATCGCATTGAGCAAAGTACTTATTCACTAAGGGCTTAAGTCCTAAGGACAAGCGACATGGCGAAAATCATCAGTCAACTTCATCCCAGTAGTAGTGAGTTTCAAGCCAACCAACAATCGATGCAACATTTGGTTGATGCACTACAAAAAACCGTGGCAACCATCGCCCTCGGCGGTGATGAAAAAGCACGGACTAGGCACCTGTCGCATGGAAAATTATTGCCTCGCGAACGCCTACAGCAACTCCTTGATCAAGGAAGTCCGTTCCTTGAACTGTCTCAATTGGCAGCCTTTGAAGTTTATGATGATAAAGTCCCTGCCGCGGGCCTAATTACAGGCATTGGGTTTGTATCAGGGCAAGAGTGTCTCATTGTAATCAATGATGCAACCGTCAAAGGGGGCACATACTACCCACTCACGGTCAAAAAACATTTACGGGCACAAGCCATTGCCACAGAAAACAACCTGCCCTGTCTCTATTTGGTAGATTCTGGCGGCGCATTTTTACCCCTGCAAGATGAAGTCTTTCCAGACAAAGATCATTTTGGCAGAATATTTTATAACCAAGCCCTGTTATCAGCACAAAATATCCCTCAAATTGCTATCGTCATGGGCTCATGTACCGCCGGTGGTGCCTATGTGCCTGCAATGGCTGATATCTCTATCATGGTTCAACAACAAGCCACCATTTTTTTAGGAGGCCCGCCTTTGGTTAAAGCCGCCACGGGTGAGGTAATCACTGCCGAAGCCTTAGGTGGTGCTGAGGTGCATTGTCGACAGTCTGGTGTTGCTGATTATATGGCTGAAGATGATGCGCATGCTATCCATATCGCCAGGGAATCGGTTCGATATTTAAACCGAAAAAAACCAGAATCGCTCGTTCGCATTGAAAGCCGCGAACCCGCCTACCCTGAACAAGAATTGAGTGGGATCATCCCGACTGATCCTCGTAAGCCCTTTGATATAAGAGAAATCATTGCACGCCTTGTCGATGGCTCTGACTTTGATGAATTTAAAGCCCTCTATGGACCCACCTTAGTCTGTGGATTTGCCCATTTATATGGCTATCCCATCGGGATTGTCGCCAATAATGGGATTTTATTTGGTGAAAGTGCCTTGAAAGGAACACATTTTATTGAGCTCTGTGCCGAGCGTAAAATCCCATTGATTTTTCTACAAAATATCACAGGATTTATGGTAGGTAGTAAATATGAGGCTGCTGGTATTGCCAAACATGGAGCTAAAATGGTGATGGCAGTCGCCAATGCAAAAGTGCCTAAAATTACGGTGATTGTGGGGGGCAGTTTTGGCGCAGGAAACTATGCCATGTGCGGGCGAGCATTTAACCCCCGATTTTTATGGACCTGGCCCAATGCACGTATTTCTGTGATGGGTGGCGAACAAGCCGCGAATGTACTCGCACAGGTTAGCCGCGACAAGCATACGAAACAAGGCACCTCATGGCCTTTAAAAGAAGAAGAACTTTTTAAAACCAATCTACATGCCCAATATGAGCGACAAGGAAACCCCTATTATGCGAGTGCTCGTTTATGGGATGATGGGGTAATAGCCCCACAAGACACGCGAAAAGTATTAGGATTAAGCCTATCCGCCGCATTAAATGCCCCGATTGAAGCAACAAAATTTGGGGTATTTCGAATGTAGGCTCATTTTTAGTAATTTTTAAGGACAACATGAGTTATCTATTAAGTGAATTACAAGACCATGTGTTGCAAATCACCATGAATCGTGTGAGTAAACACAATGCATTTGATGACACCTTATTGGCTGAATTGCTTCTCGCACTGGATAATGCCGAGCAAAATCCAAACGTTCATGTGATTGTCCTCAAAGCCCATGGCCGCCATTTTTCTGCAGGTGCTGACATGGCTTGGATGCAGCGCATGGCCCATTTTAGTGATGAAGAAAATCTAGCAGATGCCAAGAAATTAGCCCATCTAATGCATCGACTCAATCAACATCCAAAGCCCACCATTGCCATGGTACAGGGGGCTGCAATCGGCGGCGGTGCTGGCTTGGTTGCCGCTTGTGATATCGCTATTGCCGCAGAAACTGCTTATTTTTGTTTTTCTGAAGTTAAATTAGGGCTTATCCCTGCGGTTATTAGCCCTTATGTGATAAAAGCCATTGGCGAGCGTAACGCCATCGGCCTATTCATGAGTGCTGAAACTTTCGATGCGAAACGTGCCCTTCTGTTACATCTCATCCAACATTGTGTACCAGAATCGGAGCTTTTAGCCTTCACCCTTGGGATTGCAAAACAGATCGCAGAATGGCCTCCAGGGGCGGTTATTGCAGCAAAATCCCTGGTTCATCAAGTCGCCAATCAGCCCATCAATGAGGCCTTGCAAGATCTTACTGCCACCTTCATTGCTAAACAACGCCGATCGATAGAGGCTCAGCAGGGGTTGAGGGCTTTTTTAAATAAAGGAAATCATTAAGTGAAAAAAAGACCCATGTTCACTAAAGTTCTGATTGCCAATCGGGGTGAAATTGCCTGTCGAATCATCAAAACCACACAAAAAATGGGGATTCAATCCATCGCCATTTATTCCACTGCAGATGCTGACAGCCTCCATGTGAGCTTAGCAGACCATGCGATTTGTGTAGGCCCGAGTCCCGCTAACGCCAGTTACCTTAATATTGAGGCCATTATTCAAGCAGCAAGGGCCAGTGGTGCTGAGGCCATTCATCCTGGTTACGGCTTTTTATCAGAAAATCCAGACTTTGCACGGGCCTGTGCAAAAGCCAAACTCATCTTTATTGGCCCCTCGATCGAGGCAATGGAAGCCATGGCCTCAAAACAATTAGCAAAACAACGACTTGAAAAAACTGAGATCCCACTCACCCCTGGCTACCATGGCAAAGAACAATCCAATACGCGCCTCTTAACAGAAGCGAAGCGCATCGGTTTTCCTGTTCTGATTAAAGCCGCCTCGGGTGGCGGGGGTAAAGGCATGCGTGCCGTAAGCCATGAATCTGATTTTTTAAGCGCTTTAGAGGGGGCTCGCCGTGAAGCCAAGGCCTATTTTTCAGATGATACGCTGCTGATTGAAAAATTAATTAAAAACCCCCGCCATGTGGAAGTTCAAATCATGGCGGATCATTATGGGAACGTGTTGCACCTCGATACGAGGGACTGCTCCATTCAACGCAGACACCAAAAAATTATTGAAGAAGCCCCTGCGCCCAATCTATCACCCACCCTACGAAAAGGATTAGCCCATGCGGCCATTACTGTGGCTCAAGTCATCGACTACCACGGGGCAGGCACCGTAGAATTTTTGGTAGCAGGGGATCTTTTCTATTTCATGGAGATGAACACGCGCTTACAAGTCGAACATCCTGTGACAGAGATGGTAACTCAGCTTGATTTAGTAGAATGGCAACTGCGCATTGCAGCCAATGAGCCCCTACCCTGTAGCCAAGCTGAGATCACCACAAAAGGCCATGCCATTGAATGCAGAATTTATGCAGAAGATCCAGCACATGATTTTATCCCCTCGATTGGTCAACTGCACTTTCTAAAAGAGCCCACAGGCCAAGGGATCCGTATAGACAGTGGGGTGTGCTCTACCTCGAACATTTCCATGTATTATGATCCCATGATTGCCAAATTAATTGCATGGGGTGAAACGCGTGCTGAAGCACTTGGTCGGTTACAACAGGCCCTTGCACACTATTACATCGGAGGGGTAAAAACCAATATTCCCTTTTTAGCCTCGATCATTCAAACAGCAGACTTTCAAAATGCCCAACTGAATACCAATTTTTTAAGCGAACACACACTAGACCTGCCTTGCTTCGATTTACGACAGGCCATATTAATGGCTGCCAGTGTCGATTATCTAAGCCTATACACGGAAAACCGGGATCCTTTACGCATCGATACCTTTGCCTGGCAACCCCACCTGAGCACCCATTGGTCCTCCCGTTATCTCATTTTGGGTGAGCAGCTCGACATTCAAATCACCCCCATGAATAGGCACGAATTGAGCGTTGTCTATCAGAATGAAACCATCGGCTTGCAATTAAAATGGGTTGATAATACCTTATCCATCAATGATGGACAGGAGGCTCATCAAGCATTGGTTGAGCGCTTCAATGGGCAAATTATTTTATACACCCGTGCGGGTCCCATCAATATTGAACGTGTTCATGGTGCTACATTAACAAAGCATCACCCCTTGAATGACCATCTTTTAACAGCACCAATGCCTGCAACGGTTGTGGCCATACTAAAAAACAAAGGGGACTCTATTAAAACAGGTGATCGGCTCATGGTCTTAGAGGCCATGAAAATGGAGCATACCATCCATGCCCCTGCCGATGGTGTGTTAATGGATATTTTTTATGAAGTCGGCGCACAAGTGAATGAAGGTGCGGAATTAGTCACGGTGCAAACCGAGGTATAAAACAACCATGCAGAATACAAAGGATATCACCCTGATTGAAGTGGGACCCCGCGACGGTTTGCAAAATGAGCCTATATTTGTACCGACCCCAACCAAAATCGAATGGATCAACCTGCTCAGCAAAACAGGACTAACCGCCATTGAAGTCACCAGTTTTGTTTCCTCCAAGGCCATTCCCCAACTCGCGGATAATGAAGCGGTGTTTCGCGCAATAGAACACCCCCAAGGCGTCAATTTTTCAGCACTGGTACCCAATGAACAAGGCATGAAAATGGCCATAAAGGTCGGAATCAAGCACATTGCAATTTTTACTGCTGCCAGTGAATTATTTAACCAACACAATATCAATTGCTCTATAGCAGAAAGCCTTGAGCGTGCAAAACCCGTGATGGCCCTGGCACACGCCCATCAACTAGAGGTTCGGGCCTATATATCATGTGCCTTAGGCTGCCCCTATGAGGGCGCTATTTCACCTAAAAAGGTGATGGCTGTTGCAGAGCAACTCATGGCGCTTGGCGTCAATGAAATCAGTTTAGGCGATACCATCGGCGTTGGAACCCCTCAGCAAACCAAAGCACTCATTCATGATCTCTCTCTGTTGACCCCCTTATCTCAAGTGGCCATGCATTTTCATGACACTTATGGTCAAGCCATCGCCAATATCTATTGTGCACTGGAAGCGGGCATAACCCGTTTTGATAGTGCTGTAGCGGGACTCGGTGGCTGCCCCTATGCCCGCGGTGCCACTGGCAATGTCGCCACTGAGGATGTGCTGTACCTATTGCATGGCCTTGTCATTAAAACAGGGATTGATATTTATAAAATCGTCGAAGCAGGCGATATGATTTGCAAAGCACTGGGCCGGAAAAACCAATCAAAAGTAGCCAATGCGCTGTTATCCAATCGTTAACCATCGTTTTTGAATCAAAGCTGACCATTATCTTGACTTTAGGCAATGCCCAGCTTAGCATTCATTGATTCTATAGAAGAGGACCGGGAATGGATATTAACCATTTACGATCATTAGTGGCAGACGATTTTGAAGCTGTTAACGCTTTAATTATCGAAAAAATCCAATCCGAATACAGTTTAATTGATGATTTGTCGAGTTACATCATCCAAAGTGGTGGAAAACGCCTTCGTCCATTGCTAATTCTTCTGGCCTGTCATGCCTGTAACTACCAAGGAAAACATCATATTTCACTGGCTGCGATGATCGAATTTTTTCATACAGCAACGCTATTACATGACGATGTGATTGATGAATCAACCTTGCGACGAGGACGCGAAACGGCCCATGAAATATGGGGCAGCAAAGCCAGCATTTTGGTCGGTGATTATATATTCATGCAGTATTTGCAGTTACTGATAAGC
The DNA here is from genome assembly GCA_947474165.1 of Legionellaceae bacterium. GTDB lineage: Bacteria > Pseudomonadota > Gammaproteobacteria > Legionellales > Legionellaceae > CANJHO01. The sequence goes on from CANJHO010000019.1 coordinate 32,086, forward strand.
ATTGGTGATTTAGGCATCATGCAGCGATTAACCGATATAACCATTAAAATTGGTTGTGGTGAAATACAACAACTCACCAATCGTCATAAAACCACACCGTCTGAAAAAGAATATTTTGATATCATTGCCTCTAAAACCTCATTGCTCTTCGCCATCTCGGCCTCTTTGGGCGCACAAATTAGCCAATCGATCCCAGCCATAGAAAAAGGCTTGTACGATTATGGATTACATTTAGGAAATGCCTTTCAATTAATGGACGATGCCCTTGATTATTGTTCAGATTCAAAAACCATTGGAAAAAATATCGGCGATGATTTGGCTGATGGCAAAGCCACCCTTCCCTTGCTATATGCCTTACAACATGGAACCCCATCACAACAACAAACCATCAGAAATAGCTTGGAGCTTGGAACATTAGACTATTTAGCAGACATATTAGACGCCATCGCTTCAACCAATGCCATTGACTATACCCGCAGTGTTGCACAAAAAGAAGTAGATACAGCCATAACAGCCTTGCACATTCTACCTGACTCAGTCTATAAAAAAGCACTTGCTGAGCTGGCTCAATTTGCAATAAGCCGCGATCATTAAGGATCGGGCATGAAATAGCTTCTTATTCGGAGTGTAGCTCAGCCTGGTAGAGCACTGCCTTCGGGAGGCAGGGGCCGCTGGTTCGATTCCAGTCACTCCGACCAGTATAATCATTTATAATCAATATGTTATAAATATTTTCTGCAAGGTCTCAATCACCCGGGACATTTTCAGGGTGCACACAGAGTGCAAATTGATTATATCTTTGTGATGAAAGCCAGCGTAGTTGTTAAAAATGAGGTACCACGGTATGTGATATTTCTATTTTGCATGTTGTTCATGGCATTTAAAATAGTTAGTACTTAATCTATACTGCGCGCGGGCACAATCTTAAGTTTTTCACTTGTCCTTTTCGCCCCAGTTTGTCGTTTAAATCTTGACAATAGACTTGCTATTGCGCTGCGATTTAAACGACAAACTGGAACAAAAATGACGTCGACAAAAAACTTAAGATTGTGCCCGCGCGCAGTATAGGTAAAAGTTGATCTGAAAAAAATGGTTCTTCTACGTTCCAAAATAGAATTGAAGCACCTAAATATTCTTTCGAGAAAGAATATAAATCAGAAAAACTGTAGAAATCACCGGTACTTGGGTTTTTATAAGTATAATCAGGTTCTTGGATAGCTATAGCCGTCAATATTCTACCTTTAAATGTATGAAAAAAGGACAACTATTTTTCATTTAAGAATCTTTATAAGGCACAACATCAGGGCCACCTAAGCCAAAGAAATCTGCTGAGTAAGGTATTCGGGTAAGTCTTCGTGACTTATTAATGGTACTTCATCTGGAGCCATCAATGGAAAACCAAAATGCTCGCCAAAAATAAGGATCAGACGGGTTTTTTTTCTGCTGGATTAGAGATAATTTTGCTATTAAGCAAGGCTTGATTATCAGCGGATACTAAAAAGCCATGAAGCTTGGAACCAATCCTTTCAATACTCTAGTTGGACATAAAAATTATGAAACATCTAATTTGTCATGTTGAAAAGCAAGACTACTCACAGTTAATAGTGATATGGGAAGAATCTGTACGAACGACACATGACTTTTTACCAGATGAGGAAATCCATAAATTAAAATCACTAATTCTAAATAATTATTTTGATGCTGTTCTGTTCTCGACTTTAGCCATTTTTTGTAATTCCGTCATTGCGAGCGGTTAGACAGGGGCTGGAAAACGTGGTGAACTAACTTTTTGATTTATTTTTGATCATGGTGTAAAAGGGTGGCGGGCGATTACGTTGAAGAGGCCGACTGCA